>CAINFV010000096.1 GCA_903848235.1 Chlamydiia bacterium | reverse complement strand
CAGCAGCACGCATTCAGTACAACACTGTAAAAACCCAATGGCTCACAGGGATTGCTAACCTCGCCTATGCAACGGGGACGCTGTGACTTTTTTTATGATGGTACAAAAGTGAAAAAATATCTTCTTTGTTGCGTCCTTTTGGTTGGGTGTAGCTCGCAGAATGAAGAGAAATCTTCGTTACAAGAGGTGATTCCTATCTCTGTCGTGCATCCGTCTATCCAAGATCATGCACGCGCTATCGAAACAACAGGAACTCTGACCCCAATAGCCTCTGTTTCTATTTTCTCTCGAGCTGATGGGGTTGTTGCCAAAATTCATGTTCACGAAGGTCAAAACGTAAGCGAAGGAAGTCCTCTTGTATCGCTGGATAGCGCGATGCAACAGCTGCATGTTCAACAGGCTAAAGCAAATCTTGCTACTGAAAACGCCGTCCTTCAGGGGCTGGTGAACAAAATGTCACGATATACAAGTCTTGCACAGAAGGATCTCATCCCCCAAATCGAATGGGATGAGATCCAAACTGAGGTAGAAAAATCAAAAAGCACTATCGAGAATCTTACTGCCGGCCTTCAAAAAGCCGTTATTGAGCTTGATAATTGTACTGTCAAAGCTCCGTTTGATGGACGAGTAGGCGAAATCCCCGTCTGTGTGGGAACCTATGCTCAAAATGGTTCAACATGTCTTACCACAGTCACACAACTGAATACCCTTGTCGTCTCCTTTTCCGTTACTGAGAAGGAATTTTTTGAAATACCAGCCGCGGCATCCTCCATCGAAATCTCTCCCCTCTCCCATCAAATGATTACAAGGCAAGGGAGTATTACGTTTTTCAACAACTCCTTCGACTCCAGTCGTGGAACCCTGGTTATCAAGGGTTCTGTTCCCAATGAGGACCACACTCTCCTCCCGGGCCAGATTGTCCGAGTTCGCATCCATACGAAAATCGATCCTGCGGTAATCTTCGTTCCTCAAAGCTGCCTACAGTATAACCAAAAAGGTCCGTATGTGTACGTTATCACGCCTGAGATGACTGCTGCGGTTCGGCAGATTGCTGTTGGAGATTTGATTGAAAATAATCGAATTGTAGGTGAAGGCCTTGCTGCAATCGATTCTGTTGTCATTGAGGGTCAGGAACGGCTCTCTGAAGGGTGTAAGGTGAGCATGTGAATATTTCAGAGCCTTTCATTCGACGTCCCGTGATGACAACTCTTGTCATGCTCAGCCTCGTGTTGGCTGGGGTTTTAGCCTATATAAAGATACCAGTTACAGACCTTCCACCAATAACCCATCCTTGCATAGGAATACACACTGAATACCAAGGGGCAGACCCTGAAACAGTCCTCAACCAGATAACTATCCCTCTCGAAGAGCATTTGGCCCTTGTAAAAGGAGTGCAGGAGATCTCATCACATAGCGGCAAGGGACACTCTTCAATAACACTCACCTTCGATATCAGTAAGGATATAAACCAGGCTGTCATTGACGTGCAAACAGCAATAAACCTGGCTGAATATTCGCTTCCCATCGACCTTGAGCACAGACCAACATATTTTGTTCAAGAACGTGAAAACGAACCTATCATCTATCTTATCGCGACTTCGTTGGAAGCCGATAATGGGATGCTGCGTCAGATTGCCGAAAAGTATGTTCTTCCCCGTCTAAAACGTATCGAAGGGATAGCTAAGGTGGATGCATACGGCGAGTCAAAAACGATTTACATGCGTATCAATCCAGAACTTATGGCAGCTCGAGGGATCACCTTTCCACAAGTTATTGATGCTGTTAAACGAAGTACAGGTTATGCCGCTCTCGGCGGCATTGACACAGGGCATGGCCTGTTAGCTATCGAAATGGCCCAGACAATCGCAGCAGCGTCGGATTTGAATACAATCCGAATCGGAGATGGTGCTGTTTTATTTCAGGATATAGGCACCATATCGGAGGAACAGCTATTCCCACAAGAAGACCGCCTTGTCAGCCATGAGAGCTCTGCAAATGCAGTGATAATCAGCATTCAGAAAACGAGCGATGCCAATACTGTAGCAATCTCACAGGATGTCCAAAGTACTCTTACCACAATTCAAAAGGAACTTCCAAAAAATATCTCTCTCTCCATCTGGTTTGACAAAGCCATGTGGATCAATGCCTCCCTCGTTGATGTCGAGTGGTCCCTTGGCATTGCCTTTATCCTTGTCATCCTCGTCATATATGTGTCGTTAAAGCGCGGTATGAATTCCTTGATAACGAGCATCTCCCTTCCCTTTTCCTTATTCGGAACGCTTGCGATCATGTACTGTGCAGGCTTTAGCCTGAACCTCCTCTCTTTAGTTGCCCTTACCCTCTCATGCGGCTTTGTGGTCGATGATGCTATTGTTGTCTTGGAAAATATTGTCCGCTATCGGGAACAGGGAAAATCAAAAAGAGAGGCAAGTATCCTCGGCACTGAACACATCTGTTTTACGATCGTCTCCATTACACTTTCCTTAGTCGCCGCTTTTATCCCTCTTCTGTTTATGCCGGGCATGGAGGGCCGACTTTTCCGTGAGTTTAGCATGACGCTTGCCATCGCCATCACGGTTTCTGGAATTGTTTCCATTACGATCATCCCAATGCTAAGCAGCAGATTTGTACAAGCCTCATGTACAGCAACAAAAAACACTTCTATTTTCAAAACTGCTTATGCGAAAAGCCTACGGCTGGTTCTCGGATATCCTAAGAGTGTCTTATTCTGCGCCCTCATGTGTCTATTCGCGTCAATCTCCCTTTTCACCCGATTACCGGTAAATTTGTTCCCTGAAGAAGACCGAGGCTATTTTTTTGCTTTCGTCTCTGTTCCTTCAGCGACCTCACAGAAGCACATTCTAGAACGGCAAGGGAGCATTGAGAAGATCTTTCGACAACAGCCTTCGATTGACAATTTTTTGACTTTTGCAGTTCCTGGCCAGATTGTGTTCGTTGTGAAGCTTCACACCAAAGAGACGAACCGCCCTCCGCAAAAAGATATTATTGCCTCTTTAGAAAAACAGTTGCAGGCCATTCCTGGCGTCATCGCCACGTTTGCTCCTTGGCGGCTTATTACGGTGGGCATGAATTTTGACCACCCTGGCCACTATAGTCTTATTGTGAAAGGAACTGAAAACGAAGCTGTTGAGGCAGCAGCCCGTGCCATAGAAGCTCATATAAAAAAAATGCCAGAGGTAACATTTGTTTCAGCATCGAGCAATGAAGGGATGCCTCTATTACGAGTGCTTGTGGATGAGAAAAAGGCGCATATGTATGGCATCGACAGACACGATATTCAGACCCTTTTACACAACGCTTTCGGCCAAACAAGGGTGGGGTTTATACAGAAAGGTCCATTTCGAGAAGAGATTGCTATCGAACTTCTTCCTGAATATCAAAAGCGACTTGATGCTCCCTCAAAACTGATGTGCTCATCACGTTTAGGCACCCTCGTGCCATTCAGTGCCTTTTGCACTGTAGAAGAAAAGCTCGGCCCTGCCTCCCTCCATCGACATGAGGGCTTGCCCTCAACCAACGTCTATTTTAGTCTTGCAGATAGCGTGCCTATCAATGTGGGACTTAAGAGTGTAGCAAGGGCAGCAGCTTCCCTCGTTCCTTCAGATACCATCTCGGCAAATCTTTCTGGTTCTGCCCAAACCATCTCAACGACGACACGAAACACTCTTCTCTTGCTTCTGGTAGCCACGATTGTGATGTACACGATACTGGGCATACTCTACGAAAGTTTTTCTCATCCTCTGACGATTCTCTCATCGATTCCTCTTGCTGGCTTAGGAGGTATTCTCACCCTGTTCATCACTCATGAGCCGCTTTCCATATTTAGTGCTGTAGGCTTCCTCCTTCTCATTGGCATCGTGAAAAAAAATGGAATTATGATGGTGGACTATGCTCTTGAAATCCAAAAAACTGTCACGTCACCTGAAGAAGCTATTATTGAGGCGAGCTTGATCCGCCTTCGGCCGATTATGATGACAACAGTTGCCGCTATCATAGGTGCCTTGCCGCTTGCCTTTGGGATTGGCGAGAGTGCAGAAATGCTCCGAGGACTTGGCCTTGTGATTGTAGGAGGTCTTCTTTTTTCTCAAGTGCTGACCTTGTATGTAACACCAGTACTGTATGTGTCGCTTAGCAAAGGAAAGAGCTTCCCCAAAAAAACGTGCGGAGAATAAACCTACTATTCTCCGCAAATATGCGGAGAATTCTGTTGCACTTGCGGAGATTGACAGTTCTGTTCAGGCCGTCTCAGGTCGGATGGAAGAGGAAAAAGTTCATTTCGAGGGCCCCTCCACCGATCGAGTCGATCATGAATGCACTCTTTTTCTGAATTGGATCAACAGTGAGACAACAATTGATCTTGTCTTAAAGGCTGCCATTGCTCACCTTTGGTTCGTCACAATTCACCGCTTTGACGATGGAAGCGGGCGTCTTGGACGAGCAATAGACGGTGCGTTGTCCACCCTTGACAGTATTCTAGTCAAAGCGTCGTTTTGGGAAGCGCTTAAGGAGATTCCCTTAAACGATCGGCAGAGGAAAATAATTAATCGCCTACTGGGCGGCCTGCAAGGCCCGTTAACCTCATCAAAATGGGCTAAGATAGCAAAGTGTTCCCAGGACACTGCTTATCGAGACATTCTCGATCTTGTGAACCGAGGAATTCTCACAAAAGACTCAAAGGGCGGACGCAGCACAAGTTACTCTCTGACACGGATACTATAAGGGGCTGCGGCTACAGATTCACCCAACTTCCGCAGTTTTAAAATGGGAAAATATTCTTAGATATCATGTTTTCAAAAATAATAGAGATCTATTTGCTTGTCTATTTTTTTAAAGCAATCATCTTTCAGCACATCAAAGGATTTCCGATCGTCTGTGTGTTCGTTTAAACAGAGTGCAATGCCAAAATTCACGGAAAAACGCTCGAAGTACTCATCAACCTTTTCTGGCCCTGCGGTCGCCTTTCTCACTTTTAGGACGTACTCCATCGCGCATGTATGCGCAAGTTTGTTCGCCGTGAACCAAGAAACACCCAGAGATCTTGCCTTCTCATAATATTTGTCATATCGCTCCAGATATAGCCCCTTTTCTTTTTCGGAAAACGAAGCAGGTAATTCTGATTGGAAGCGGGTCTTTAGATTCATTTGAGTACTTATTCGAGCCATATCTATTTCTTGCTGTGTCTTTGAATCCAGGAACCCCTGCAAATCTTCGATGCTTATCTGGGCGTTTTGAGAAAGCAAATCAAAAGTATCCGCCCGCTCCTGAGGGATCATCCAGTAGGCCGTTGCTAGTTTCAGGGCTTTGTCACGAGGCAACGTGTTCAGACTATACGTTTTTTCAGTGATGCAAATCTGGGCGCAGGCATGGCCGTAGACCATAGATTCATACCAGGAGCGACCAAAAGTGTTGCAGGCCAGAGAAACCCTGACCTTAACATGCTTATCATATCGTGTCTGTTCTACTGATGGCAAAGTGTTATATCCCGATCTTGTACGCAAGGCGTTTTCTATTTCCGTACTCTCTGGTATATCCTTGCTCTTCAAGCCCAATTTTTTGTGTATATCTTCTATGGCAACAGAAGGGTTTTCGATTAAGGCACAAAGAACATCAGCTAGAGGGAGTTTCTTTTGTTTCAACAATTCCACACCGATCTCAATAGCAAGAGCTCCGTCGGTTATCTGAGATAATCGAACCCTCCCCAAAGGAGGGTTTAGGGAAAACTGTTGGACGTGAAATCCAGCTTCCCTCGAGACCTGGTCTGGCATATCCGCCTCAAGGTCAACAAGAATACCGACGATTTTTGGATGCGTCATCAACCCCGTCTTATTCATTTGCACATAGTCGCATTGTACCGAATTCATGTTTTTTCTAAGTTTTTCAGGCAGATCAAGACTGCGCATGCGCAGAGCCAACGCAGCGTAAAGACATATTTGATCTTTTGTGAGCATGGGCTCATTCCCCAGATACGTGGCAATTTTTTCAGCAAGTTTACGAAGATCCTCTTTTTCCTCAGGACTTAAACTACCCAGCATACCTTCCTCAAGCAATCCTGATCTAAGCAATTCTGCTTCTACAATTTCACGACGTTCTGATGTGAATGCCCCCTTTTTTTTCAAGGCCTCGAATGCAAGAGATAAAGATTTAACCCTCTCCGTGCAACCATGCGGTGAAGATGGTGAGCTGGTTTTTTGAGCCTCTCCTAGTTTCGAAAAGGTTGTTTCTATATCTTGCATGGCTGCCTGAAGTTGCGGACTCTCCATTCTTTTCAGCAATTTCTTTCCGATTTCCATGGTAATATTGACGGTGTGCGAGGTCGCTTTGCCAGCCCGTATTATTTCGTACTGTTTTAGAAATACCTCCATCCGAACGGACTCCTTAAAACTCTTATACTCATCCCGAGTCATATGGGACCGAAGGTACGAAAGAACGCATGATGCAGTGCATGACCCCCCCATCTGTCCATGGCTCCAAAAAGCTCGCTCTTCAGGCCTCCTCGCGCTGCCTAGCTCTCCATCAAGGGTTGGTAGAACCTTTTTGTACAAATGATCAGTATCATGGAATGCTGCACCAAACAGTTTCTGAAAAAACGATGAATTTTCTCCGCAAAGGCTATCTTCCGAAACAGAGAGTATTTCATAAGCCGTTTGATGCATTTTTTTTCCGTCAACTATCCTAGAATGATGGTACTCTAATCCCCCACCAGTATTATGAATGGTCACAGAAAAGATTTTTTTACCATTTACGTCTTCCCCTGTACACGTTACTTCCATGAGAAGAGCGTGCCCCCTCGTCCCCACAGGGATGACTAGAGACTCGTTTTCGTTAAGTGCCTGAACGTCTTTCCGAACCGATCGCGCGAGAGCAGGTATTGGGAGCAATGCCTCGGACCGTTTTGAGATTTTTGCTGCGGGGAACAAGGATTGGGCCAGATCACGGTGCCCTAGAGCCTCGAGATGTTCGGCAGTGCTGCTAAGTCCTACCGACGACGCATTTCCGGAATACCCTTCTTGCGCCATGTGTTCTGCAGCGACATGAACCTCCCAGGACCTTTTGCAAGACACTAATCCACACATTTCCGCGAAGCGAGCCATCGTTCGGCATACTTTGCCCAAAAGAGTAGGGGAGCCGCCAGTACATCTCGTGATATCGCCAAGTTTAGTGGCAAATGCACTCTCTGCCGACGTAGGTCGCCACGCTACTTCACCAGCTGATGTTTCCATAATTGCGGCTCTCCTTTGATTTTTAACAGGCCCTGTCACTAGCTCGAGTTTATAAGAGCCTGTGGCTACAGAATCGCCTTTGCCCTCGCTTCACGAACTTCTCAGCGCTCTTCAACACCGGCTTTCGTACTGTCCTAACCACTCGGAGAAGATCGCTCAGGACAAGCATCTCAGCACCTGCAGAGAGGGCGGGCATGCGATGCTGTCTCGTACAGATCAACACAGAACTTTTTGATATCCGGTACTATACTCATACAACCTCACCTCTCATTGTATACGTACTGCAAAGAAAGAATTTTTTCTAGTACTACAAATCAGTGATCATCAAAAATACTCCACGAGCATGCTCCTTCACACAACAGAAGCCTCACAGGAAAATTTCGAGATGAACCGGCTGTTTTCAGTCTTATTCTTTCTCACCCTCTTTCTTCTCCCACTGAAGAGCGTCTACCCGCAGACAGCAGTCCCCTATTCACCAACCACCCATTCAGCCTCCTATGCCTATCGATCTCTCAGCCCGTACTATGTACAACAGGAAAACGAGAGCTCATGCTCACTTGCCACCATCACCATGATTGTCAACGCTTTGCTCTCACAAACTGTCACTAATTTCACACCGCAGACACAAAAAGAAGTGCTGGAACGCTCTCACGATAGAACATGGACAAAGGCCGTGGCACGAGGCGGCCCAGGAATCACGTTGAATCAGTGCGCGAGCATCCTGAAAAAAGTATTGCGCGCCTATGGACTGCACGTACCACGTGTAGATGTGAGGCATGTCTCACATCCACATCCATCAAAAGGACTTCTCCACAAAGCGCTACATTTATTAGCGTCAAAAAAAAGGCTGCGCTGCCTGCTCATTGCCAATTTTGACCAGTCGATTCTCATACCCATCGGCACTCCTGTGGGTCATTTCTCACCTCTTGGTGATTATAACATCAGCAGCCGGCACGTTCTTGTAATGGATGTGGATAGAGAGTGGACAGGACCGTACTGGGTGAAAAGAAGTCGCCTTCTCAGAAGTCTTCATACCGTCGACACCGACAGTCGAATATATCGAGGATACCTCGCCATCTGGATTGGGAAAAGAGAGCTCACGAAGGCAGAATATACCTCTCCTGCCACTCCTCAATGCTGCGGAATATATCCTCAGGATCCGATCCCTTCAAGCACTGTCCCGTCGCACAGGTGCGCAGCAAAGGACATCGCTTTTCATAGCTAGCCATTGAGTGGCAAATACCTTGGAAAAAGCCATGGCGCTTGCCCTTTGGAGCATATTTCTGAGCGCTGGACGGCCCAAAAAAGCCAAAAGTAGGCGTCTGCGTGGTGGCCGCAAGATGAAGGATGATGGAATCAACGGCAAGGACTGCACTTGCATGATTCATGGCCCGTTGGAGGAGGGGAAGCTCGGGTCGATACAGCACATGACTCGAACGAGGGAAGTCTTGAGCTAAAGCTCCTACCTCTCGCAGCTCCTCGCCATTGCCGGCAATAAACACGAAATACGGGGAATATTTCTCTTTGCAGAGCCGTAGGACATCAAGAAGAGACTGTGTCCTGCACATTTTATTTGGCCAGGTAGAGCCTACAGAGACAACCCAGATTGGAGATGAAGCTGGCCAACGAGAACGTTCTATAGTAAGAGCGCGCTCCTGCGCTTCTGTCAGACGAAGCTCCAGGGGCGATGCTTCAAATGCTAGCGAATCATGAAAATGACGTTGGACGATATGAAGATATTCTTCTCGTATCGAAAGCCCAGAGGGAGGGTCATGCCGCTCTGCCGTGGCCCAAATATTCGGCCATTCTGCTGCCGATGCTCTGCCATACCCTACTTTGACGGGAGATCTCGCATACCAGGTAGCAAGGCCTGACTTGATGTTTGCCTGAAGGTCAAAAACACAGTCCCAGCAGGACTCTCTGACCATCGCCCGTTGACGCTTCCACTCTCTAATCATCTCATATCGAGGGAACAATGAACGAAGAGAAGAGCTGTCGATTTCGATAACAGTGTCTACATACGGATGGGCATACACGAGAGAAGATGCCTTTTTCTCAACAACCCATCCGACATGGGATATATGCTGCCGAGATTTCAGGTATTCGACCACGGGAAAGGCTTGAACAACATCCCCTAACGAAGATGTCTTTACGATCAAAGCTCGCATAGCTTCCTCTCTACTTCTCCACCAAATAACGACCGAACAGCCTCTGCCATATCATCAGGCAACGGCGCTGTCCATGACTTCTGCTCTCCTAAGATAGGATGCGGCATGGAAAGCTTCCACGCATGCAGCATATGACGCTCTGGCCGCATGGCACAGCGAAACTGCTCCGAATACTGATAATCACCAAGGATCGGAGCTCCAAGAGCTGCCATATGAACGCGAAGCTGATGGGTACGTCCTGTCGTCGGAAGAAGGTGCACCAGTGAAGCATCATTCTTCCTCGCCACTAGGGTAAACTCTGTATAGGCGGACTTTCCAGAAGAATCCTTAGTAATTCCCCAATATACCCCCCCCTGGCATCGCTTTTTCAGCTTCAGCGACCACCGGATAATGCCATGTTTTTCTCGCAGCTCCCCGTCAACGATCGCGAGGTATTCTTTTTTTATAGAACGCTCGCGAAATAACAATTCCAGAAAGCTTGCCATGTCAGGATTCTTGGCAACCATGAGCAGCCCTGAGGTGTCCTTGTCGATACGATGGACGAGATAGCATTTTCGCGCTGTCACACGTTCTATAATCTCATGCTCAACTGTTATGCCAGGTGGCTTGTTGATAACAAACATCCACTCATCTTCATAGATGATAGAACAGTCAGGACGTCGTTTCTTCGGCTCCCCAGGAACCACCTCTATCCAATCCCCCGATGCGACAACAACAGAGGCAAACTTCCGAATCCGGCCGTTGACAGAGCACCGACCGGATTCAATAAGACGGCGTGCTTGCTTTAAAGATGGAAGATGGAGAGGTCCATGCCCAACGAGAATTTCTGGCAGCCGAGCACCAGACTCTTCGTCCGACACCCTCCACCGCTCTACAGGCATAACCTCCCCTCCTTTTTCGTTATGCGCCGTGAAATTGACGCAAGAATCGCATGTCATTTTCAGAGAAAAGGCGAATGTCTCTGATACTATGACGCAGCATAATAAGCCTCTCTACACCCATCCCCCAGGCATACCCCTGATATTTTTCAGGGTCTATCCCAACATTCCGCAATACTTGGGGATGAACCATGCCAGCACCGCAGATCTCAAGCCACCCAGAGTATTTACAGAGCTGACACCCCTTGCCATTGCAGACTAAGCAGGTAGCATCACATTCAGTACCAGGCTCTACGAAGGGAAAGTAACTGGGCCTGAAGCGTACTTCTAAGTCATCACGCTGAAAGAGGCGCTGCACAAACTCCCGAAATGTCGAGAAGAGATCTTGCATGCTCACCCCTTGGTCGATATAGAGAGCCTCTACCTGGTGAAAGAAGCAATGGGATCGCGCACTCACCTCTTCGTTACGAAAGCACCTGCCAGGACAAGCAATCCGAATGGGAGGCGATGTCCTCTCCATAACTCGTCCTTGCACGTTTGACGTCTGCGTGCGAAGCAAGATACCAGGCTCAATATAAAAGGTATCTTGCATATCCTTCGCAGGATGGTCAGGAGCGAAGTTTAACACTTCAAAGTTATAGTACTCGGTTTCGATTTGAGGGCCTACCTGAGCCGAAAAGCCAAGGTCTTTTAAAATCCGCACAATCTCATCAATTGTCGCTGGGATCGGATGCTTAGATCCAAGGAAGTGCGCTCGCCCTGGCAGTGTGACGTCAAGCCGCTCTCCTGCCATACGTTGCTCACGCTCTTGGTCAACAATACGACTCAGAAATTGGTCTAGTTTTCCTTCGATATATACTTTCAGGGCATTCACCTGTGCGCCTACAGCAGGCCTCTGTTCAGGAGACACTTCCTTCAACAGACGCATCTGATCCTGGATAATCCCCTTCTTACCAAGATACCGAAGCTTCAACGCTTCTACATCTTTCGCCGTCTTGCACTCAAGAAGCGCATGTTCAAACTGTTCCTGTACGCATTTCATTTAGAATTTTCTCCAAGCCTCTCCCCTTAGGGAGAGGTAGTTGACAGAATTCGTTACTTCTTTTCGCTTGCATGTGATGAGAAAAACGACTGAAAGGCATCTCGAAGACGAGCAAGCTCTTCAGCGTGCTTTGACGGTGTCTGCCCGCCATTACTTTGCACCTTTGCCAACTCAGTGGCAATCACACCCTTTTTCCCAATATACCGTTGCTCTAAAGCGCGAAAGTCTTCTTCTGTCTTCCCCGCTTTCAAATCGCTTTCAAACTGATAGTGGATCTTCCGCACCGCTGGGGTTGTCCATGTTTCCACTTTCGCAGAATATTCTATCGCAAACAGGGCATAATCGATATAGGACTTCAAGCTAAAGAGCTCAGCGCCCATCGCCACCTGTCTCTTCTTGTCTAACGACACAAGCTTTTGAAATTCCTGGCCTATCACCCCACGTGGAGCGAGGTACTTCTCACGAAGCTCTTCTAAGTCAAGCATCGTCTGACAGGCTGATGCCTCTTTATCAAATTCGACTTTGATCTTCATCACAGAAGGTTCTAAGAACGCATTTTCGTTTGCCCATGACCGCATCCCAGGATTTTGCCACCACTCCTTGACAATTTCTTCTGGATAGTCATTAAAAAAGAAGCAGGAAAAGATAAAACACGAAAAGGTGTAGAGCTCAAAAGCAATGGTCATGACATCGTTAATATCGACATCTCTGCCCTGCCAATCCTTCAGCTTTTCTTCGACAAGCCCTGTTGGCGAGAAAAATCGCACAAAAAGAGCCTCTCCTTCCTCTGCCGACCGCGTTTTTGCAAACTCTTGGTCAAACATCTTGTGAAGTTCCAATACCTCTGGATGTGTCCATGGGAATTCCTGCTCTTCCTCTTTCACTTCTCTATCCATTTTCATTTTATCTCCTTCGCAATCAGTTAAATGTATACCCAAATAAGTTGAAGAATTGGTCTTTGCTCACCCGAATCGTCTGACTTATTTCTTTCCAGTCCCTAAACCCGAAGCGTGAAACCCTACTCACGAGGGCATCGTTGGGTTAAAACCTATCAATTGAATCGTGTTTGAAGAAAAAAACCAACAAGGATTTCGGTCTTCCTTAGAATTTGGGTGCAGGAGTATACGAGACGAGTCATGGAAAGAACCTCTGCCTAATCTCAAAAAGGAATAAATCATGAAAAGTATTTTTGTCGCTCTGCTCGGTATCGCATGCCTTTCTATGATGTCTTGTGAGGCAAAAACTAACGTGAAAAATTCTCACCAGTCCAAAAAAACATATGTTGATCCTCGTGATATCAGAGTCAGTGAAAATGGCATCTTCGTTCTAGAAAAGGGCCGCTTGGTCCCTGTAGAAACCATCTCAAAAGACAAGGGGGGGTTGTATATCAAGAGGGAAACACCATACATTATTGAATGTAGAACTTGCGGATTTAAGTACAATTGGCACGATCATACTCACTGCCCCAAATGTCACCGCCACCAATAATTATAGAAAATTGAAGTATGAAAAAGATACTATGCTTGCTCACGCTACTTAGTTTTGTCTTTGTTATTTTGCAGCACATACCAAAGGAGGGGAACCCGACACAGAAGGCATATGCACGGGAACTCCTCCAAAAACTTTCCCCAACAGAACGCAAGTTCCTTAGCTGTTTGTGTAAAGAACTCCTCTTCACGTCCACATTCGGGTATACCCTTTTTGGGAACAAGCCTCTTTCATGTACGAGCGACGGGTCTTTATCGGTACTAGATCATAGATTTTTTTTTCTGAAATTCGCTCTCCCTCTACTCAGCAAATATGAAAAGAACCTCAATTCGCAAAAGTTTTTAGTACTCCTAGAAGAAAATCAAGAAATGCCCTGGATTTACCTGGTGAACAAGAGGGATTTTCTTCGGGTTGTTCGAGAAAATTTAACGATTTTTCAGGAAGTCCTCAGAACAGACATTACCCCAGAAGGATTGCTCAGAGACATTGAAGAGAAGAAATGCACATTAGGGTCTGCTATCCAGAGGAACCATGCACTTTTTGGTATCCTCTTTGGATTTGGCACACACAATGCCTTAGCCTTTGATCGCCGTTCTCAATTCGAGAACTTCATCCATAACCAAGGATTTCCTCCATGGAAAGATCCCTCCCAACAAAATCTCGTCGATATGAACGAGGTTTTTTTGCTCAATGATAACCGTAAGGACAAAAACCGTCGTACAATGACCGTGACACCACAGGGAAGGGCTTTCTCTTCCGACATCCAGACCCTTGAGCAAAGATATGCGGAGTTGGATAAACAACTTGGCCCAGCAGGCGGCGTCTGTCGCCATTGTCGTCTTGCGTCCTCAATTATGTTACCCTGTTTCTCCGGCGATCCGGAAAACGAAGAGACAGTACAGCTAGTCAATGAATATCAAGCAGTACAAGCTCAATTGACACAGCTGTTAAATGATGAAAAAATTCTAGAAAAAGTCCTGGAGAAGTTTTTTGAGTCTGTGGGGGCCCAATGAGATGCTGGATTCTTGTTTTTGTTCTTAGCTCTATCTGTGGATATTCCGAAGATCAAGAGCTGGTCCTTGTACAAGCCTCGTCAGAGATGAAGAATATTACACGCCAATTCTCTCGAAGAGAAGGATACAGAATTGCACAGGACCTCCACGAGAATGCAGAATGGATCGATCTTCGGGCCGTCATTGAGGGAATCGAAGACTATGCTTCTGGGAAAGCAGCTATTGCAATGCTCGATGGGAGTGGGAATTCATTCAGCGTGGCCGTCAAATTGTTTGAGGCTGAAGCACAGAAGAATCTTGAGGATGCGCGCTCATTTTTACAAAAAGTCGCCCTCAAGCCAACTATACACGCCCTTGAGAGAGGCATGATACTTTACGAGGTGCTTCAAGAAGGTCGCGGGACCGCCTCTGTTCAGGGAGGTAGCTCTCCCCTCTTACACTACAGTGTTTGGACCCTGGATGGCGAAACGATTGCTACTACACGCAAAGGGATGGGACCGCATACGGTACCTCTTGACGAAACAATTCCTGGCTTTGCAAAGGGAGTAGAGGGGATGCGAGAGGGTGAGCGGCGACAGCTCTACATCCACCCAGAGCTCGGCTATGCGCTCTTCGGCCACGTCGCGCCCAATTCTCTCCTCATCGTCGATGTAGAAGTTGAGGCTCTGAACCAGACCAATGTCGCAACCGTATCCCAACCAACCGCTTAGGGACTGTTTTTCGGGGTCGTAGAAGAGTCCAAAAATTGAGCAAAGTCGAAGTCATAAGAAAGCAAAAAAATGAGCAGAAAAAAAAGAAAAAACCCTTGATGCTGCTAACAACATCAAGGATTATCTAAAAGGCCTTATACCACAACAGCGTGCGGCTTGACCTGACTGACGACAGCAGCAAAATCCTTAGGATCGTGAATTGCCATCTCTGAGAGAATCTTACGATTGAGTAGGCACCCTGCTTTTTTCAAAGCATCGATAAATGAACTATAGGACAATCCATGCATCTTTGAAGCAACGCTCAACCGCGTCACCCATAGGCTTCGAAACTCTCTTTTTCGCAGTTTTCTGTGCTTATAGTTATCTGAGAGTGCCTTTGCTACAGCATCGGAGGTAAGCCGTAAGTGGTTCTTCCGGTCGCCCCAGAACCCTTTTGCCAGCTTCATCATCCGTTTTCTGCGCTTGTGGGACGCCACTGAATTTGTCGCTCTAACCATGTCTTATCTCCCTCGCTTCCCTTCCGAATTAAACTCCCATGAGAAGGGAGTACACCTTTTCATGAGCATGATCGGCAATTGCCGGTTGTCTCAATTGACGTTTACGTTTTTGACTCTTTCCTGCAAGCAAGTGGCGCTTTCCGGCGCGACTTCGCTTTAATTTCCCTGTCCCTGTGACACGAAATCTTGCCTTGATGGCCTTTACAGTCTTCATTTTTGGCACAGCAATCATCTCCTTTTCACGGTAACCATTCTTCGGCTTTCGGCACCCTTCCCGCCGGTGGTCTGATCACCAGAAACGATTTCTAATAATCAATGCTTTTCCCGTCTGTCGTATAACGGGTAATACATCTAAGCTAAATATCTTATCCTGCAGCCCTGGTATCAGGCAAGGAAAAGAAAGAACTTCGGGTTAAGGACCGACCTTTTTCTTTTTCCCAGATGGAGCGAGCACCAATCCCAAAAGCTTTCCTAAAAACTTCGGCATAGCTTCAACTATCGATACATCTTCCAGCTCTTGGACGACACGCATCATCAATTTCTCACCAACTTCGGGATGAGTGATCTCTCTTCCTCGAAATTGACAAGAAACTTTGACCTTATTCCCCTTATCGAGAAAATCTCGCGCTTGACGCACTTTAACCATCAAGTCATGTTCGGAGATATTCGGTCCAATCTTGACCTCTTTGACTTTCACCTGGTGTTGAGCTTTTCGGCTTTCTCGTTCGCGTTTTGTCTGATCGTACCGAAACTTCCCGTAGTCAATGATCTTGCACACAGGAGGAACTGACGTCGAAACTACTTCAACAAGGTCAAGCCCTGAATCTCGGGCTAATGTCATCGCCTCGTGATGGGTGAGCACACCAAGTTGCTCCCCAGCCTCATTGATAACACGCACTCGTGGAGCTCGAATCTCGTGGTTTACTCTCAAGAGCTTTTTTCCCTCTGCTGTACTTTCATCAATTCGACGAGGCTAAAGACCGTGACCTTTAGGTCATGGAGGAAGCCTCGCTCCCTAAGTTAAGTGCTAAAAATGGGAGGGTTTCCCCTCCCAAAATGCCCGTAAGGACCTGAATAACGTTCGCCTCGACCTTGTCTTTTGTGGGTTTTTGTAGACATCCTTCAGAAAGTCACCTCTCTATAGAATGAACATCTACCGCACAGTCCGGGACTGGCAACGCATCCCTGAGTACCTATTTCGGCAAGGTTCCCCTTGCCATTCCACAAAAGCGTCTCCTCGGATTCCCGAGGGGTCTGGTCAACCGCCCTTGGAGATTTCTCCCCTCAAGCCTCTCCCTTTAGGGAGGGGTGTGGCTGACTGACGTCAACCCAATTGGGGTATGGCTGGCTCGAACAGCCGACCTCCACGATGTCAACGTGGCGCTCTAACCAACTGAGCTAATACCCCCAAAAGTGGCACCAGTATACCGGTGACGGAAAATGTCAACAACTAGGAATTAGATTCTTTATCATCCTGAGTCGTTTTTTCTCCATTTTCGTCCTGGCACTTCTGATGCATCCAGCCCTTTACCTTCTGAGCAGTATCCTGCGAAACAAGCTCGTCAATGTATTTCTGGGCCGGTTCTGGCAATAAAGAATAGCGGTGTAGCCCATACACTATGATGACAGCCACAACAAGGATGCATACAAGCTTCAACAAGTAGCCTGCAGCCTTCCAGAGCAAGACAACTCCAAGAAGCACCACAATGCCAAAAAGAATCCACTGTCCGATCAAAAGCATATCCATTCTCCTCTTCCTCCTCCGGCTTTACCGTTCAGAATCCCCTTTTATAAGAAATGGGGAATATTGTGGTGAGAACAATTTAGCTCGAGCTGATCTACAGTCTCATCAAAACCAAGAGCCTGGAGGACGGCGCTCATAAAGAAAAAAGTTCCGGTAGCAATGAGAGGGAGCTGATGGGATGCAGAAAAATCAAGAGCGAGAGAGAGAGCCTCTTTCAAGTCAGAATTCTCCATCACCTGGATATCATCACTTTTCTTTCTCACAATATCTGCAAGTGCAGCAGCAGGCATCGCACGGGGCGACAAAGCCTCCGTACAGATAATAGCTGCTGCAGCGCCTCGCAGACTCTCTATCATCTCCGAAACATCTTTGTCCTGCGATACTGCTAGGAGAATACACAACGGAGAGCTCATGAATGCCCCCTTGGCCTTCATGACAAGCCGCTCCATGCCATCTGGATTATGAGCCACATCCAGAATCAGAGCCAGAGGAGCCCTCCCCCATTTTTGCAAAACCAGATCCGTCGGTACTTCCTGAAAGCGACATGAAGGCCTAAAGCAAATAGCTTCAGCAATATATCGAGAGGGCATATTGAGAAGATTAAGAGCCTCGGCAGCAATGGCTGAATTTTCAGCGTCAAAGTCAGTAAACGATCCTTCCACAATGAAGAGGGCGGCTTGATGCAGCAGTGCCTCATGACGCACAATTTCAACAGGAACCCTAGGCCCAATGACGACAGACACCTTCTCTTTGATAATCCCAGCCTTCTCAGCTGTAATCGCCTCAAGGGTATTTCCTAGATAGTTCATATGGTCGAAGCTAATGGAGGTAATGACAGTCAGCTCAGGGTGACATACATTAGTAGCATCCAGCCTGCCGCCAAGGCCTGTTTCAAGAACAGCCATCTGGACGCCCATCTTTTGAAACCATAAGAACGCCAGCAGGGTAGTGATCTCGAAAAATGTAAGATCGTCAGAGCACTTCCTTCGAATGGTAGCAATGCCCTCTACGACCTCCTCTTCGCTGATGCACATGTTGTGAACCTCAAACCGCTCTCGAAATGAGCTGATGTGAGGAGAGGTGAACAGCCCTGTGATATATCCAGCCAGCTCAAAGGCCTTTGCCATCTTAGTGCACACCGATCCCTTGCCATTGGTGCCCGCGACATGAACACAGCGAAGAGTCTCTTCCGGATTTCCAAGTTGGCGACAGGCTCTCTTCATGCGTTCTAGCCCTAGCAGAACCCCTGCAGAGCGATGTTTGGAAAAGAGCCAACGCACAACGTCGTTATAGTGCAGAGCTTCCATGCTATTCACAAAGAAAGAAAATGTTGTTGGAGGAGTTGAATGGTCCCCTCAGGTGCCCATGAAGAGCCAAAACGACTCTCAGGCTTCACCTTTCCGTGAAAGTCAGATCCCCCTGTCACAAACAATCCATGTCGTTGTGCGATCTCACACCAGCGGCGATTCACATCAGCATTCATCGAAGCATAATAGGCTTCGATCCCATCAAAAGGAAGGGCCAGCAGGTCTTCGATCGGAGAGCGGGCTTTGAGAAGCTGCGGATGGGCCAGGACAGCCTTTCCACGTGCTGTATGAATAGCTCCTATCGCCTCTTGTACCGTCCACTTATCGCCTTCTACATAACAGCTTCGTCCAGAACCCAGATAGTGGCGGAAGGCAAAGGAAATGTCTTCGACATACCCCCGTTGCATCATAGCAAGGGCGATATGGGGGCGGCCATAGGTCGTCGCATGTGGCGAGAGAGCCTTCACCTCTTCCATCGTAACCGTCATCCCGGCACGGGAAAGCTTCTCTAACATCATTTGATTTCGGATCTCACGACGCTCCCTATGCTGTTTGCAAAAGTCAATCAGACTCTGTGCATGGGGGTCGAAGGAATAGCCAAGAATATGGACCGGCTCGTCACGAAACTTCGAAGAGATCTCAACACCAGGCAAAAAAATCAACCCCTTCTCGGTAGCATATGGATATGCTTCATCAAAGGCTTCTATAGTGTCGTGATCCGTGATCGAAAGGCCGCTAAAACTCATCTGTAGAGCAAGGTCTACAAGTTGCCGAGGAGTGTACGTCCCATCCGAATACAGGCTGTGACAATGAAGATCCACTTTTCTGTCCAAAAGTCACCTCTTATTCGACGGTTGATGCAATACAACGAATCTCGCTTTCCAACCACACCCCTTTTCTCTGCGCAACGACATCACGAACGTGGTTCATAAGGGCAATGACATCGTGCGCCGTGGCTTTTTCTCGGTTCACAATAAAATTCGCATGAACGGGAGACACTTCGGCGCCCCCAATTCTCTTCCCCTTCAGGCCAACCTCTTCGATAAGCCGTCCAGCAGAGGCGCCAGCTGGATTCCGAAAGACACAGCCTGCTGATCGATCATGATACGGCTGAGTTTTCTTTCGATATGCAACCATCTCTTGTTGCCTGAAAGCGGCTCCTTCATCTCGTTTCAGCTGAACTCCTACTGCCGCTATCACGCCTCGTCGGCCTTGAAATGAAGAAGATCGATATGCAAACGCCAAACCCTCTCGTTTCAGACGGATAATGTCACCTGCCTCGTCAACATAGTCAACCCATGCCACTGTGTCTGCTATCTGCTGCTGATTGGCGCCTGCGTTCATAAACACAGCTCCACCAACACTGCCTGGAATCCCGCCGGCAAACTCAAGGCCGCCCCACCCCTCTCGCGCCGTCTTTACACCAAGGGCAGGGAAACTATACCCGCCGCTTACCTCAAAACAGCCGTCACCCACATCTTTGAGAGTCTCTACACGATTATGAATTACGAGGCCAGAAAATCCTTCATCAGGAAAAAGACAGTTCGACCCACGGCCTACAACAAGGAAGGGATAGTGTTCCCTCATGACAAAACGCAAGGCATCTTGGAGATCTTCGGCTCGCTCTGCTCGAAACAGCCATTTCGCACGACCTCCTATCCCAAAGGTAGAGAGTGTCGAAAGAGGCACATCACTCATACACCGATCGAGAAATCCCATATATTCTTCAGTGTGCCTCCGCAGTAAGAGAGCCGACGGCTCAGCTTTTTTCGATCGCTTCGCTCAGAACTTGATAGGCCTCTTTAAGATCCGGTGCCTCGCCTTCAACGGACATGCCGGACAGCGTAGAAGCAGCGGCTAAAAGTGCATGGACAAAGTTGGACGACTCTTCTGTAGAAAATTTTTTAGCGAGCCTCTTTGCTTCAGCAAAAACGACCTTTGGAGGGAGCTCTTGCTCAAGAATTAATTCAAAAATCGCCAGCCGTATGATATTTCTCTCCACACTTTGAATACGCTCAATCTTATAGTCTGTGCACACCTTCGCGATCAGCGTATCACATGCTTCTCGTACTTTGAGTATCGTTTCTACACGCCCTCTCGCCTCAACGACGTATTTTTTCGCTACCTTACATTCGTCTTTCACAAGCTCAACAATATCACTCGATAGGATGTCTTGTCCCATATCAAAGCTATACAGGAGGAGAAAAACAAGTTCTCGTTGTTTATATGGATCAAGCGTCATTGGGAAATAGACCGTATGTTAGTTATAAGAACCTTGCTTGCTGCAAAAAGCTCGCAAAAAGCACGAGCATACCCGAAAAACCGATTTTATGCTTAGGATTGAAACCAGAGTGAAGCTGTATATGCTGCAACGATGGCTGCCGTCTCTGCTCGAAGGACGTTTGTATGAAGAAGAACGGGAGGCCCTTCTACGAGAAGGAGTTTTCTCTCATCATCACTCCACCCGCTCTCTGGCCCAATCAAAAGAGAAAGCGGATTCTCCTTGGAAAGCTCTTCTAACCGCTTCGAAAGGAGGACTGCTCCTTCATGAAGGTCTGCGAACAGGCGGGGAGAGGGAAGCAGAAGAAGAGCCTCTTTAAGTGACGACGCCTCTTGTACTTCTGGGCGGAAGACCCGTCCTGATTGCTTCATAGCAGCTGTGATGATTGAGTCGAGGCGGCGGCGCAGTGCAGGAGAGCTCTCTTTCCTCTCTGATTTATCAGCCGGGAAGAGAACAAACTGATCAACTCCAACTTCGCACCCCTTCTCAATGGCAAAGTCTAGGTGATTTGGCCGAAGAAGGCTTACCCCTAAAAAGAGCTTGGCTGACGGCGCTTGAGTATGCTCTGAAGAAAGAATACGGATGACACATCGATGCCGCTCAACAGCTTCCACAGTGCCCTTGGCAACCCAGCCCCTGCCGTTGACGAGAAAAACCTCTTCTCCTTCAGCAATCCGCACCACGCCTCGTAGATGATGGAACTCAGCGCCTTCCAAAAAAACCGTTTCACCAACTGTAAATCCATCAACATCTATGAAAAAGCGAAGGCGTGTCATGATTATCCTATCCATTCTTTGCAGATCGTTTCTATCGTACCACGCCTTTATACACGATGGCCTTGTACGGATCTAACGTAATGAGCTGTTTTTCCCTCAGAATTCGAAACGCTCCATCTACACCAGTGATCGCTGTTTTCCCTTCACGCTGACAGGCTTCTAATAACAGAGGTTCAGAGCAGGTGTCATCAGGGGCGTTCTGGAGAATAATACCCGCAGCTTCGTGGATAAGAGGGGTAAAGCTCTCGTCAAAAGAAGAGAGCACAACGATACAGCCGCGAACGGCATAGGGCTTGCCGCCATTAACACTGGGCACAAAGGCCACGACACCATGGACCCTCTCGCCGACACCATGAGCCCCTCGTACCAGGACATCTCCTATACTATCGACAAGAATGGTGTTGCTAGTCCCTGGCACCCATAATGGTGAGCCAGCAGTCAAAACCACAAGATCGCCATAGGTGACAATGCCAAGTGCTAACCCACATTGGCTAGCGTACTGAAACGCTTCGTCAACACTCGCACATGGCTTGTCACATAAGACAGGAATGACACCCCACGACAGTGCCAGCTGGTTGTAGGTCGCCTCATCAGTTGTCAGTGCAACGATTGGCATCTTTGGCTTAAGGCGGGCGAGAAGGCGCGCTGTAGATCCGCTATGAGAGAATGTAAAAATAGCCTTTGCTTCGAGGCTATATGCTGTTTTTACACTGGCAAGGGTGAGAGCCGATGGGATGTCATGATAGGTCATTTTTGCATGAGTTTCAAAAAATGAACGATAGTCAAAATCCTGCTCTGCCTCTGAAATGATACGCCGCATGATACTGACGGTCTCTTGAGGATAGCTTCCCACTGCTGTCTCACCAGAAAGCATCACCG
This sequence comes from Chlamydiia bacterium, assembly GCA_903848235.1. Lineage (GTDB taxonomy): Bacteria > Chlamydiota > Chlamydiia > Chlamydiales > FEN-1388 > CAINFV01. The sequence continues at coordinate 9,425 of CAINFV010000096.1, read as the reverse complement.
CCGATGTGCCATCATAGATCGCATTGGCAACGTCGGATACTTCAGCTCTTGTAGGCCGCGGATTGTTCATCATCGACTCAAGCATCTGTGTGGCCGTCACGACAGGCTTCCCGACAAAGTTACACTTGCGGATCATCATTTTTTGAAGGCGTGGGACTTGGCTTAACGGCACTTCTACGCCAAGATCTCCCCGTGCGACCATGATGCCGTCCGCCACTTGAAGGATGCTCTCGAAATTATGAACGCCTTCCGTGCTTTCTATTTTTGCCAGCACCTGCATGTCAGGACGTTTGAACTTCGACAGCAATCGTTTAATTTCCAGCACGTTTTCAGCATTTCGAATGAACGATGCGGCGATAATCTCAGCACCTTCCTCACAGCCAAAATGAATATCAGCAATATCTTTCTCCGTCAGTGTCGGAAGAGGGACTTCAATCGTTGGGATATTTACCCCTTTCGACGAGAGGATCGTCCCGGCATTATCAAACTCGACGACCACGCCTTGCGGCGTCACTTCAACAACATGAGATTGGATATATCCATTGTCGATGAGAATAGGCGTTCCTATTTTCAGGAAATCTAACACCACGCCAGGGCGAACGGTTAACACCTCTTCATTCCCTTCGACAGAATCTTTCACCAGGGTAAGGCGACTGCCTTGCCGTACTAGAATGCCGCCTTCCATGACAGCTCCTGTCCTGATCTCCGGCCCCTTCGTGTCTATCATGATTCCGAGAGGACGAGAACAGCGTTTGCGAGCCTCTTTGAGCTTTTCGATAGTACTTCGATGTTCCTCGTGCGTTCCGTGGCTAAAGTTCAGCCGCGCAACATCCATCCCATTCTGAATCAGCTGAATCATGCTCTCCACACTGTTCACCGAAGGGCCAATCGTACAGATAATTTTGGTACGTGTTCTCATCTGGTATGTAGAGTGTTCTTCCACAAAAACAACCCTGAAAGGGAGCCCATGAAGAACTACTACTTACTCCTTTGATCTAAAGTTCATAACCTGAAAAAAGAGAGGATCGCCACCTCTATATCGCACTAGTACAACTACAGGTATCGTTACTGAAAACATACAATTCTGACAATGATGAATGCAGCCGGCTACCTATCCATTCCTTCAAAAATTTGACCCGCCCTTCAGAATATCGTGAAAAAAAATAGATGGTAGTGGTACTTCTGGGGTTGATGTTTTTTTTTGACCTAAGGAGAGTGACCATGACCACGCCGATAGTAGAATTCAACCCCGTTCTTTTTTGCGAATCGTTGTTTGTCAATGCCTCCCAACTAGCAAAAGGCCGACTTGGGATAGAGCCAATGCCAAGCCAGCTACAGATGACTGACCTTGTAATGGCTTTTCGAAGAATGCGGCAAGAGGATTATACGAATCATTTTGGACTTATCGCTGGCGAGTGGAATGAATCGGTATCGATAGCAAAGACCTTTGTCTCAGCCTCGAATCTCAAATCTCCTCGAATCTTACACCCTGAACTGGGGATTACCATCGGAACGGTGATCGAAGAATGGGGACACTTTGATGAGCTTCCAAAAGACCTAAAAAGTCAGGTTCGAAAAGCGAAGGAGAACTTCAAAAACTCTGAAGACAAGTTCATGGAACGGCTCAATCACTTTTTCAATGAGATGAGAGTGAGAACCTCTTCATTAGATATGACAGAGAAAGACGGGGTCGTCGGCTTGATATCCTTATATCAACCCCAGGCTCGCAACGCCTGCCATAAGGGGGAAGTAGACGCTGTCCTCCACCTCCTCAGCCAGCTCGAAATGGACCTGAATCGATTAGCTATGCAGCGCAAAGAACCATCGCGGCCATTAGAACAGCTGGTAATCAAAACCCGGCATGATCTGTCTGAACTCGATTCCTTTGGCAACAAAGGAAAGAAATCACGGAAGAAAGCAGTTGTGCGTTAAGGGAATGCATACCGCTTCCAATTGAAAGTCGCATACCAGCCATCGAAAAAATTCCGCATCTTCGAGTCGGTAAAAACAACCCCTACTTCTAGTAGCGGGTCTGTTTTTGCCAATCGAATCTGCGGACTTTTTCTAAGCGTGAAATCCGATTCTTGAACAAGAAGAGGTATACACTGGACTTTATGGAGCAGTTGCTAACCCTTACTTATAACAAAAACGAGCTGATTTTGCTCCAATGTTCCGAAGAAACACCATGCGAAAATGGCAGGTGCTTTGAACAGAGCGTTAAAAGTGCGGCATGTTTGACTGGATATTCGTTTTTGAATTGAATCAGCGATTTTGCCATCCCAATCGTCGGTGTCGATGAAAATTTGATCTCATAAGCACTGAGATGATCACCATGATCTAGAAGTAGATCAATTTCAAGACCAGATGAGGTCCTGTAAAAATAACACGGAGCTCTTTCTCCCCTTCCAGCAAAGCATTTTACTACCTCCATGATTACCATATTTTCAAAAATGTGGCCTCTAAACGGAGAGTGAACCAACTGATCAACGCTTTCGATGCGAAAAAGATAGCAGAGAAGCCCGGTATCGGCAAAGAAAAGCTTGGGGGACTTCACGACCCGTTTTGTCATGTTTTTTGCATAGGGCTCGAGAAGATAAACAATTGAGGTTGCCTGGAGAAGCGTGAGCCAATCTTTGGCGGTTGTCTGAGAAATGCCACATTCTTTTCCAACTTCACTGAGATTCAAGATTTGTCCCGCTCGAGCCGCAAGCAACACAAGGAACTGTTGAAATTGCCCAAGATTCTGAATATTTCTCATCAATCTCAGATCTCGTTCTAGATACGTTGAAAGATACGCACTATGCCAAAATTTAGGATTCAGGTTTGGTTGGACTTGAAATTCCGGATAAAATCCCTTCAACATGTTCTCTAAAACGGTTTTTTCATCTAACAGATTTAAAGAGTGGAGCTCTTTCCAGCTCAAGGGAAATAGTTGAAAAATAGCAATTCTACCAGCTAAGGATTCCGAAACACCTTTCATGAGGGGGAAAATCTGAGAACCCGTGAGCACGTACTGCCCATACTTTCGTCTATCTGCATCAACGATCATTTTAATATGCGAAAGCAAGGAAGGAATATACTGAATCTCATCCAAAATAAGAGGAGGGGCATACGTCTTTAGAAAGAGAACAGGATCAGATTCAGCTAAATTGCGTAGCAGGATGTCGTCAAAAGTGACGTAATTATATTCTTTTAAGCTATGCTGCAAAAAAGTTGTTTTTCCTGACTGCCGTGGACCGGTGACAAGCACAACTGGAAATTGCTCCAACGCCTCTTTGAGGGCTTTTTCTAAGGTGCGGTGTATATACATACAACTATTCCTTTTGTCACTTTATGTCGTATTGTATCGCAAAGACCCTGCATTTTCAAGATGAAATCTTGAAAATGCAGGGTTGTTTTTCTCTTCTATATCCTTCGTAAATGAAAAAATTGGCTTATTGTGCTTTTGGCTATGCTCGGTTATTGCGACACGAGGCTGTTGAGAAAAGTTGTCTCTCAATAGAAGAGACCACCCTTACAACCCTGGTTTACAGCAGGGTGAGAGAAAACGGAGCGAGAAAATAAGCTGGAAAAAGATCTGATGATTGATACAATTGCCTCAGGCAGAGTCTGCATATCATGTCCTTTTTTCAGAAAGTCACGAAATTTTTTGTCAGACTCTACCTTTTTGTCAGCAAAATTTTCTCATCCTCTGAACTTAATCGGTCGCTCCAGGAAAGTAATAAAGTCCAGTGAAGGTATGGATTGCGTCGCATGAGACCATAATTCTCTCTCTATGTTCTCGATGATTCAAATATTCCCAACCAGGATTGCAAGACATGTTGTTTGGTGCTAGCCCATTTGTGACTTATGGATAAGGAGTTCCCCCGAATTTGCAAAGTCGGTGTTACACAAAACTGAAAAGTCTAAATTGCACCAACAATATGGAGAGACAACTATTGCATTATGCTATAAATTTGTTCACAACGGTTTTATGAAAAAAATAATAGCCACATAAAATTTGGAGAAAAACAATATGCAAGCCGCAGCCGCATGTGCCGCCCATTTCTCAGAACGAGAGCGCACACAATATGTCGAGCTTATCAATGACAAGCTTCGCGCCGTCCAAATTCAGGATCAAAGAACATTTTCTCTTTTTGCATCGGCGTTGCGCCCTCTCCTTACCTCATGCGAAACTACTCCCAAACTTGAACCGGGTCATGATGGAATCTCTGGCTGCATCGAAGATCTAACAGAGATGCTCAAAGAGCCAGAGATGTACGCCACACGCGAAAATTTCGAAGAATTTCGTTCGATCATTCGAGACCGCATAGCCGCTAAGATACAACAGCTTGAGCTGTTGGAAAAAGACGAAAAGGCCGGGCAGACATACATCGAGCAGCAACAGAAAACAATGGATGAGGCAGATGCCCACTTGAAAACCATGCACAAAGCTCACGCACCCCTCCCAGATTCGGAAGCCCACGTGGTCTCAGAAGAAGAGAGTCTTCGACAGCAGATATCCTTTTTGGAAAGACATGGGCAGGCCACCAGGATGGTCATGCGATTTCAACTTCCTCAATTAGACAACAGGCCCACTGCTGAAGTAGAACAAATAACCGTTCACGCGACGGCCGATCTATTATCTCTCATATGGGTAGAGAATAGGGAGCGTCAAGCGGCTCTTGGATTGGACTACAGAGAGCAAGTCGGTCCCAGACCGACTAATCTTCTCGGAATGATGAGAATTGTGATGTTACGGGTCATAGGAGGCCTCGTGCAGGAAGGAGCAGAAGAGCTGCGCCGACGCCAACAAAGCCCCCAGCCCTAAAGGGATCGTACAGCGATGTATTCTCAAGAAATTGACTCAGCACTCGAGCAGGTTCACTCCCACATCGATCAGGGGCGCATCGTCGTTGGCATGTCAGGGGGTGTTGACTCCGCCGTCTCTGCCGCGCTTCTCAAAGCCAAAGGGTATGACGTCGTCGGCCTGTTTATGAAGAATTGGGAAGAAGAGTCCGGTGACGCATGCCCTGCAGAAGCTGACGCTCGCGACGTCGCCCAAGTGGCAAAGGTCATCGGCATCCCCTTCTATACCGTCAACTTTACGAAAGAATATTGGGAAGAGGTGTTTGAGCACTTCTTACAGGAGCTGAAAGAAGGACTCACCCCAAACCCTGATGTCCTCTGCAATCGAGAGGTCAAGTTTAAAAAGCTTCTTGATAAAGCACTTGGCATTGGAGGTGCTGCCTTAGCAACAGGCCACTACGCCTCTAATAGATCTACTCCTGAAGGATTTCTGCTCGAACGCGCTTTAGACTCAACGAAAGATCAAACCTATTTTCTTTACACTGCAACACAAGCCTCACTCAGTAAGACGATCTTTCCCCTCTCACACCTGAATAAACTTGAGGTGAGGAAGATCGCCAGAGCGCTGTCATTGCCCGTTGCTGATAAGAAAGACAGCACGGGAATCTGCTTCATTGGAGAGAGGAAGTTTAAAGACTTTTTGAAACCGTATCTAGGAAACACTCCTGGCGACATGAGAACTCCAGAAGGGCGCTTCCTCGGAAAGCACTGCGGCCTGCCTTACTACACCATTGGCCAGCGGAAAGGACTCGGCATCGGAGGAGATGGAGAGGCGTGGTTTGTGGCAGGAAAGGATGTAGCATCAAACCAGCTGATCATCGTACAAGGAGCCCAACACCCAAGCCTCTTTGCCGATGAGCTCACCGCAAAAGAGGCACACTGGATACGAGGAGAACCCCCTGCTCTTCCCGTGCGCTGCACAGCCAAAATCCGATATCGCCAGCCAGATCAGCACTGCGTTGTACGACAAGGCGAGGCAGACACTTTAATCGTCTCTTTTGACACCCCGCAGCGTGCCATCACCCCTCAGCAAGCCGTTGTCTTTTATGATGGCCAAAGCTGCCTTGGAGGTGCTTTTATCAAAGCGCGTGGACCGTCGTATCTGGAGATGGGGAAAAAACTATTTTCCTTCGATGAGTGAAATATACTCTTCAAGTTTCTGCGAAAAGTCATACCCTCGAACACTATCACGGATAGCAACGGGAAGCTTTGGATCCTGACAGCGAGGCAGCGCAGCGGCAATAGCTTGGCTCAAATCAGCAGCAGAGCATTCTTCATCCAGCACCACGCCATTGAGATTTGGAGTGATCGCCTCAGAGCCCCCATTTGCCGCTGTGGTGACGACAAAAAGCCCCATGGCAAGCGCTTCGAGGGTCACGTTCGCAAAGGGATCATATCGCGAAGGGATAAGAGCAATCTGCGCTGCCTTGTAGTAGGGAAGAGAGGCTTGAGCTGTGGGTATAAAGGTCACTTTTTCATGGATATGAAGGGCCTTCGCTAACGTTTCAAAGCGCTGAGGATGGCGCTCTCTACCAACCGCTGTAAGATGAAATGGAAGCTCCCTAATGAGACTGAGCGCTAATAGAAGTCGATCCAGCCCCTTCCGCTCCCATTCATGCCCTATAAACAACAGGTGCGGAGGAGCTGTCGGGTCTTTCGGAGAGGCAATCTTCTCCTGAAAGTGAGGCTCAAAGTCATGCCACTCAACACCGTTATGGATGACAACGAGGTTGGAGAGGGGGATCTGCGGGTAATAGTGCAGAAGCTCTCGCTCGACGAGATGGGAGTTACAAATAATTGCGGCAGGAGGTGTCTTCTCAAAGGTATACCGCTCTGATAGAAGCGTGAGATAATGAAGCGGATTGATACGGAGGGAGAGCTTCTTTAAAAACGACGATTCTTTGGCACGGCGAGCAAGATAGGCAGCATGGCAGCCATTGCCAGCTCTGTAATGGGTGAGAGGGAGAAAATGACGGTCAAAGCCAAAGATGACATCAAAGGTATGTGTCTTCAAATACCGTCGGCAGTGGTAGTCAAACCAGACAAGGTTGAGAGCTGATGGCTTGAGGCGGCGACAGACTTTCGTCATCGGCAGGTCATGACGCGAAGAAGAAGTCAGAATCGTGACCTCATGCCCTCGTTGCAAGAGCGCATTAGTGATGCGCAGACAGTATTTTTCAAGCCCTCCTGACGCATGGAGCGTGCTTTTTAGCAGAGCAATCCTCAAGGGCTTCATAAAGAAGGCTCTTCGACGACGATGTTCCCATCACTGTCGAGGGAGATATTCAAGGCAAGAGGAATATCTTTAGCCCTGTATAGCTGAAAAGATCGCACATACTCCTGAAAGCGAGCGCGCAGATATTTTTCACGCTCTATCAGATGCTGTCGAACAGCTTTAGCACTTCCTAGATGTGAGTCCCCCTCAAATTCACTGGAAAGAGCAATCGTCACATACGCCTCTTCGAGCTGATGTGGATCGATGAATTGGACATCCCAGAGAAAGGAAATCCCTGAGTCTTTCGGCACAGGGACAACCACTATTTCTAATCGATCACGCACAATATCGAGGAAGAGACGACTGACAGCATTGACATACAGCCGCTGATCGATATAGGAGACGCCAAAATCCTTTTTGACAAGTTCATTGGGCTTTAGGACCAGCGTCGATGGATTGAGGGTTTTGAGCAGTGCAATGGGGTAAAAGATCTTGAGAGGAATCGACCCGTCGACGGGAAGTTCAGTTTTATGAAGAAAGTCTATTCTCAGTTGCCGAGCCTCTTGACCATTGATAGGCTGGATAGCATCGTGGAGAAAAGGAATGCGCACCTTTTTCCATGCTTCTGGGATAAAAAAGCTCACCTCATCCTCTCCAGGGCCCTCCCCTTTTAGAGCATCCAGCTGTTCTGGAGTAATCAAAGAAAGATCAAAGGTCAGCTCAAGCCCTTCTTCCTGAAGCTGTTTGACATCCTCTTCAGGGCCAGAGATGAGATGGTAGAGTTTTTGCGGCCACACATCGAGAAACTGATAGCCTTCGGGAGCCTCTCCCTTTGGCAGACGAACAAAGATCGGTATCTTTTGTGTAACAAGTGGACACAACCGTATCACAAGCTCAGAATGGCTGAGCTGCCGCACTGCATGGACAAGGTGGATATCAGGGTTGAAGCAGAGGAGATTGTTCTTGGTGATCTTGGCAACCCATTCATTGCCATTGTCAGAGGCGTCGATGACCACTTCAAAGTCCTGTGGCCCCAATCGCTCGATCACATCCTTTGCCCCTGTCAGCGTCACAGTAATCCGTTTATCGAGAAAACCATCAGGCATCAGGCCATGGATCGTTTTGTTGGCAGGAAGGTTGACGATACGCACAGGGATGCGTGTGAACACACGGGTAGAGGTAATCGAGGAACTCACAATAGTCCAGATGACAATAGCAGCAAGGACAGAGATCAGCTTCCTCTGCCAATTCTGAACGAATATGTTTTTTAAGAATGTCTCCATGCCCCTAACCACTTTTGCAATCTCGACCGAACTGTTGAGCTCTCTTCCTGCGGGGTAAAGAGACTTCGCAGCACTCCTTTAAATCGATCAGCACGGACCCCACGTGTCATAATCCCCTCACGTGCAATAGAGACCTTCCCGGTCTCTTCCGACACAACAATGCTCAACGCATCTGAATGCTGTGTAATTCCAAGCCCTGCACGATGGCGCGTTCCCATAGAACGCGTGATCTGAGAGGTATCATCCGCCAGAGGTAAGATAACGGCTGCAGCTAACACTGTCGTGCCTCGGACAATAACTGCGCCGTCATGGAGCGGCGATGAATTCATGAAGATCGATTCGACCAATTCCGAAGAAAAATGCGCATTCAGAAGAACAGCTTTTGCTGCATATTCATCTAGAGAGTCTTGATTTTCGAGGATGATGATAGCGCCAATACGTCTCTCTGACATTCGATAGACAGAGTTGCACAGGCCATCGAGGAACTTATCAAATTCTGTAAGCTTCTCGTATTTCTTTCCTTTCATGCTCAACTTCGACAGAGCCACTCGAAGTTCAGGCTGGAAGATGATAAGGAGCCCGATGACAGCAGCGTTGACGAAGTACCTCATGATGGTCTGAAGCACAGGGAAGTTCAGCCAGTTTGCAAGGGAAAAAAAGACTAAAAAGACTAGTGTCCCAGCAGCGAGATCCATAGCCCGTGTATTCCAAAAGAACGACAGTAGGTGATAGAGAACAAAAGCGATAGCAAAGATCTCAATGGCTGGGATAAGGACAGGTATAAAAGCATGGACTATGGACATACAGTTAGTCTCATCATTCTCCCGCCCTCGCATGAGGGCAGACGGGAAGATCCCTGGGCAGAGGCTATGCAGTATTCAATAGAATGTCAAGAGAGAAATGACCGGCGCAGCTCTTTTGAAAAAGGGAGCTCGGGCCCGTTAAAGCCACAAAAATGCTAAAGTCCAGAGGCTTTTGCAAAACTCGCGATCGCGATATGCGAAGTGCCGGCGAAGGGCATAGCATTGATCTCTCCTCACCCATAGTGGTAACTATAGGTGAGGAGAGATCAATGCTAT
>CAINFV010000095.1 GCA_903848235.1 Chlamydiia bacterium | reverse complement strand
TCCTGCGTACTATAGCCGAGAAGAGTTTTCCGAATTAGTAAGTCTTTTTTTGTCTTTTCAGAAGGTACGGGATAAAGGAACGCTTCCAACCTCAGTAGATGATGTCCCCTACTTTGACGAAGGTGGGAAGGAGTGGCTTGAGGCATATATCAAAAGCACTAAACCCCGTAATCAGGCGAGATCTACATCAATAGCTGCTTTGAAAACATTAAAACAACAGCCTATCACCCTGTCACCGGCCGTTGTTGGAGAAAATAGTGAGTTGACAACCGCCAAATACATGAAGTTTGGGACACAGCAGTTTTTTCGTGGGGCCGGATGTGCAGTAGGTCTTTTCTTTGAATTACTCCCTTTCTTAGCACCAGAAAGGCTGTCGACAGAAAAATGTGTTCTAGAAAAAATTTCGATCTATGCTATTGACCCTGTACATGTTTCTCGGGTCATTCAGATCTGCGATCGGCTTTTTGGTCGTGATGCGCCTGTTGCGACTCAGCTCGATATCGAGTCGTTTTTGTTTGTGCTTGCTAAAGTCAAAGACATGATAGGGCTTTTTTTCTTTTTACTGATCTCTCAGCCTTCATGCTATGCCCTAGAAGGTGAATCTTTTGAAGACGTAATGCTCATGTTGCAGCTTTTCTCTCAGCTGAATGCTGTAAAGAAAATCGACGCGGAGGTTATTGGTATTGCCACGGGATTTTATGAGGGGTCCTTAACTGTTAGGGCAGCTGTCGAAAAGTTGCAGGCAGTTCTCCATAGGGCTGAAGAGAGGGCTGTAGATTTATTTGAAAAAAAGTGTTTTTCAGATGACGGGTTGGATGATCTTGAACGCTTCAGAATTGATGGAATTTTTACTGCAATAGAATGGAGAAGAGATGCGGCAGAGAAAAAAACAAAGAAGGATGTTGTTGATGAGCTAAGGGTTCTTAAGGGACTACTGGGAAGGGGTGATTTCCTTCTGCTCTTAAACCCAGTAAGTTATCAACATGTGCATAGCTATACAGCCCTCTACAGGGTGTTTCACCAGATCAAAATTGTTGCTGGGATGGGTGGAAAGATAGACGAGTTACTGCAAAGACTCTTCTGCGCTCGTATTTCGATCGTTCAACTTGAAGTTTTTTTGGAAAAAATTAAGGTTGAAATGAGTGATATGCAAAGTCCAGAGAAGGAGCTGGATGACATTGCAATGCAGATGGACCCACTGACGAAAGCACAGATTGGCTCTGTCTTTCACGACTATCCCCAAGTGTATGCCTGTGGCCAGGAGTTGCGGTTTTTGAGAATAGATGAGCTTATTTCGAAAGTTGAGCACATTCAGGCTCTGGCACGAAAACGGCCTCTTTCTTCCTCTGAGAGTGCTTTATTGCTTGCCATAGCTAGAGAGGCTATTCGAAAAGAGTTCGGGATTTATCCGTACAACACCCAGGTAATTGCAGTACTTGGTCTATTGCACCCTTCGGCGGAAGTGAGAGGGCGAATTGCACAGGTTAAAACTGGGGAGGGGAAATCGACGATTATTGCAATGCTGGCCTTCTACCATGCTGTGTTGGGGCAGGCTGTCGATATTGTATCTTCTTCTAGATATCTTTCGATGAGAGACGAAGAGAAATATCAAACCTTTTTTTCGACTTATGGCATTTTCACCTCACATCTTTGCGCTGATGTAACGAGTAGAGTTAATTTTGCCGGACAGATTATCTTCAGCACGAATTTCGATTTAGAATGGGCCGTCATGCGTGATTACTTTGAAAAACAACCCATGAGAACGATAGAACGTGAT
>CAINFV010000094.1 GCA_903848235.1 Chlamydiia bacterium | reverse complement strand
GCTTCCTTTGCTTGTTGCGCCCTAAGCACCTCCTCCGCTGCCGCTGCCGCTGCTTTTTCTCGTTCCGCTTCTTCGGCCAGTTTTCTTTTTTGCGCAACAGCTTCTTTTCTTTCGACCACCTGCGCCGTCAGTTGATCGAATATTGTTAGATCGTTTATTGATGCAATCTTCGCTTCCAGACTCTTTGATATCTCGCTTACTCCTTTCTGGAGTGCATCCACCAGGGAGCGTATTTTTGCCGCATCATTGCCAGCCTCTTTCGCCGCCTGCCCAGCCAAAACCGCGGCTTCAGTGATTTTCAATGCTTCAGCAACTTCAGCTTCAAGGACTCGAACTCCGGAGATTTCCCGCTTCAAGGCTTCGAGAACTTCTCCTGATTTCTGCCTCACTTGCGTTAGATTTCCTAACAACGCTTGCGCCTCTTTATCAACATCGAGAGATTGGGCTGACTCCCTAAGAAAATCATCGACCGATTGCCGGGTCCGTGCGATCTCCTCCATCCGCCCGTCAGCACCACTCGTAGCCAGTATCGAGCTTTCACGGCGAAGGTCAAACGCCTTTTGCACGCTCGAGACTTTTGCGGTTGCTGCAGCTACTGCCACCCGTACGGATTCTATTCGTTCTTTCTCGGCTTTTTCGCCCTCTTTTCTTTTCAGCTCTTCAGCAGCCTTTTCCTTTTCCACTACAATTGCTTGTTCTTTAAGACCGGAATACTTTTTAAGTGCCGCAGCAACCTTTAGGTTCGTGTCGTCTGCTGTAGTTTCTACCAAAGCCAGCCGTTGCAAAAGTTGTCCTGCACTTTCTATTGCTTTTTGAGCAGCTGCCTTCAATAATTCTACTGCTGCTTTGGTGGCTTCTTCATCTGACTTCTCTATATGCGCTAACGACGACTCAGCTTTCTCAACAGCAGCTCGTGCGATTTGTAGTTGTTTATCGATTTCGACCTTAATGCGTAGCGCGTCAGCTTTCGCTTTCTTTGCCTCAGTGAGGATCTCTTCGCATTTCTCATCTACTCGTGCTGCTGCAGCTGTCGCTATCTGGACATCCAGAGGCTCATCTTTGAGTATTACTGCACCCAATGCGTCGGCCTGGGCATTCAAAGCCGCGACTGTCCTTGAAGCAGCTGCCACATGTTCTTCAAAAGCGTTGAGTGATTCTGCAGCTGTCTCGATCTCAGTTCGAGCCTCTTTAACCTTCTGCGCTGGTGTCGCCTCTGTCTCATCACCCCACGGCTCTTCCTCTGGCGTGCCAACATTTTTATCTTTGAGGATGACAACCGTCTTCAATCGATTTTGAAGAGCGAGCTGCAGTGTCACTAGAGGAGTTGCCGAGGACACCCCCCTCCCCCCTTCTACCTTTTGCGTTTTCCTTAACACCACTTTGGGTTCAACGATTTCTTTCAACAGCTCACCTCTATTGCTCGAAGGGGAGCCTGGGGCTCTTAATGTTGCACTAGTCGCCCTTCTTTTAATTTCGCGCTGCATTTGTTCAATTTGAGCGCCAACTTTTACAAACGCTTCAGACGCATCGTTTAATGCTTCTAAAGTCGAGATATATGTGTCGATATCCACAAATTCTTTTGGTAGCGCAACGAATAATTTTTCATCCACCTTTTTAGCAATTTCTATCGCCCGAGTATACTTTGAAACACGTTCTGCCACCTCAGCATACGTAAGATTTCCTTTCTGGAGCTGCTCGTTGAATTGTTTAATCGCTGTCAACAATGGTGAAAAAGCCGTTTTATCTATTTGTATCGACTGCAAAAGCGCATCATATTCCTGGAAAAAAACTCTCAGTTCTTTCCGACTACGCATACCCTTGTCATACACCCATTTCTCTTCAACAACATGGCCTTTACTAACAAGAAGCATCGATACCTCATCTGAATCTCTTTTAATTGCTAATTCAGCGCCCTCAAATTCTTTAATTTTTTCGTTAATGTTTTTGGTCCCCACGTCATCTTTGAGCCCATCAAGCAACGTTTTGTAGTTTTGAAGATCAATAAATGATTTTACAGCTTGAAGTTGTGTCTTCTTCCTGTACATAGCCGCTGCGTCGCCTCCGGATGCTAATTTTCCAGATACTGCCAGTGCTACGTCAACTGCCTCAAAAGCACTCCGGACAGCACCCGCAAAAACGGGCCAAGACAATTCCCCGCTTTCCGCTTTTCCTTGCAATCGCTGTAGATGGAACACAAGCGGACCAAAGCACCCTGCTGTTTCAAGAGAACTAATGGCGGCAATACAGGCACGATAGTTTACTCCAAGCTCTTTATCAGAACCTTCTTTACTCTCTTTTGCTGCGAGAGCAAATGCTTGCGCTTTCTTATGGGCAGAAATTCCTTCTGCATTTTTCTTCAAGCATTGACTGAGAGTGCTCAACCTTTGATCCGTAACTAATGCCTTTAACACTGCAAGGTATTCTTTAATATTTTCACGCGAGACTTTGGAAGGGATAAGAAAATGGAGATATACAGGAATTTTTTTTGCAAATGCTAAGGATTGTGCCAAATTAGATATTAAGATCCCTAGAGGCCCAATGGCAGTTGTCCCTCCTTTGATTATCTCATCAGCTCCATCAATTAATTCTAAAAGAGGCGCGAATGTTTTTCCATCTATCCCTTCTCGTTTCTTAAGAGTTCTATAATTTTCCCCTATCTCAATTTGTAATTTAGCTTGTTTTATAAATTCGTCCATTTCGGCCAGCAACGCACTTTTTTCGATGGCCTTGGACTTAAAATCAGCTCTAAATCCATAAATTTTATTTTCATAGAATAATTGAAGATCTGGAGATTGTGACTCTTGACTGATCTTCAATTTCCACAGTTCTGACTCTTTCGCTTTCGCCAGATAAGCTGACAAATCTGAGAAAAAGCCATCTATATCTTCTGAAGTCACAAGCTTCGCCTTAAGAGAGGCCACAGATTCTTGATAAGCACGAGGGAGCCCATCTCTTTGTAAGGTGGAGACCTGTTCTCCGCTAAGCGCAGCGGGAAGTTCAAGGTCATCTGGGATATCATGGGAGGGAATGGAAGTAATGAAACTTAAAACTCTGTCGAGATACTTTTTCGCTTTTTCACTACTGGCGATTTCCCCATCTAATTCCTGCATTTCTGCGGAACAGCCCACTGTGAGAATTTTAAGAAAAAATTCAAATTTCTTCAGTTTTTGTGCCGCTCTTATATCATCGACTTCAGACTTCATGTAATCATCGAAAATATTCATTAGTTTTTCTGTATCTACAGAATATGCCAACTTAGCTGCAATCATATATTGGGCATCTGTCAGGCCAAATATTGAACAAAAAATCCCTCTCGTCTCTTGATCGTCAACTATCGTATCTAATGAATCCTTACTAATTTTAATTTCTTTCTTTTTTTGTCCGAATATATGCATCGATCTCATAAGTCCAAGTGCCCTGATGTTCTCAGGTAGTGTCCCCTTCTTAATGATCTCCTTGATGCCCTCTCTATATTTTTCTTCTGCAACAGTTCCCCGAGCTTCTCCTACGCCTTCAGCAACAGCCCGCGCAGCTTGCCTCTTTTTGACTCCTAGTTCAATTTCAGTAATAAAAGCTAATTTTTCGGGCGATTGTTGAGGTTTAGCTTTAGGAACTGCCTCCCCCTTTGAATCTACCACAGAAACACCGCTCCCAGCTAAGCGCCCGCCATGCGGTAGCGGCGGTGGCGGTGGCGGCGGTGGTGGCGGCGGTGGTTTACCTCCTTCCTCAACGTTCACGGCAAGGGAAGAATCCACCACCACAGAGGTTGCAAGCTCAAGCCCACCAGGGGGTGGTGGCGTCCCAAGAGCTTCCGCAACTCGATCTAGCTCTTCCCTAGGGGGTAGAGGAGCCGCGAAACCTGGTGGAGGTAGTATAGTAGCCCTTTCTTCTTCTCGAACGATCCCCGGGGGGAGAGGCGCTGCCCCCAGAGGGATTGGAGGTGCCTCCCCCCCTGGTAGCAGGGAGGGCCCAGAAGTATCTACTGCTTCTTTTCCTTCTTGCTTCTTTTTTTCATCCAGGTGTTCAGGTACCGGCTCCCTTAGTAGCGTAGGTGGCTTAGGAGCTTCTTCTTTAGCTTCCTCCTTCAGATAACCAAACTTCGTTTCTAGAATTATTTTGAGATGCTCAAGCTTCGTAATCCTCTCTGAAATCTCCGTTTGTTGTTTTGTCGGTTTTATTGCGGAAGCTGAAGGCAAACCCTTCCTTTCCATATCAGCTTTGTTTAGTGCCACTGACACGCCATCAAAGATTTGTTTGATCTGCCCTTCTTTCGCTTCTTCAGGTTTACGCCCAAGCACCCGATCCAAAAACCAAGTTATCCACCCGTCTTTTTTCGCACGAACTCGGACATTGTCGAAATTAGACAAATCTCCCTTGTAAATGACAATCCTGCACTCTTCGGCGATCCTGCCAAAGATACCCTGCACGCCTGCATCTATTCTTGTTGGAATTTTTTTCCCCCCAAAGTCGTCCCATAGTCTATTCACAGTAGCTGGATCGACGTTGACAGGGGACAAGTCTGATAAAGACATAGGGCTACCTCGCAGATGAAAAATCTAAATTTTTATATACTCCTTCTTGGGTTATCCGACAATTACACATATTGAGAAAAAGTTCTCAACGTCAAGATTGCGCTTAACACCGAATTTCGACATATTCTCGGCACGAATGGAACTATACCTTTTCTTGTTCACGAATCGGTTTGACGCTTAAGAAAAAGCTCTCGCGATTCGACGATCAAAAAGGGGCCAATATTGCAATATGGGTCCCTTTTTGATCGATCGAATCCCGAAGCTTTTTCTAAGTGTGAAATCCGATTCTCGAACAAGAAGAGGTATATACAGAAATGGTGGTGTTCTTCTTGGGTTTTCGCGCCCACCATTGGCTCAAAATACGCGTTTACCTTAAAGAGGGGTGAACGGTAAACAGATCTTGTGGCAAGGAATACAGTAGGAACTGAAAAAAAATAACTCAAAACGATTCAGCTTATTCTTTTCCACTGGACTTTAACAGAAAATCAACGCCGGACAGAGCCTCATGTTTGTGAATCCAAACACGCCAGACACAGGGACCAGCAGCGCGACAAGTGCGCCGCCGACACGAGAATGGGCCTCATTTCGATACCTCAACATCGCTCAGTTCATCGGGGCGATGAATGACAACACCTTCAAACTCCTCCTTGCCTTTTGCTTCATCCAACTCGAAGGCGCAGCATCCAGCAACAGAATCCTCTCCCTTGCTGGCGCTGTATACGTCTTGCCCTTCATCCTTTTGTCAACAACCGCGGGCATCCTCGCCGATCGATACAGCAAACGGTCAATCATCGTCGCTACGAGGATCGCTGAGATCGTCGTTCTCTTCTTGGGGATGATTGCCTTCGCCCTGCAAAGTCAGCTTCTGTCATTTACCGCTCTGTTCCTCCTAGCGGCACACAGCGCGATCTTCGGCCCCTGTAAATACGGTATCGTCCCTGAAATCGTCCCCAAAGACGATATCTCACAGGCCAATGGCATCCTCACATCGTTTTCCTACGTCGCAATCATCGTCGGTACATTTTTGGCATCTTTCCTCGCAGATATCACCAACAGAAATTTTATCATCGCCCTTATCTTCTGCTGTATCTTCTCCCTGATCTCCATTATCTCAAGCTTCTATATCCAAAAAACACCGCCAGCAGGGTCAGAGAAAAAAGTCACCCCATGGCTTTTCACCGAGATTATTGAAAATATCGGCATCATCAGAAATGAGCCCTCACTGCTCTCCGCCGTCCTAGGCTCCGCCTTCTTTCTCTTCGTCGGCTCCTACGTCCAGCTCAATATGATTCCTTTTGCCATGAAGACCCTTCACCTCTCTGACGTCCAGGGAGGGTATATGTTCCTCCTTACAGCATTCGGCATTGGGATGGGATCTCTCATCGCCGGAAATCTGTCTGGAAAGGCTGTTGAATTTGGCTTAGTGCCCCTAGGAGGCATTGGCATGGCCATCTCCTGCATCTGCCTCGACTACTATTCCGACTCTCTGACGACAGTTCTCTTCCTCGTCTTTCTCATCGGGCTATTCGGAGGCATCTACCTCGTCCCCCTAGATTCCTATATCCAAGTGGCAAGCCCCAAAACCCATAGAGGGCAGATCGTCGCTACAGGAAATGTCCTCGGCTTTTGCGGCGTTCTGACGTCAGCGATGGCCATGTATGTGCTGAGCGAAATTGTTGGCCTAACCCCAGATCAGGGGTTTACCGTCGTTGGCATTGTCACCCTTCTCATGGCAACAGCTATCTCTATCTCCATGTCTGGGTATGTCATCCGATTTTGCTCTTTGGTCATAAGCTACCTTTTCTTCCCAGCATATCTGAAGGGCAAAGAGCAGGTCTCTGCCGATAAGCCATCGATTTTCCTCGTCCCGCAGTCGTTCTGGCCATGGGCTGCCGTCCTCCTCGGCTCACAGCGACGACGGATGCGGCTGTTCACCCTCTCCCCGCAGACAACACCACCTTTTCCAGCCAACATCATGCGCCGGATGATTCCTATCCTCGAGCTCCATGACATCCACGAAATAGCCCCTACCGGAGAGTCGGCAGAGAAAATTCGTCATGCCATAGAACGCGGCATCTCTATCGCCATCTTCTGCTCAAAACGAACCCTCTCCCACTATGCCCACCCTCTGATCAGCGCATGGACACAAGAGCCTCTGATGAAAGACGTCCCCTTCTTCACCGTCGCCATCCCAGAGCCCTCCGAAAACGGCGCTAAAACAGGGAAGCTGTCTTTATCAGCACAAATCGAACCGCTGTCAGCAGAAGGAGTTTCCCATCATCTCTCAGAATTGTCTGGAGAGTGAAGAGCGGTGGGGAACGCCTACGCATCCGAAGTTCTCTTGTCTCTGTGTGCTCTGTGATCTCTGTGGTTCAGAAAAAATCTAGAATTTTTTTGCTAAAATTCCGTTGAGGATGGTTCTTTGTTCGAACATTTGCCATGCAAACAGTCTTCAAAGAGCCTTCCACGACCATTCCAAAACGAATTTTTCAACACTTATGGGTAATAGGGGGCGTCTTCGAGTCGGTAAAAACACCCCCTACTTCTAGTAGCGGGTCTATTTTTGCCGATCAAATCTGCAGACTTTTTCTTGCGTCATCTATCCAATATAGACAAAAAAACCCCGAGAAGAGGCGTTATGCCCTTCTCGGGGGTTTTGTTAACAAACCAGCTACTTTATGCGATCTCTTCGCTTAGAACGTGAAGATAGCGCCGAAGTAGAACTCTGTTGAGCGGTGTGGGCCGCCAATGCGATGGTCCATCTCACGAAGGCGGTCAAAATGAGCGTTGAGGGTCCAGTTATCGGTCATAGCATAGAACCCTTCAAGTCTCCATCCGCGGAAGTTTGCCCTACCACCACTGCGACGGTTGTAGAAGGAGATTCCACGTGGGTTGTCACGCCCTGATGATGAGACATCCCATTCTGGCACTGCTTGCGCTTTAACCCATTGGTAGAACAACTCTACTGAGTAGTCGCCCTTGCGAATAGCCTCACCAAGACGAGCTCCAACATAGCAAGCGTCGGCGGCCTTAATGTGCTTGGTCCAGCTGGTTGCGCGTGCAGCGTGGTTATAGAGATAAGCGGCGTACAGCGTTGTCTTCAGGCTGACAAGATCTGGGCTCAACGTATAGCTCGTCTGAATTTGCGAATTGCAGAACTGAGTTCCCATAGCATGGTGTCTTCCAAATCGATTTGGACGATGGTGAGTATTCCAGTCGATCAACGAGTATTTGAGATCAAGGCCTGTGTCACACAGGTTGAGCAAGCCAAGCTCACCGACATACCCATAGTGATTGACGGTATAGTCGACAACAAAAGCAGCAGCTTTCAACGAAAGATCAGTAATGCCTTCATAGCTGCTTGTAAAGCGTGCTAAGACACTGTCGAAGTATGACCAGAACTCAATCTTTGAATCAAAAACATCGTACAGACGTCGACGACCGACTTCCATGTCAAATCGAGAGGTGCCTTGTTCCCAGAAATTATAGCCGGCATAGCACTTGCGAAGAGCTAAGTCGTTGAGCTTTCCACTGCCATACATCATTCTACCACTATCAGTTACGATAGGCTTGCGTTCTGGAGGAGTAATCCCTGCTGGATTTGAGAGCTGAAGACGAATGGTGCCCCAGCCACGATCAGCGACATAATCAAAGACGAGGTTTGCTTCAGCATCAAATTCATTGGTCGCAAAAGGAGGGAGTATTTTATCGCGTCCTTCTCGATATGCTACGCGCTCCTTGTAAATCATCTTCTTATACTCTTTATGAGAAGCACGGGGTGTCTTTTCATTGTAGAAGGAGTTTGGGAAGTTCTTCCGACTTTTCCATCCACGTTGCTCTACATGGTTTGTCTTGGCATGCATGTGATACCATTCACCGCGGATGTCACCGCTGATCATGAGGTTGCCACCCTTCTCTTTGACAGTGATGGCTCTTTTTGTCCGAATGTATTCCTGGAGAGCTTCCATGTCCCGCTCTTGAGCTTCAGACTCGGTGGAATATCCAGACTCATAGTCCCCTTGAGCCCTAAGAGATACTCCGATGCAGCATGTTGCTACGGCAACAGGCAGCAAATACCTCAAAAATTTCATTGTCCTCTCCCTTTGGATGGTTTCAGCGTATAAGTCTCATGTTGAAAAGTTCAACATCCTGTATAAAACGCCACTTCCATTTTTGTAAATGCAATTACTCTGTAAGATTGCTGCTCAACCTCGTGAGAAAGGACAAATGAAGAATTGATATGTAGACGGTTATTAGCCCTACATCTCCGTATTCAAAAAACAAACAGATATCAAATCACAGTGTTACTGGACCTTAGCTCGACTGTGTACAAAATCGAGATGCTACTGTCCCTAATCCTTATCCTTACACACAAGTCCAAATCGTGCCCGTGTGCGTGCCCGTACCGCTGCCCAAAAATTAATCTTTCGAGGCTTTTGCAAAACTCGCGATCGCGATATGCGAAGCGCCGGCGAAGAGTAGAAAATCGATCGCGACGAGGCCCATAGCGGCAGCTATAGGCAAGGAGAGATCGATTTTATAATCGAGCCGCCGCGAGCAGAGCGCGGTCGCCGGTTTTACAAAAGCCTCTTTCTTCTGGTTGAGGCTTTTAATATAATGCATGGTCAATTCATGACGTAGTCTAGAGGACAGACAATCGAAACGACTACAGAAGAAAAGACACTGATCCTAGATCACGAAAAATTAGCCGTTTATCAAATTGCCATAGAATTCGTGGAGCTGACAGGATTGTTGAGCACTTGCCTAGAGACCGAGCTTACGTGAGCGATCAACTGCATAGAGCTTCCCTCTCAATTCCATTGAACATCGCTGAAGGTGCTGGTGCATATGCTGTGGAAGAGAAGATCCGATTTTATCGCATGGCTAAAAGATCTGCTACCGAGTGTACAGGGATATTAGATGTATGTCAGCGGTTGCAATTGCTTGATGCGGAACATCATACAAAAGGTCGAGAATTGCTCATTCGTATTGTACTGGACTTGTATGCAAGGATAAGGGACTGTGCAAGAATAACATGCGCAAGTTGGGTGAGCTCAGATGTTTCATCGTCTTTGCATTGACCCAACAAAGGCTCGATATTCATTTGGATTAATCAGGACACCCCATTTGCCATCTTTTCGACTGCCGTCAAGCCACATCTTCCAATTTTGAATGGGCCCCCCTTCAGTGCCATAGGCATTGACGCTCCACAGCTCAATTTCCTGTGAGACAGGGCTGATCATAAAGGCAAACAGATCCTTTACCCAATTCGAATCCGCAATAATCAACGGCCGCGGAGGAAGAAGCTTTTTAGCACGCATGGTTTTCACAAGAGAAGAAAGCAGATCTTTGTCAAAGCGATATCTCTTTGTCAGCTGTATCACAAGTGTCTTCAGAAGACACAAAAGATCCTTGGAGCGAAGGGGCTTATGAACGGACGCCGTAGCAGCGCGGATGAGCTGTTCTGCTCCATTCTTCCGGCTCTCCTTCGGAAGGATAGTCGCGAGCACATCAGTAACGACATCTCGTAATGACTCAGGAGACGTATACGGAGATGATTCAAAGAGCATACTGGCAAGAGAGAGATTCTGTAAGGTCGACTGATGATGCCGCAGCACAATATCTAATGAAAACAGACGCTCGATCTCTTTTGCCAGCTCATAAGGGCGCAAAAATCCTGGGATCGTCGGCGCTTCATTGATAAACCGTGTTCTGATGCCCACCGGCAGGCTCTGTGCAAGCAAAGAACAAAACTCAACGACAGCCGCCTGATCATAGACACAGGTAGAATAAAACAGCTGCCCTGGATCACGCACATGATTAGTAATCCAGGAATAGCTATAGGTATCTCCTATCCAGCTCTCTTCAAAAAAAGGCGCCATGGGAATGAGTGAAAAGGCATGCGTCGGCGAGTGCATGAGGAGCGACGTTGGCCGTACACGTCCAGCACGAGAGTTCGCCTGCCGTGTAGTATCTATGAGAAAGGCAAGCAGCTCTGTCTCATTTTCCACCCACCGCTCAACGATCTCCGGCTGCCCCTCAAGACAAAAGTACGATGACACAAGGGTGTTCATGCTGCCGCCAGAGGTGTATACCCATGGCTTTTTCTCAATATGTTCGAGATTTTGAAGAGGATGGGCAATGGGCCTGACACCATGAGCTACCGCTGTCCTCGTCAGGGCAGACTCCAGAAACTCGTCGGACCGAACGTGGTTTGCAAGACGAGTAATGATAGAGCTAAACTCCGCCTCTATCCCCTTCACCTCAGGAGCGTGCAGCAGCTCCTGCTCGGTGATAGTAAAAAAGGAGACAAGCGCCTCTACATACTCATCTAAAGAGGTGATCTTTGTCCATAGTGATGGGTTCGACCGCCCGTGTTTGTACAGCAGACGGAAGCCAGCAGGAGCATCGTCAAAAGGGCCCGCCTGAATGTCATGCAGGTCAGCATCATAGATCTCCTGGAAATACTCTTTCATCAACGCGTCATACTGATCGATCAGAAACTGATGGATATGAGAGACCTTGTTCGCCTTCTCCGCCGCCATGTCGCAGAGCTCTTTGAGATGATACTGCTCCACCTGGCGAGATTGATATTCCATCTTCATCCATTGAGCTTCACCCTCCGACGATGCCTGCTGCAGACGACGACCGAGATAGTCAATCTCTAAGGAGATGGCATCGTATTTCTCTTTGTTCTGTTCGAGTTCAAGATTCGTCTCGTCAACGCGTTTCTTAGCAATTTCATATAACACATTCCCTATCCCGCCGACATCATCCCAGTTTACCCCAAGGCTGGAATAGAAGTTCCACCGGGCAAGGTCAAACTTCACCTCTGCAAAGGAGGCAATGGTAAACTCCCAGCTTTTTAACAAGGCGCAGTCAGCTTCCGCCTTGAACATCCGCTTGCCGTCCTCCCACATCGAGAAAAACCGAGCAAACAGCTTGTCGACAGCAGCACGGCCTCCCTTCGCCTCAGGTGCTGCCACCACAAGCGCGGTCTGCAGCATGGCTTTCGGACGGCTTTCAAAATCACGAAGCTCTTTTTCAGACAGCTGCAGATGCCGTAAGAGAAGAAGCTTGAGAATCTCCTCGACATTTGTGAGCATCCACCCGCCTTCTGTCAAGCATCCTTCCAGCAGGGTAGAAAGCAGTGAATAGACCTCCTGATATCCCTTCTCATGAGTCGCCACCGTCGGCACAATGCCAAGCGCCTGAAGGACGCGGAGCAAGGGTGCTGATCGCCATACAGGAGCTGACGCCGTCAGAGGAGAGGTGATGGGAACAGGCTTTTTCAGATCTCCCTGCCCCCAGCTAGCACTCATAGGAACACTGTACTCATTACCAGCAACAGTGCGCTTGAGCTTCGCCGTCCCCATCAGCTCGTCTAAGTCGCGTAAGAATAACAACGGCTGCTCGTCATGGACGACGATGGCAGGAGCCGTGGCAAAACAGGAGCCTAGACTCTGGCGGAGGGTCGTCAGCAGGGCCGCAACGGCAGCGCGCCGTACAGAAGCATCATTGACAAGTTGGTTTTCAGGAAGAAGAAGCGTGTCACGAATGGCATTTTCAGCAAGACGGTTTGTCAGAGGGCGGCTCATCTTCTTGATAAGCCTCTGTGCTTCAACGCTCTCGCAGAGAAAGGTCAGCGCTTTGAGGAACCTCTCGTCACGCCGCCTCCTCTCTTCTGCACCATAGGCAATGGCAAACAGATGGCTTTCCAATATTTCCTTTGCAAGACGAACTCGAGGCACAAGAAGGTCGCCGGCATCGTTGACAAGAAGCATCGCCAACTCTCGCGCCCGCCTCACATCAAGCACAGAACAGCTTGCTTGAATGTTGCTCACATCGATATCAAAAGCCTCAGCAGCATCCTCATCAAAGAGAACCTTTTCCAACAGCTCGTCCTTTCCAAGACGAAGAGGGGGACAGCTTTCCACAGAACGGACATACGCCGCCCCGAAAGACATCGATCGTTCTGTTTCTATACCCAAAGACTCATCTGCCATAGTATTTTTCTTCTTTATTAGCTACACTGTACGTAATTCGTATTAACGCGCAACCACCGTGTCATTAATTTTGGGGGATCATATGCAAATCCATCTTATCCAAAACGCTCGAAAACAACCCATCACTCTTCCTCCAAATGCCACAGGTACCGATCTTGCTGCAACGCTGAAATTAACAGCTCCTGCAGAAGCTCTCTATTGCGTTATCAACGAAAACCCTTCTGACCTACAGACTCCTCTGAACGAAGGAGATTGCGTTGAATTTATCTCCTTTGACCACCCGACCGGCAAAGATGTGTTTTGGCACTCATCCGCTCACGTTCTAGCACAAGCCGTCCTCCGACTATTCCCAGAGGCAAAGCCTACAATCGGCCCTGCTATCGACGAAGGGTTTTACTACGACTTTGCAAACCTCACCATCTCCGACGAGGACTTCCAGCGGATTGAAGAGGAAATGCAAAAGATTATTCAGTCAAACTTCAAGCCTGTGCGCCATGTCTTCGACAATCCAGATGAGATGGTAGCACGCTTTAAAGACAACCCCTATAAGCTTGAGCTTATCAAAGAGATTTCCACAGCAGGAAGCAAGCTGACAGGCTACGAGCAAGGGGAGTTCTTTGACTTTTGCCGAGGGCCGCACCTCCCGAACGTCGGCAAGATAAAAGCCATAAAAATTCTCAAGACTTCAGGTGCCTACTGGCGCGGAGATTCCACCAAGGATATGTTAACACGGATCTACGGCATCTCCTTTCCAGATAGAAAACTACTGCAAGAATACCTTCATAAAGTAGAAGAGGCGAAAAAACGCGATCACAAGGTTTTAGGACCTAAGCTCGATCTCTTCTCTCTGCACGAAGAAGCCCCTGGCATTCCATTCTTCCATCCAAAAGGAATGATCATCTGGAATAGGATCATCGACTACTGGAGGCAATGCCACAGACGAGCAGGGTATGTAGAGATCAAGACCCCATCAATGATGGTAAAATCCCTCTGGGAAGTCTCCGGCCACTGGCAAAACTATCGGGCGAATATGTTCCTCTCCGTCATTGAAGATCGTGAGTTTGCCATCAAGCCCATGAACTGCCCTGGCGGCATGCTCTGGTATCGTTCAAAGGGGCACAGCTACCGAGAGCTTCCTATGCGCGTAGCAGAGATTGGCATGGTACACCGCTATGAGCCAAGCGGCTCCCTGTCAGGACTCTTCCGCGTTCGCTGCTTCCACCAAGATGACGCTCATATCTTCATGCGCCCTGAAGATATCCAAAGTGAGATCTTAGGATGCCTCACCCTTCTCAATGAGATCTATAATACCTTTGGCCTCTCCTATAAGCTCGTCCTCTCAACACGGCCAAAAGAAAATACCATTGGCACCGATGAAGACTGGGAGTTGACAACCCATGCTCTGCGCAAGGCTCTTGAAGCTACCGGCAAGCCATTTTCTATTGCCGAAGGCGACGGGGCATTTTATGGCCCTAAGATCGACATCCACGTGTTTGACGCATTAGGAAGGACATGGCAGTGCGGCACTGTGCAGCTTGACATGTCGCTGCCCCAACGTTTTGAGCTCGAATATACAGCGCCCGATGGCACAAAAAAACGCCCGATCATGGCCCATAGGGCACTGCTTGGGTCCCTAGAACGGTTCTTAGGAAACCTCGTGGAGTTCTACGCTGGGAAGTTCCCTCTCTGGCTCAGCCCTGTGCAGATTGCCATCCTTCCCGTCGCAGATCGCCATCTTGACTATGCCCATGCAGTGAAGAAAAAGTTTTTCGACGCCGGCTTTGAGACCAAAGTCGATGAGACATCAGAATCCGTCGGGAAAAAGGTCCGTGAGGCACAGCTTGAGCAGTATAACTACATACTCACCGTAGGCGATAAAGAGATAGAGGATAAGAACATCTCCATACGCACCCGTGACAATGTCGTCCACGGGCAGATGGACATCGATGCCTTCCTCGCCCTCATCATAGAAGAACGCGAGCAGAAGAGCCTCTGCTCACCACTGTCGCCGCCTTCTGTATGAAAGTCTCCATTGAAAGGGCAGCAGCCCTTCTAAAATGCTCGCAACCCGTTGCCATCCCCACAGAGACCGTGTGGGGACTGGCAGCGCGGCTCGACGATGAGCCTGCAATGCGGCAGATCTTCTTCCTCAAAGGGCGCCCGCTAAAAAACCCCCTGATCATCCACCTCTCCGACCCGAAATTTCTCTTTTCCTGTTGCACCATCAAGCCGCCAGGGCTGCATGAGCTCATCGATGCTTTTTGGCCAGGAGGGCTGACAGTGGTGGTTCCTGTGAATGAAAATAAGGTGCCCTCCCTTGCCCGTGCCGGCCTGCCGACAGCCGCTTTTCGCATTCCCGATCACACGACAACCCTCAGCCTCATCAAGATTACAGGGCCATTGGTAGCACCGTCAGCAAATCGTTCTGGCTCGCCATCAGCGACAACACCAGCCCATATCATCAAGGACTTTGGCAGCTGGCTGCCGATCCTCCAAACAAAGACATACTGCCGCCATGGCATCGAGTCTACCATCCTCATCTGGCAAGATGACGCCTGGCACGTAGGGCGCTTAGGAGCGATAGGCATCGACGCCATCGCCACGGTATTAGGCTATGAGCCTGCCCGCCACACAGCACACTCTGACCAACCACTCTGTCCTGGGCAGCTGTTTCGTCACTATGCCCCACAGGCACGGCTGACACTCTCCACAGGGGCATGGAAGGAAGATGACGCATCACAGTACGATGGCGTCCTCGGATTCTCAGACCGCTCCTACCCAGGGGCGCGTCGTATCATCACCCTCAGCACGTCAACAGATGCGGCAAGCGCCGGCAATGCGCTCTACAGCGCTTTACGCGATCTTGACCGTTTTCAGCTTAAATCTGTGTACGTCGACATCAACGTACCAGCATCAGCAGACTGGCTCGCCATCCTTGACAGGCTGGAAAAAGCCTCTCAATCGTAATTGACTCGGAGACAATTCAATGTCCTACGCCGTTAGCAAAAATTTCGATGATTTATATACCCCTCGTGAAATACAACAACCCCCTAGAGGCGTCCTCCAACGCATATCCGACGAACTCCTCAGAGTAGATAGAACATTAGCCAATCTGATGCAACAGATCCAGTCTCCACCACCGCCAGAACATTTTTTATTCAGAGATCTTCCTTCTTCCAATGTCTTGGCTCCTGTTCTTCCCATTGCGACAACCGTCGATGAGCTGCCGATGACATTCGACAGCCTTTATGCCCCCGCTCGCCAAGAAGAGCAGCATGCGCACTTCACAGCCGGCGCCGGCGCCATGGAAAGCAGAAAGACTGCTCACGGCCTCTCATCCCTCGCCGATGCCGCAGCATCAATCTCCATCGATACCATCACAGAAGAAAAACTCAACAGACAGTATCGCCTCCTCTGTCGCCTCGGAGCGCTCGACCCATCATTTCCTCAAGAGATGCTCTTCCAAAGAGCAGAGACAGCAGCAGCCGTCGCTCGTCCGATAGCGAGCATATGCGCCTCTCTTGGCATCACCTTGACCCCGGCTAGCCATCGCCTGATCGTTGCCTTCAACGAACAAGAAGCGAAAAACGCCCCTCTTGAAAACCCAAGCTCTCTTGCCATCGAAAAAGAGCATCTCACCGCCGCCCTCGCCACTCTAGAACAGCTTCTCACCTCTCCCCCAGAGGAGACAGAAGAGCTCGAAGACAGAAATCGAAATGTCCTCCTCACCCTCAGAGCTATCTACTCCTCGCCTCTCTACAATGCCCTTTGCATGTCAGACATCCCACTCATCGACATTCTCGACTCCATCGCCATCGGACAATATACCAATACCTCCCTTGCCCAAACATTTGAAAAGCTTGGCCAGAAGCTAGACGAGTCACAACGTCCACTACCAGAACGCATTGACGCCATATGGAACGGCCTTGAGAAAATAGGGGTCGACAACGGAATTTTCTCAACGCTTCTTCACTATTCATTTTGCCTGTTGGTAAAAATAGGCCTTCCATATCTAGCTCTCAAAATAGCGCAGATCTTCTCCCTCAACCGGCTGATCCCTCATATCGGCGATGAGCGCTCTATCCTTGGGAATACCCCTGGCGCCCTCACAGATGAGATACAGACCAATGACAGCCTTTACCGGCGCACCATACGAACTGTCGTCCTCTCAGCGCCGACCCTCGGCTATGACATTGCTCCTGAGTTTCGCGCTGCCCTCCAAGCGCTCGAAAACAACCAATTCTCAAGATCCGACAATCCCTTCCTCACATGGGCCTATACAAACCTCCAGAACATCTCCTCCACACCGGAACATCCAAGCACCATTGCCCTCATGGAGCTTCGCAACCTCTACCCTCTCTCCTTCCAAGCAATCACCCTCCCCCAAAACCTCCCAGCATCCTCAACGTCAACCTTCTCCGACGACGACGTCCTTTATCACCTCTCGCAGCTCTTTCAAGAGCAGACATCGTCCCTCGAAAACAGAGGAACCGGTTCCGACGCTGGGTACTCCGCCCCACTCCATTTTCTCACTACCTATCGCCCTGCCATAGAGGCCGTTGCTAACGACGCATACCGCATCATCGACAGCAATCGCGGCGACCACACACCATCGGCTCTTAACTCACCTTACGCAGCCAGGAATTGAAAAGAGTTTGAGAATAGCATAGTCTGCCCTCTTCATTTTGAGGGGGTCGACATGAGCAATGATCTGCTTGATATCTACAGCGATTATTTGATCGCTCAGTCTCACCAAGCAACCGCCATAGGGCTCTCCTCTCT
>CAINFV010000093.1 GCA_903848235.1 Chlamydiia bacterium | reverse complement strand
GCACAAAGTAGACCCCTATATGCCTGAGATGCTCGATGGGAGTTGGTATAGAAATCGCCTTACGACGAGTGTCTCGACATCATCAGATGGTAAACCCGTCATCACTGTCCAGCTAGTTCGGGACAGTCTCCCATTCACCACCGAAGTGCCAAACGGCCTTGGAGGAACGACTATCGTCGATAATCGGAAATTCCAGGGAGATGGAACACTGGATTGGGATAATAGCACACGCCTCACCACCACTACGCTCCAAACACAAACGATAACAGCCGCGGACTCCGAACAGAGCACCATAACAGATGCTATTAACTCCAGCTTCGAAACCCTGTGGCAGGATGCCACCGATGCCCATCAAATCGGGCTGACAGATCCCTCCCAGTTAACCAGCTACGAACAACATCTAAACTCAGACTTCCAGACCTACTGTATACAAGCCCGGGACCCCAAAATTGCCTGGAAGCCAGGCATCCTTGGAAGCGCTCCTCAGGAAGGACAGAATCTTAATCAATACGAATCGAACACGCTCTACAGCCTCAACGCCGCAACACGGGCGAAAATAAACCAACGCCTCCAATCCTACCTGTCTTCCATCAGCGCACGTGCCGATGTTATCGGAAACCTGACCGACCAACAACAACAAGTGGTAGACGCTTCTATATCAGGCATTAAAACAACTAATAACTTAATAAAAGGTATTATCCAGCAATTATCGCAAATACTATCGGCAATGTTTAAATAAAAGCAAGTAGCCCTGAAGTCAAGAAAATGACTCGAGTGGTAAAAAAAATCTTCCACAGTAAATAGCAAACTCCTTATAGGTAAGAGAAAGAGGCACCGAGGAGGAACACTATGGAACCAGAGCAAGAACAGTCACAGCCGCAAGAGATTTCCGATGAATTGCTGAAGCAGTTCGAAAAAGAACTAGAAGACGCTGATGCAGGGAAGATTTCAGAGAAGGTGTCTCAAGCAACGGGCCTTGCGGCCGTACCAGCTAAGGAAACGATTACCGCTCTTCTCACAGAAGCCATGAATAAAGGGATCATGCCAAAGCATGCTCTACATCTAGGCGATGAGACCATGGAAGCCATTTATGGGCAGGCGTACAACCTCTATAATCAGGGGAGATATAAAGAGGCGTCGTACATCTTCCGACTGCTGATGCTATTAGACTACATGACTCCGAAATATATTTTAGGCCTTGCGGCAAGCTTACACAGAATGAAGGAGTACACCACAGCAGCGAATGTGTACCTCCTATGCGGAACACTCGACAGCGGGAACCCGCTTCCACACTATCATGCCGCTGACTGCTATATGCAATTAAACCTTCCCGTTATGGCGGTATTTACCTTAAATCTCGCGATCGCCGCTGCTGGGACACAGCCGCAGTATGCAATCATCAAAGAACGAGCGACACTGATGCGAGATACCCTTGATAAACAGCTCAAGGAGGAAGGGAAGGGAAAAGAACAGCCTGGCGCAAGTCAGGAGAAAAAATAAGAGGGTGCTCTTGCGATCCGGTACTGCCTTTTACGTCAGCTCTAGAATCTCATGAGGCAACATGTACGGCCGCAATAATTTCGCCACAATGAGCCCTTTCTAAGCTCCGGAAAACTGGAGCAAAACGTATCTATCTTTCCCTTGTAGAAGACACAAGGAGGACAACAATGAGTGGGTTTCCGGTCCCTCCAAAAGAAGAGCCTGGGGCACATGCAAATGCTCCGTGGGACTTTTCAACCTTTCTTCAGAAAACAGCTGATCAAAAACAAGTCAGCCAAGGTCCTGGGGGGGCTACTGTCGTTTTACCAAAAGACACTCTGTTTGCTCCTCCGCCATCACAAGAAGGCGTAGGGGGAGCCAAACAAAAGCTCAGTGTCAAAACAAGCGACCCAAAACTCGATGAGCCAATGTTTGCAGGGCTTGGCCTCTGGTCTATGCAGTTTGCCTCTACCGTCATGTCCATTCTGATCGGCAGCATAAAAGA
Source organism: Chlamydiia bacterium (assembly GCA_903848235.1). Taxonomy (GTDB): domain Bacteria; phylum Chlamydiota; class Chlamydiia; order Chlamydiales; family FEN-1388; genus CAINFV01. The sequence continues at coordinate 11,160 of CAINFV010000093.1, read as the reverse complement.
GGCAAAGAGTGCTGACATAGAAGCCGGCGGTGGAGAATCGCTAGCAAGTACGCTCGCCTATAGAGAAGAGGCATTGCACCAAGCGCTTGTAGAAGCAGGCCTCGTCTCTCCGGAGACACCTGCTGAGACATCTGTTGTAGGCTCTACAACAGTTGGAGAAAGCGAAGGCGTTGAACAGGGAACGGTAGACACCAATGACACAAGTGTCAATGCGGCCTTTTTTGCTTGGTTTGAAACCATTTCAAAATCAGTGTCTGGGGGACTCCCTCCCCTTTCACCACAGACACAAGCACTTCTCACGAGCATTCACTCTACCGACGTCGAAACCGTCAAAACTCTTCTTCTAGGGATGGCAGATCTTTCTTCCCTGACCCTTACCCCAGCACAGCTTACTCTCATCAACTCCAAACTAGAAGTCATTGCCACAGCAATAGCAGGCGTCAACACGCAAGGCGGGGCAATGGTGCTCAACATGACCGTCCCAGGGCTTATGATTCCTGTCTTCATGGAAACGGTTGATATGAGTACCGATACGACCATGTCGGCGGCAGAAAAAGAAAAGCTCTCATTGGCTCTTTTAAACGTCTGCAACAAGCTGGCAACCGCAAATTTTCAAAAGGCAACCTCTACAAAGACACCAGCCCCAGAATTTACGACCCTCATCAGCGGAGATTCTCAGCAACTCGGAACACTCCTTTTCACAATTGCCAGTACCATGACGCTGCCTTCTGGTGTTGCCAACACAGATCTTATAGCGGCTCTCGGAAGCATTACGACGTCTTTATGTTCGTTAAATCCTGAGGATCAAGAACTCCTCCAATCCGTCGATATCCGCGAGCTTTCTGCTCTGTGTTCTAAGGGTCTTGATGAAGCGCAAGCCTCTGGTGCCATCACATCAGATGTCAAAGCAAAACTCCTGACCTCGCTCATTCCCCTCCTTGCAACACAGATCTCAGAGATCAACCGGGCAAAGCTGACAGGCGACTTAAGCTCTAAAGACCCAGCGGCCATTGAAAAATCCCTTACCTTTTTAACAGGGGTAGCCTCTGACAAGACTATGACAGGCGTCACCCGGCGTATTGTCATGAATTACATCCAAGCGCTGATCTCTGCCATGGTCTATATGTCAAACATACGATGCCTGATGCTGCAGATGGAGACGGAGTTCACTCAAACGCTAGCGGACGCGAAGATCCAGGGGATCGCCAATGAAGTAAAGATCGCGAACTTGACCTACACCGCTGAGCTCCGTAAGATTTTCACAAGCTATGAGGCAAACATCGCCTCCATCGACAAGGCAATATTGTGGAAATGGCTTGGCCCGCTGATCTCCGTCCTCGTCTGCGTCATCATGACCATCGTTATGGTTGTGATTGCCGTGGCTACTGTATTGTCAGGGGGTGCTGCAGCACCAGTACTTGCTGGTGCTGTCGCATTAACGGCGGGAGCGGTCACGGCAATTACGGGGGCCGTCACCTCATGTATATGTACCGTTATTGTCATTATCGACTCTGCCTGTCAGTGGGCAACTGGCAAGGGGATGTGGAAGTTGGTATGTGAGTCCCTTGGAACAACCGTTAGCGAGGCTGGTCTTGATGGCATTTCCGCGGCCTTTGACATCACAATACAAATCATCGGTATCATCTGCACCATGGGGGCGATGTTGGTCTATAGTGCGGTAAAAGCAACTATAAAGGTGACCGTGGACCTTGTAATGGCAATAATATCCAAAATGCTAGAAAAAGGGTTGGCGCGTGCCCTCGTGGAAGTCACCACACAGGTCATATTAACGAGTATTTTGAGCAGTGGTCTGATAACGGTCGCCATGAAGGAGATTGGCAAGGCGATGATGAAAAACGATGATAAAAAAGCCGGCATCTTCGCCATGATCATGACCATCATCATTATGATCACAATAATCATCTGCATGTGCCTTATGGGAAAACCTGCGCAAGCGGCAAAAGTGGTATCAAAAGCGGGAGCATGGGTCAAGGCTGCTCCGAGCGCAGCAATACTGGCAAAAGCAGCAGCAGTGAATAAGTCAGGACAAGCGTTACTGGGTGCAGCGCGATTTGCTGGATTATCCCAGACCTCATTGATCGCAATCAATGCCGCAAGAGCTGCCTCCTTGAGAAATCTGCTAGGCGCCGCGCGCGCCGCTGAGGCCATTGCTCCGGCAGGAGGGGGTGTAGGTGGGGTTGGAGGCGCTGCAGGGGTAGCAGGAGGAGGAGTGGCAGGAGCTGTTACCGCCGCCGCAGGGACTGCAGCAAAAGAAATCTCCAAAGCAGCGAAATTACTGAAATGGATCACCGATTTTCTTAAAGATGTAAAGGAGTTCTTCTTCTCCCTCGGGAAAAACTTTTTAAATTCGCTGAAGAATAGCCCAGCCGCCGGGAAGAAATATCTTAAAGAGTTGTGGCAGGGTATCAAAAATCAATTCACGTATGGTCCTGAAGGAAAGGCCGCGCTTGGAGATGACCTCGATGTAGCGGCCGTTGCAAAAACAGATGGACTAGCAACGGAAGTAGAAGGAGCTGCCAAAACAGCACAAAAAGAAGCTGTTGAAGTGATTGAGGGGACTCTCGCCAAGGCAGGTGAGGTTGAGGAACAATTCACGGCGGCTGCCAAAGAGGGTGTCGAAGTGATGGAGGGGTTCGCAGAATCCGGCCTCATTCAAAAGGCTGGAGCGACGGCAACGCACTCGCTACGATTTGCGATAAGAGACACTCTTAAGGGCTGCCTAAAAGCCATTGGAAATGGGGCTCTTAACTTATTGAAGAACATCAGAGATCATTACAAAGAGCTTCTGCTGGGTGCGAATGTAAAGGAAGCGGAGGAACTGGCCGATAAGATCACGAGAAGACTCCTCCTGCTCACGGAACTGCTAAAAATCACGGTTGTTGGGCTGCAGGTTACCTCCGCTGTCATGCAGTACAAGGCAGCCGAGACAGAAGAATATTTTCACAAAATGCTCTCTGTTTTAGCAGAAGAAACAGCAACGCTCCAAGCAACATCGCAGTATTTTAGTCTTCTAGGTGGTATAGATCAGACAGAGACGATTCAAAAAATTACAGAGTCATCACAAGAAGCCATGGAAAACTGGACCAAGCTTCTTAAGATGGTGTCGGACTTCATTACAGATGCTGGGATGAGGATCAGTGAAATGACCAGTAAAGCAGCTATGTAGTAGCTGTTAAATAGATCAAACTGAGGCCTCAGACATAACTCACGAAGCCGTCTTTGGCAAGGCACAAAAATCGTGAGCGGATATTTTTGAAAATCCCTTGTAAGAGAGGAGAAAAAAACTATGGGAACTATTGATCCAAGAATCCGAGATCCATCGACCCCGTCCGTGCAAGGCTTCACTCAGGCCAAACCCGAGGGAGCAGAACTTCTAGAATTGGCTGATACCGTAACCCGAAAATCGTTAACCCCGACTTTAGCCGGCTTCATTCGGGCCAAACCTGCGGTAGCAGGACTTGTAGAAGTGGCAGACACCATAAGGGAAAGGGGGTATGTCACATCAGAACAAATGGCTTTCATCAAGCTTTCTGCTGACCGCTTAAACGCGCCTCCTCTGGAAATCCCAGATCATACTGATACCGCAGCCTTCAACGAGCTGGTCGACCTCGCCAAAACATCATCGACTACCAGGCCCCACTTTCCTATAGGAAGTGGAAAGAACGCCTTTTTGAGCTGCAGCGCCGTCCTTATGCTATTCATTATGTCATCCAACATCATTTCCCTTTGCTCGCAAATGCAATTGGCTGAAAACCTCTTCAAAGCAAAGCTTGCTATGGTCATGAAAGACATGGCAATAGAGGCTGCCGCTGCCACAACGGAAGGCGGTAAGATTGAGGCACTAAAGGAGCTTGCGCAAGCAGCAAAAGCTGCTGCCGATGCAGGCATAGCGATAGGCCAAATCTTTACCTCTATCACTATGGCCTTTGCCACAAAAATCGAAGAAAACAGGGTGACTGCCCAATATAGACTCGATAGCAAGATTCCTGATGGACAGGCTCTCTCCTCTACTGATAGAACACAGATCTCACGACAGGTAGAGATGAATATGGCGCCCTTGAAAGGCACTGTTGACGGGCTGATACAAGCTTTTAAAAGCATTAACGAAGAGCAGATGCATAAGACGCTTGCAAAACTAGATATCGATGCCGCCGTACAACGGGCTACCGGTGAGCTCTTGAACAAGCTGATGGACATCGTATCGCAATCAGTGTCCATGTTATCGAAATCCGCAGACACTGACATGGCAAAAACCATTCAAGCTATGATGGAGACAATGACAACCGCCATTCGTACCTATGGAGAAATTGGATCCAGAGGATAAAAGATCGATCCGCTCTGTTCTGCAAAAGCCTCTGTAGTGTGTTTCTTTTTTTTATGAAGAGGACAAAACTGTGTTTCATGAACACCTGGTGAAAATGCTCAAAGAGCTCAATGTAGAAGGCAGCGGGGCGATACCTCGGGATCTGGCATCAATCTCATTAGAATTCGAAGGGACAAATGTTGTGATGACCGACGCTCCTCCCGGGCTTGAACTGTCAGCAGTAATCGGAGATGTTCCAGGAGATCATCAGGAGGCGATTTTTCTCAAGCTCTTGCGAGGGAACTTTTTAGGCCAGGCGACAAAAAGGGCCTGCCTTGGCCTTGATGAAGAGGGCACGCACATTATGCTAACCGCTGCGATTCCTACAATCCGCAGCTATCGAGAGTTTCGTGATGCCGTAGAAGACTTCATCAACACCGTCGCTTTTTGGAAACACGAGGCTGTGACCTTGTAAACGACCACCAGGAGGATTAATCCGTACCCATAAGTCACAAATGGACTAGCACCAAACAACATGTCTTGCAATCCTGGTTAGGAATATTTGAACCACAGAGATCACAGAGAGCACAGAGAGAAAATTATAGTCTCATGCGACGTAATCCATCCTTCAGCATGGTCACGTTGAAATTGATGAGCAACCCTCGTTTGTAATCAGACATCCTTTAAACCCAAGTTGCTACCTATTCGTTAGATTCAACTTCGTTGGACGGCCATCTAGAGCGCTTCGCTCCTCGTCAAGGGTTACACCCTTGACGTCGTCTCGAATCGCTCAATCTGGCTCGCCCAACATCGTTGCCCCTAACGAATAGGTGGCAACTTGGGTTTAAATACGACAACAATTGAGCTTCGTGAATTGGAGCAATTCCACTTAATGATATCACCAGTAAGCGTGTCGGATTCTTCTTTCTCTGTGTACTCTGTGCGCTCTGTGGTGATTTTTTGTGTGCCAGGCATTAGTTTCCTTTTGCTGCGAACCAGTGTGCCAAATTTTGGACTTATGGGAAAGGATCAGCCAGGGGGCCTGCAAACCTGGCGGGGATCTTTACGCGTTCTTAACAAAAATGCAAAATTAGATTTGAAACCATACACATATTATCTCAGGGAATTGATTGAGAAATTTAACCCATGCATGAGATAAATGAATATCCACGTCTTTATTATTGTAAATAGATCTTGACAGCAGGCAAAGCCTTTGGCGACATCTCGATATATTGTGTGGACAATTGAAACTTTAGGTGCCTGGCTATTCGTTAGCGGCATCGGCTAATGAAACACAGCTCTGCGACCTTGGAGCTCAAAAAAATGTTACAGCCTAGTTAAAAATTTTAGTACAAAAATTGCCCGAACTGTATGGTTACGATTGACCCCCTTAGAAGAGGCGGTTGTCTCTTGGAAGCAAAAGCGGAACGACAAAGAGTAAGGAACCCTCTTGACAGTAAGAGAAACCGCACTCGAGTCGGTCTGCAAAGGCTTTTAGATTTAAGCGAGGGAACACCGTAAGTCTTTCGTACGCGGCTTTGAAGAAAAGGCAGACGAATGGTTGACGAAGAACGCCCGGCAGAAATGCTGGAAGAAACACCCGAAGAAACACCACCACTCCCTGAAACCTCTTCAGGTGAGATCGATCCTGCTGAAAACTTTTCTGAAGAACATTTGCAAGAACAGCCCCCCTATTCCGAAGAGCTTCCGCATGAAGCGTCTTCATCAGAAGAACCTCAGCCAGAACAGCCCTCCCCTATCGAAGAGCCTCCTCATAGCCCCTCCTTTGAAGAAAAGGTTTCTGAAGAGCCGTCTCCTCCTGAAGAATCCGCAGAAGAACCTCTTCTTCTACCAGAAACTGCCACCGTTGATTTCGACCTCCTAGATACTGAAGGCCGCTGGCTCTTAAAAGTCCTTTCAGGCCCTAACACAGGGGCCGAATTCGCCATGCACGGCGGGTCGAGCTATCTCATTGGCACTGATACCCAGGCTTGTGACATTGTGTTTCAGGATTTGAGTGTCTCACGCAAACACGCCAAGCTGACGATTGACCTCAAAGACAATGCTATTCTAGAAGACCTACAAAGCCGTAATGGCACTTTTGTTGATGGCGAGAAGATTGACAAGAAACCCCTTTCTGGCAACGTCCTTGTCTCTATGGGAACCACGACCTTCATGCTCATCGACCGTGAAGCCGAAAGGACGACGATCGTGGGAGGCGCAGGGCTAGGGAAAAAAGAGGAGCCTGCAACAGCCAAGACAGATACCGAAGCAAGCAAACTCCCTCCCCAAAGCCTAGGGCCAATACAAGAGGCTGTTTTTGCTCCCCTACAGTCTGAAGTCGACAGAGTAAAAGAAGAAGAACGTCTCCAGGCCAAGCTCTCGCATGCCATCAGCTCTCTTGTCATCTTAGCGATTGTCACGGGGCTTATCATGGTCATTGGTATTGGAGGAGCGCTGCTCTTTAGAACAGAAGAAGTAACAACGCCAGTTGTCATTAATCCAGAGGCTGAAATTTCAAAGGCATTAAGCGAATTTCCTGCCATCCGTTACAGCTACAATCCGACCAACAATAGACTTTTACTCGTCGGGCACGTCTTAACGACCACAGACAGAAGCAAAATGCTTGATATTTTACAACAAATAAAGTTTATAAAAGACATCGATTACAACAATGTTGTGATAGACGAACTTGTCTGGAGAGAAATAAATCAAGTAATCGCAAAAAACCCAGCTTGGAGAGGGATATCTATCACCTCACCCATCGCAGGCCGTTATATATTGACCGGTTTTCTACGAAGTCGGGCTCAGGCGGATGAGCTTTTCGACTATGTTTCGCAAAATTTCGCCTATGTTGACCTTTTAGAGCGCAGGGTGGTGGTAGAAGAGGAGCTCTTAGGACAAATCAACAGAGAACTGAATGAAGCAGGATTTCGGGGGGTCACACCGGCGATTTCGGGAGGAGACCTCACATTAACCGGAAGCTTTGGCATAGGGATGAAAGACCGGTTTCAGAAACTCGTGACGCTCTTTCGATCTCTTCCCGGCATTCGCACAGTACAAGTACAAGTTTCAGAAGCAGGACAGCGAGAAGCGGTGGTCGATTTGACTTCAAAATATCGGGTCACAGGGTATTCGAAAGCGGGGAACAAAGTCTCTGTCGTAATTAATGGAAGAATTTTAGCAACTGGGGATTCCCTCGACGGGATGTATATCACAGATATTACCCCAACGACGGTCTATCTGGAAAAGGATAGCGGAAAGTACAAAATTGATTTTAATCGTTGATCTGGGCTACAATACCTTTAGGGAGAAAAGAGACTCCTGAAGAGTAAAATTTTGGCCCGGCGAACGCGCGAGTGAGGTTTACTTATGTTCGGTATGGAGAAAAAACCGAAGGAGCTGAAGTCCTTCGTTTTCGATCTAGAGAAAGAACTCAGCAGTGAAGAACGACGAAGAGAGTTGGCAAAAAGAATCGAATCGCGTATTCATCGGATTAAAGATATCTTGCACAAGGGTAGCAAGAAAGAAGAATTTGATCAGCTAGGTATTTTGCTCAATGGGTATCACGCTCTAGCGATTGTGCTTGGAAGAGCCACCCAAGAGCCGAAAAAGAAAAAAATTTAAGAACGTAGGGAGGAGAGCCCTCCTGACGTACTGCTGCGGCCCCGTTATAAAGGCGCAGGCGTAGTTGATGTGTACTATTTGAAAAACTCACCTACCGTAGTGCTCATATAAAGAAAAAACGAGCACAAGGGAAGGAGGATCACAATGTCAGGCGGATATGCGAATCAACCGGCCTCATGGGCGGGCATCCTAAGTTCAAGTTCATCGACGATGGTGACGCAAAAAGGCGCAGTTGATTTTAAAGTTTTGGTTGATGAAATCGAACGATTAACCGCGTTAGCAAAGTCGAAAATTGCGGGTATCCGGTCAAAAGGAAGCGCAATGAGCATCGGAGATATGTTTGACCTGCAGATGGCAATGAACAAGCTGCAACAATTCTCCGAAATGTCGACTTCTGTTATCTCGGCAATGAATACTTCTATCAACTCTATGGCGAGAAACGTCAAGGGCTAAGGATAGGCCTTGTCGTGACATCAGAGCTGATGGTATGGTACTGGTTGTATCTACCAAGAAGTATGCGACGTTGGAAGAGGAGGGTTTCTTCTCTTCTCCAGCGACAGTGCGAAAAAGGCTGGGTTATTGGGACAAACGAAATTTTTTGGAGGGGTCAATGGACGAGGAGAGTCTACTTGAGTTCTTTAGTGAGGACTACTCGCTCTTTGTAGAGGCAGGATTTGTAGCTGTAAAGCAACTTGACGAAATTGCCGCGCGGCGGCTTTTCAAAGCAGCAGAAGTCCTGAACCCTGATAACCCGGCCTCGCAGCTTGGTCTCGGGTACATTGCTTTAAACAAGCTACATGTGACTGAGGCTGCTACAATTTTTGAAGCGATCTTGAAAAAGGATCCTGAGCATCGTCTAGCACAAGCATTACTTGGCGTTGCGTATTTATTATCGCAAGATAAGAAAAAACGCGGCGAGCAGTTAATTCTTGAAGCAAAAGATAAGTGCGACGATCCGACAATCAAGAATCTTGCAGATGTATGCCTTGATTGGCTACAAAAAGATTTAGGCGCAAAGTCTCTTCCTCCATTGAAAGCCCCGATGTAGGGAGGGGGAAGGGAGATTTTATAATCATATAATCGGGTGGGTATTTATGCCATCACACGAAGAATTTAAAAGAATAGAGCCCATTTCAGGATCTGAGCCATCGAAAATTCAAATTCACACCGAAGGCAGTGAAGGAGAAGGCCCGTCGAAGGTAAAATTCGATGATGCCATCGCCCGTGCAGACCCATCAAAAGTTGAGAGAAGGGATATCGCTGCAGCACAAGAACCGGTGATTAGCGAGGCCAAAAAGCCGTCGATCATGGAGATTGCAACAAAAGTCTCCACCGATCTACCCAAAGTGACACCGACACCAAAACAACTAGCAGATCAGGCAGCAGACTTACGAAGGCAAATGGAACGCCCTCGTGCTGTTCTGCTCGACGAAATGGAAACACACCCTGCAGTTGTCGCGAATTTGCCTTCCGACGCCATCAGCACCCTTTCTGGACATATCGAACACATAGATCGAGGACTTCGAGATGCCTCATCGCTGACAACAGGTGTTGAAATCGGGTCGGCAGTGTCACACGAGAAGACCCCTGCAGTTCGGTTCCTCAGCTTTTTGACAGAAAGTGATAAAAAACTAGGGCATTTTGTTGACGAACTCAAATCTATCCAGGTAGGGCAGCAGCGGCTTACTCCTGAAAACCTTTTCGCTGTTCAGGTCAAACTCGGGTTCATCCAGACAGAACTTGAATTCTTTACTGCCACTTTGAACAAAGCCCTCGAATCGACAAAGACACTGATGAACGTACAGATTTGACCTTTCGACTCCTCTCGTACTCCAAACACTAGAGAAGAGAGGAAGAGTGTCTGTGCTGTCTGCTTCTAGAGATGAGCAGACGGCTTTGCTGCTATAATTCGCTGACAAAGAGCTTTTGTGTAGACATATGGGAGAAACAAAAAAGAGCCCCGCAAAGGCCGCATCGGTGCCCGTTGATTTCGAGAGCATCATCGAACACCTCGATGAGATTGAGATGACAACGATCAGCGGCCGCATTACGGAAACCGTTGGGATGATTATCCGCGCGGTGGTGCCGAATGTAAAAGTTGGGGAGATCTGTCTTGTCAAAAGAGAGGAGATGGAGCCTCTCATGTGCGAGGTGGTAGGGTTCACCAGTGAAGAGGTCATCCTGTCCCCGTTAGGCGATATGAAAGGGATAGGTCCCTCGTCAGAGGTGATCCCTACTCACCGACCGCTGAGTGTGAGAGTAGGGCCCAACATTTTAGGGCGGATCCTTGACGCTTTAGGACGGCCCCTCGATGAGGCCACGAAAGGCCCACTCATAGCCGATGAAATTGTCTCGATCATACGCGCTCCCCCTGATCCGACAAAGCGCAAGATGATTAAGGAGCCTATTTCTGTCGGAATTCGCGTGTTCGATGGGGTGCTGTGCGTCGGCTTAGGTCAGCGGGTAGGGGTTTTTGCTGCTGCCGGCGGTGGGAAATCAACGCTCATGGGGATGATAGCACGGAATGCCGTGGCAGATGTCAACGTCATAGCGCTCGTCGGAGAGCGTGGCCGCGAGCTTCGTGAGTTCATCGAAAAAGATCTAGGCCCTGAAGGGCTGAAACGGTCTGTCCTTGTTATTTCCACGTCAGACCAAGCCTCGCAGCTGCGTCTGAACGGAGCATATACGGCGACTGCCATTGCTGAGTATTTCCGAGATCAGGGAAAATCCGTCATCCTCATGATGGACTCGGTAACCCGCTTTGCACGTGCTATTCGTGAGGTCGGGCTAGCGGCAGGAGAGCCGCCAGCACGTGGAGGGTATACGCCATCTGTCTTTTCGACATTACCTCGTCTCCTCGAACGTTCTGGAAACTCTGACATAGGATCTATAACCGCCTTTTATACCATCCTTGTCGCAGGCGACGACATGAACGAGCCTGTTGCAGACGAGGTGCGGTCTATCCTTGATGGGCATATCATCCTCTCTGCAGACCTCGCCCGGCAGTACCACTACCCTGCTGTTGACGTCCTCTCATCGGTAAGCCGCGTGTTGACATCCATCACGACGAAAGACCATCAGCAGCTGATAGGGAAGGTGCGTGAGGTACTAGCGACATATAAGAAAAACGAGTTGCTGATCAAGATTGGAGAGTACAAGCGGGGGTCTGATAAAAACGTGGATTTCTCTATTGACTATGTCGACAAAGT
>CAINFV010000092.1 GCA_903848235.1 Chlamydiia bacterium | reverse complement strand
TTTGCATAGTGGTTGAAGTGATGCATGTGCCATTGCGAGGAGTGTCTGCCCGCTGGTTATCTTACGTCCCTGGCAGCAGACTGCAAAGCAGGAATGAACACCACTTGTACAAAGTATGCCCTTTGTTGTTATGGCATAACTGTCCATTCCCACATCTGGTTTATCACCGATTTCATCAGTATTGGGTGAGTCAACTTCAACGATTTCAGGATTTCGGGACAATCTTTGATATACCGAGGAATTTAATATTGCAGCCATTGTTCTCTCGCTAATTAAATTTAGAAAGTATTTTTATCTATATATTTAATTAATGTCAAATATCGCCATGCGGTTTTTTTTAAACCCAAGCCCCACCCCTCCCCCTTGATATAAAGATCCATATGTGGTACAGAGCAGTCACTGTATCAATATATCCAATCAGTACGTCTTTTTTACAAAGGAGTCATTATGTCAAAAGTATCAGAGCCACCTTTTCCAGAAATGCCCCCAAGCGTTTCCTCCCCTCACCAATCACAACCTACAACAGCAGAAGAACGCCTCTTGATGGAAGCGATGGGAGGACAGGGAGGACTCCCTGCTGCACGGCTAGCAGGAAGAACAACGGTTTTAAAAGACCCTATTTCTAAACTCATTTCTTCACTGATAGCAGCCGGCATCCCGATAGATGCGGCACACACTGGAGCTCAGAGTATTAATATCAGCTATCTCGATCTCATTGGCGAACATGTGGCCGGAATACTATCTCTAGGACATGATCCTGAAGCACAGCATGTCGCAATGGAAAGAGGTCACGAGGCAATTCATGGACTGGGCGCGATGGACGAGAGGTCGAGAGATGGGTATAGGATTTTAATGGAGAGGTGGAGTCCTGTCGTGCGCATTCCTCATGGAAATGGCCATGTCTTCGCCAATAATACAACCGTACACGTTACTGGTGTAACAACCCCTGCCCAAGCACAAACGATTTTCCAACGACTCGTTAGCCAACACGCTATTCCACAAAAGTTACTTCAACATCCCCTTCAAGTACCGTCGGCCAAGACTCAGCAGCAATCCCTAGTATCCCAGAAAAAGGGACAAGGCTTGGCGGCACAATTCGCAGCGCAAATGGGACAGGTCGCCGATGAAATAGCTCTCGAGTCAAAAGCAGGACAGGAAGCGCCATCAAGTGCCTCGATTTCAGAAGAACCCTCAACTTCCACTTCACCTTCCAAACACAAACCGCTCAGCGAAGAAGCCCACGACGCCTCTTCTGTTTTCGAGTCCTTCAGTGGGAGAAAGAAAAAAGGGCCAGAAGTAAAGGATCCATTGCTACGGCAGAAGGAACTGCAAAGGGAAGAAGCTGCTCATTTGAAACTTCTGAAAAAGGGAGAGAAAGCAAAGGATATAGCTTCGAGTGAAACGAAAAAAGCAGAGCAAAGGACAGCTCTTCTAAAAGCACCACCGAAAGTACAGTAGAACCTGGAGTTTGTGCGCCCAAACAACTCCTTTTTGGTCGACGCTAGCCGGAGGGATACACGTTGTGACCTCCGGCTATTCTCAGTGCCATCCTGTACATCGAATCATTTTTCATCACACGAAAAACAGCTCTTTTCGCTACAGTGCAACCAAAAATGAGTATGTGGGGGTATCGTGACTCTTTTTCTTGACGGGAAGTCTCTTCTCATTACTGGTGGCACAGGTTCGTTTGGGCAGGTATTTGCAAAATATCTGCTTGAGAAGACAAACGTTGGCCGCGTCGTGATTTTTTCTCGTGATGAGTGGAAGCAGTGGCAGATGCAACAGTCTGACCCAATTTTCCGCCATCCAAACATCAGGTTTTTTCTCGGTGACGTACGGGATGAAGAGCGCCTCAGGAGGGCATTACATGATGTCCACTATGTCGTCCATGCTGCAGCGTTAAAACAGGTACCGGCAGCAGAGTATAACCCCAGCGAGTTTGTGAAGACAAATGTCATGGGAGCGATGAACCTGACCTCAGCGGCCCTCGACGCCGGTGTTGACGGCGTTGTCGGCTTGTCATCTGACAAAGCGGTGAACCCCATTAATTTGTATGGAGCTACGAAGTTATGCTCCGACAAGCTGCTGATCGCTGCTAATTCCTATGTTGGCAAAAGGGGTCTCCCACGGTTTTCTATCGTACGGTATGGCAATGTCTTGGGAAGCCGAGGGTCTCTCATCCCCTTGTGGAATGCCCTTGTCGCTAAAGGGTCTATGACGCTGCCCATCACAGACCTTGAGATGACACGCTTTTGGATTACCCTCGATGACGCAGTACGCTTTGTCCTGCTGGCTCTTAAAGAGCAGGCTGGGGGAGAGATTTTTATCCCAAAATCGCCGAGCGTCAAGATCGAAGATTTAGCACGTGCTGTCTTTCCACAGCAGACCCTTCAGGTGATCGGCATTCGTCCTGGAGAAAAACTCCATGAGATATTGATCTCGAGCGATGACGCTCGCCATACCTACGAATATGACACCCACTATCGCATTGCCCCGGCCTTTGCCATTCACCGAACGCCACGCCTTGACGAAGCGCTTTCACAGTCATTGCAGAAGATGCCCGACGACTTCTGTCTTGCGTCAAACATGAACCCTCTTTTCACGTCGTCGAAAGAGGAGATCAAAAAGCTCATTGCAGTGGCCGGCCTATGATTGGCGTTCTTGGAACAAGCCACAGGTGCGCAGATCTTTCCACACGAGAGGCGATTGCCAAGGCCTTAGGAACATGTGACGAGAACCTCCGCAAGGGAAGTGTCTTTCTCCTCACCTGCAACAGAGCAGAATGGTATTTTTGCACGAGCACTCCAGCAAAGACACATCAAGAGATGGTCGCTTCTATCCGTGAGGCCGTAGGTCATGATGCCCTCTGCCACCTCTACACGTTTTTCGGGCTCGAGTGTTTTCATCATCTAGGAAAAGTCGTCTCTGGGCTGGACAGTCTGTTTGTTGGGGAGACAGAGATTCAAGGGCAGGTACGAGCTGCCTATGAAGCTGCTCGGGAACAGCAAGCACTTCCAAAAGAGCTACACTTCTTATTTCAACGAGCTCTCCACACGGGGAAGGTAGTGAGAGAAAGGATCCAGCTGCCTGTATATCAGGGGTTGTGTGAGCAGGTGTCACTTCTGGCATCACAACATATGAAAGAGGTTGGCAGCCCCTCGGCGCTCGTCATCGGCACGTCGACCATGAACCGCGCTATTGCCCACAGCCTCAAAAAAACTTCCACAGAAGTCACAATTGTCAATCGAACTGATCAACGGGCTCGTGACTTCGCGTCTGAGATTGGAGGAGAGGCGATTCTCTGGGAGGAACTACCTCGCCTATGGTGTCAGTTCCCCTGTGTCATTGCCGCCACTCGCTCGTCGGAGTATCTGCTACGGACATCCGACCATTCTGCCTCTTCAGCCTTGCAGCTGCTCATTGACCTTGGCGTCCCGAGAAATATTGACCCTGCGTTATCATCTCCTACAAGAAGAATCGTCAACATCGAGTCATTCACACCATCTCAAGAAATAGAATCTGTTCTCTCCACAAGGTCCTGGAATGACTACCTCCGTCTTGCGCAACGGAATCGAGATGGGATACAGGTCTCTATGAATGCTGCCAGTGATCGAATATTCGCTTAAAAACGATCACTGGCATGAATGAGCGAAAAAATCCTCGGCAAAACTCAAGCACTTGTGGTTACGTTAGCCTCCTAATTGCCTCAGTTAGTTGTTGCTTTTTGAAGACATCCTGTATGCCCCTTAGCACTAGCATCCGAAGTTCCTGGTGATCCTTCAAAGTCTGAGCAATTTCGTCATATTTTGGGTCGGCCGTATCTAGTTGTGCTATGATTCCATCAACTGTAACTGGCGAAACCGCACTTCGCTCTCCTGCCACCGTCACAAGCCTTCTAAGCTTGACCTTACTAGGCTCGCTAAGAATGTCGGATTTTTTATATGTATCATGTCTCTTCAAAAAATCTTCATAATCCGCTTTTATTCCAGAAGATTGATCTACTCTTAAGTACGCCGCCCCCTTTAGGCGACCAACAATTATAGGCTTATATTTTGGAAACTTTGCGATCATTGCCTCAGCTAGTAGGAAGCGTCTTTCGATAGGAATTGCATCTTCTAAAAAAATTTCTCCCAGCAACGAACCTATAACATCCTCGCTTTCGCCTCCCAGCGTCGTTGCGACATTAAAATATGCATCTTTGTCGCCTTCAAAAGGCTTATCTTTAAGAATTTCGATCAGCTTGGCTTTCTTTTCATCAATATCT
The DNA here is from genome assembly GCA_903848235.1 of Chlamydiia bacterium. Classification (GTDB taxonomy): domain Bacteria; phylum Chlamydiota; class Chlamydiia; order Chlamydiales; family FEN-1388; genus CAINFV01. Next base: position 504 of record CAINFV010000092.1, on the reverse strand, counting down.
GCAGGCATATCGACTATTGCCGTCCCTCTTGTCTCGGCATCTTTTATTCGCTCATCACGATGTCTTTGGATGTGTGGTCTTGGAAGAGGTCCCGGTGCTGGCCGGCTCGCATCTAGTAGTCTTTTATAGAATTCTCCGACTAATGCATCATCTAAATGATCAACAATATATGCACGAGTTTTCGTTCCAGTTACAACGGCCCCTAGTTTCTCAACAATTTTATCTTTCAGATCGGGATTTTTGATAACAAGAACGTCTGCAAGGAATAGGAGATTCATAGGAGGAATCCCACTGTCTGCGCTGAAAAGACCTTCTACTACTTTTTCGGGTTCAGATAATGATACGATAGTTTCTGCAAAGTCACAAAACCCAGCTAGTTTTTCCTCAAGCCCTTCGGCCTTCATAAGCGCAATTAATTGACCCCCTGGATCATGAGGGTCCAGCGTAATTATATCCCCTGCCTCTCTAGCATCTGCCAATCGAACCAAAGGGGGTTTTAAAGCC
>CAINFV010000091.1 GCA_903848235.1 Chlamydiia bacterium | reverse complement strand
CTTTTACAAAACTCGCACAGATTTTCGGTTTGCGCCGAGGCCTTGTGCGAGTTTTGCAAAAAGTCGAGTAGGAATATCAATGTCTTATCTTTAGCTTCCTGTGGGCGCTCATTAAATCATTCGAATTGACAGCCACAATAGAAAACTTCTTTGTAGAACTCTTCCATTTCAAATGCGTCTTAAAACAAAACTTACCGCTTGCAGAAACCGTCCCAACTACTTTTGAACGCTTAAATATCAAATACCTTGATACATTCTGAGAGGTACTTGTATTCCATTTTGTTTTCAAAGCATATGGGTGATGGCCATGCTTTTTATTCTTTATCTTTCCAATAAATTTAGAGGGAGGAAAAACAGTTGTCGTCGAATAAGTGAACCTAGCCTCATCACTAATAGGAGATAGCCCGGCAAGCGTCTCCACACGAATATACACGTCTCCGTCTGTCCCTGCAGGCGAGATGGCTACAATCTCTGTAGGAGAAACGATAGAAAATCCTATAGCGGGAACTGTCCCAAAATAAACGGCCGTTACGTCGGAGAACTCTTCTCCAGTAATCGTCACCGAATCACCACCAGCCGCAGAACCAGTATGTGGCGACACGCCAGTAACCGCTGGTATTTGTACAATATGTGAAGACTGTACGAATTTTTCACTTCCATTGTCCATAATCCAGAGAGCAGTTGAATTATCAGCTGTCTCTACCACAACTTTTGGTACATATGAGTTATTCCCCGCCACTGATATATCATCGGGAGTAGACTGCCATTCCCCGCCAAAAAGCCTCCTAGATGCCTGTATGATAGTATTGCTCCCGGTATTTCTTGACCACACTACCATCGCATCTCCATTAGCATCCAAACCAATGCTGGGGTCTGCTATTGTGCCTCCGCTAGGCGATATGTTAACCGGAGATTGCCACGAATTGTTAAGCAGCTTTGTGCATGACTGAAGAGTATTGTCAGAAGTTAAATTCCAAATAACCGTTACGTTGCCTAAAGAATCTATTGCAAGGGAGGCGCCAGAATTTAGTGATGAAACCAAAGTATCTGGAGTGCCTTGCCACGAACCCCCATGTTGCCTCGTAGAGGCATAGATAGAAATTGGAGCCGAGGTCCAAATTACAGTGGCATTACCATCATTGTCTACTACAAGCCATTTTTCATCAGGATCCGACGAAGAAGTTACAGGTTCTGGGGCTTGCCATAAACCTCCAAGTGTCGTGCAGGATTGAAGAGCTCTAGACCCGGTGGGATCTTGCAACAAAATTGTCAAATTACCTAGAGAATCTGTTGCAATTGCACACGATACAGGCTGAGAAAATGTAGATGGCACAGTAACAGGCGAAGACCAGCCAGATCCAACTGGCTTTGTGGACGACTGAACAACATACCCGCTTGACCATAATTGACATGCAATAGTGACATTCCCAGCGTAATCAACGGCCATTACGCTGTAGTACGAACTTGGCCCAAATACCGTATCTGGACTCAATTGCCAGTCACCACCATATAGCTTTGTGGATGATTGAATAGAATTCGAGTTAGTAGACCAAGCGACAGTTAAATTTCCACTTGTATCTACAACAACTAACGGATTCTGGCAGTTCACATCAGAAAGCGTCTTTATATCCGACCATTCACCGCCCGCTGGTCTCGTCGAAGTAGTAATCACTAGACCTACACCCACCCAAACAGCAGTAGTGTTTCCAAAAGAATCCATGACAACAGATGGATTTCCCGACCCACCATTAAAATATGATTCTCCTACATCTACCGGGCTAGACCAATATCCTTGTAAAGAGGAAATTAACAAAAACCCAGCAAAAACAAGCGTTTTCAAAATTTTACACATATCTTGCGTCCCATCTTTTTATTCTCAAATTCTCCTCGTATCATAAAATAATTAAAAACATCAAGAAAATTAAGTTCGTTGGAAGAATTGGTGGAAAAAGACAGGCTACAAAAAAACCTTCTCTGGAATACCCAAGAGGTAATCAATCTCTCCAAAAGCACCACAGAAAGAGTTAACAAAATGAGCAAGCTCGGATCGCGTTTTGCAAAAGACTCCTAATTTTTAATGTATAAAAAAACTATGGAGTTGGGTATGACGAAAGCGATTTAGAAACTGTTATCCTGGACATGCGTGACGATCACCCATGTCCTTCATCTTTTTGAACACACGAGTTTTCGTATGCCAAGCGCAACAAAAGAGCATCTTCAACGTCTCACTCAACTTCGGCAAGTGGCAAAAGGACGGCCGCCAAAAGCCGCAGATATGTCATCTGTCGCCTGCATCATCCTTGGCGGTGGACAGGGGACGCGCCTCCACCCTCTGACAACAAGCCGTTGTAAGCCTGCCCTGTCGTTTGGAGGACGGTACCGTCTAATTGATATTCCCATCTCCAACTCCCTGAATGCTGGCATTACAAAGATCTTCGTCCTCACCCAGTTTCTTGCCCGCTCTCTTCACCGTCATATCTTCCATACCTATCGCCATGATGCTCTCTTTGGAGGCTTCATTGAAGTGCTGTCAGCAGAGCAACGGCCAGGGAAAAGCGAATGGTTTCAGGGGACTGCTGACGCCGTTCGCCAAAATGCTGAGTATCTACTCGAGTCACCAGCAGAGTTTTTCTTGATTCTCTCTGGAGATCAGCTCTACCACATGGACTTTGAAAAGATGATGGAGTGTACGGAGCAAAAGGATGTTGACGTCTGGGTTTCTACTCTCGCTGTAGGAAAGAAAGAAGCTTCGCGGATGGGGATTATGAAGGTCAACGAAGATCATCATATCATCGATTTTTATGAAAAGCCAAATTCTGACACCCTTTTAGAAAGAATGAAAACTCCGAAGTCTGTCCTTAAAAAAATGGGGCTCAATACTTATGGCGACAAAGAGTTCTTAGGGTCAATGGGAATCTACCTCTTCCGACGAAAGGCTCTGTTCGACCTGCTCTACGGAGATCAACGTGAGGACTTTGGCAAGCATCTGATTCCATCGCAGGTCAAAAAAGGTCGCATTGCTGCGTTTGTCCATGAAGGATATTGGGAGGATATTGGAACTATTGAATCCTTCTACACCGCCAACCTCGCTCTCAACCATCCCACCCCTCCCTTCACCTGCCATGATGAGAAAAACCCTCTTTTTACCACCCCCACCCACCTTCCGGGGCCTCGCTTTAGCAACTGCCACGTTCGCTCTTCGACGATCTGTGAAGGGTCGATCATCGACGCTGATGAAATCACCAATAGCATCATTGGCCAGAGAACAGTCATCAAAAAAGGAACGATCATCCGTGATTCCTATCTCATGGGAAATGATTGCTTCGACTTTCCCAAGACCGCCATCTCAAAGACAGCTTTTTCTCCCCGCCCCTCATCGCCATCCATCGGAGAAGACTGCATCATCAAAAAGGCAATCATTGATAAAGATGTCTGCATCGGAAACCGTGTCCAGCTTGTGAATATGGAAAACCACATCCATTTTGACAGTGACCCTATTTACGTCAGAGATGGTATCATCGTTGTGTCAAAAGATGCGGTCCTCCCAGATGATTTTGTCTTCTGACACTAACCGTTATACCCAAAGAAGAGTCGTTGTATGTCACATCCTTCAGTATGGGCGATAGGCGACCTACACTTGTCTTTTGGGGTGCCAAACAAAGAGATGGATCTGTTCGGGCCGCTATGGCATCGTCACGCAGATGCCATCAAAGCCTCATGGGATGCCCTCGTCTCCCCTGAAGATATTGTGTTGATTCCAGGTGATATCTCATGGGCCATGCGGCTAGAAGACGCCCTTCCTGACTTGCGGTGGATTGACGAACGGCCTGGGACAAAGATCCTGATCAGAGGAAACCACGACTATTGGTGGGGCTCTGTGGCAAAAATCAGAGCAGCCCTCCCACAGAGCCTCCATGTCATCCAAAATGATGCGGTGTCTATAGGCAGTATTGCCATTGCTGGAGCACGCCTCTGGGACACCCCAGAATATACCTTTAACTCCATCATCGACATGAAGCCAACAGCTGAGAAGGGGCCGGGAAAAGAGATAGGGCGCGACGCGGAGATCTTCCTCCGCGAAAGAGGACGCCTAGAGGCAAGTCTGCAACAGCTGCCAAAAGATGCTGCTGTCAAAATTGCCATGACACACTATCCTCCAATTGGCCTAGATCTCATGCCGTCATCTGTCTCAGCACTCCTCGAGCAGTATGGTGTATCGCTTGCTGTCTTTGGCCATCTTCATTCTTTTCAACAGGGGCTTCCCAAGCTATTTGGCACCGCACGCGGCGTCCGCTACGCCCTCTGCTCATGCGACTACCTCCACTTCTCCCCACTCTGCGTTGTACGAGATGGAAAGGCGCTACCCTGAGGCCAGAGACCACGCTGGGAAGTTTGTGAAGATATTACTAGCAAACTGCATGATCTGACCGCCAAGCCATGTTCCCATCAACATAAGAGCGAGTGTAACGGAGACGAGTTTGACGACAAAGGAAAGCGTCTGCTCTTGAATCTGCGTTGCCGCTTGAAAGATAGCAACGATGGTCCCCAAGAACATGCTGATGAGGACAGGCGGCGCAGAGAGTATTAATATCAGCAGTAGCCCTTGATAGGCCATCTGGACAATTTGTGTTTGAACCATATCGTATATTTTGCCTCTTATCTAAAAGTAGACACAAGACCCTCAATCAGGAGAGTCCACCCATCAAGCATGACAAGAAGGAACAGTTTTAATGGCATCGAGATGGTAACCGGAGAGAGCATCATCATCCCCATGGCGAGTAGGATATTCGAAACCACAAGGTCGATGACAAAAAACGGAATGTAAATGAGAACTCCGATTTCAAAGGCTGCCTTGAGCTGCGACGTTATGAAAGAAGGAACGAGAACTAAGAAGCCATCAGGCTGTAAGTCATCGCGATAATCTTCGGGAAGAAGACGGTACACCGTTCTGTAAAACGTCCTGTGGTGGCGGGGAAGTGAGTTATTCTTCAAGAAATCCCGCATTGGCTCGCGCGCTTTTTCTGCCACGGCAATAATAAACTCAGCAGAATCAGCAGAAACCAACTCTTTGGGGATGTTGGGGGACTCGAACAGCTCCTTTGCCGCATCATACATCCTCACCCCTGTCGGGAACATCACATATAAACTCAAGAGAAAGGCAATGCCATTGATCACCTGGTTTGGGGGCGCCTGCTGAACACCAAGAGCACTCCGCAACAAAGAGAGCACAACGACGATCTTCACAAATGATGTCAAGATCATGATCATAAACGGCAGCAGCGACATGAAGACAAGCGCCCCGCCCTGAATAATCAACGATGGCCGCTCAAGGCCTTCGAGGCTGATCGTCGGCTTTTTCTCCCCTGTCTTTTCCTTCACAGCACGTGATGGCGGCTGGCGAGGAGCGGGAGGTTTCGACGTCTGCACTGTTGCGCTCTGGCCTGGTGTCGTGTCAGCGCCAAGAGCCATGATAGGCAGCAGCAGTATAAGAAGCATGCACCAAGTGCGCAATAACCGACTCACAATGATCCCTTCCCCTGTTGAATAGTAGAAGTCATATGCTCTAAAGCAGTTTCTAACGTTCTCCAGCGGTCTTTGAGGCGAGCGTTAATGATTCCAACTTCTGTTTCTATGACACATCCGCCAGGCTCTACGTCATCACGCTCTCTTATGGAGAGCGATTCTAATTCCTCAAAGATAGGTTTGAGGCGATTTTTAGAGCTTTCCATAAATTCAAAGTCCGGCCGGCTCACATAGAGGACAATACGCTTATGTTGCGCAATGCTTTTTAACGTGCTAGCAACAATGTCGAAAGTCACCTGGGGGTTTACCTGAAGCTCTGCTGCAACAATTTTCTTCGCTGCTTTCAACGCCACTGGCATGACAACCTTCTGAAGCTCCTCACGGACTTTGACGACTTCTTTTTCAAGATACGACACCACTTCCATCCACTTATCAAAACCCGCTTGAAAGCCTTCTTCCTCAGCACGCGTTTTCAACTCTTCACAATCTGATGCTACTTGCTTGCGATACTCTTCAGCATCTTTCTGTACTGTCGCAAGGAGTTCTGTGCAGGTAAGAAGCGTTGATAGAGCCTCTGCAGGAAGATGTTTCGTCCCCGGAGCAATGGTAATGTCTCTCCCGTCAATCAGCGTGAAAAACTTCTGAGTACTTTCCGTCACTTTGTCTCCATCTTTTTCAAAAACTGGTAGGCATGAGAAAGGTGTTTTTGTACCTTCGATACCTCTTCTGGAGCAACCTTCTTCTCCATCACCTCTTTTAGAAAACTCGCTTTTTTTCTGTCGATATGATGCAGCACATGCCACTGAAGAAGCTCGGGCTCCTGTTTCATCGCAATGGCCAACTCTTCAAAACCCCGTTGTGTCAACCTTTGCGCTCCTAATGTCGGATCATCGAGAAGAAATGTTGTCAGTTCCTTGTTCGGAGTTGCCAACCGGATAGGGCGATACAAGAGGGAGCGAAGATAGCGTTGCTGTAAAGGTGTCAAGACGGCCAGGATTTTTTGAAGCGTTTTTTTGTCTACTATCTGCCGGACTACGTCAACGACATCATTGACCGCCAGAAGCTCTACGAGAGACAAAAGAGTCCGTTCGTCACTCTTTGCTAGCCAACCAAAAGAAGCACCTTCAATGCTCTCAACACCCTGAATGGTCCGCTCCGGCCACTTATCAACAAGATATCTGAGGAGAAAATTTCGAAGAGGCACAGTAAGCGAGATCTCTGTCTTCCCCTCATTCTTCCCTACAGCATCGAGGACAAGCATGCGTATCAGAGGCCGCAATGCTTCAGGACTGAAATGCACTAATTCTTCACACCAACTAGGATGCATTCCTGCCAAGACACGCTTTGGCTGAGCAAAAAACAACTCTGGAGCTTTCCCAACTCTCTGAGGGAGAAGTCGGAATTTCGAACCCAGCTCTTCTGGCAGCGCTTCTATGACAGCCGCCATCCCTGGATTTGGAAATCGCTCCATAAGTGCTTTTAAAAACTCATCTTGCAAGGAGACCATCTCTTCACATCCACGTTAGCGCACTCTTATTCCGACTCAATATTCTCCTGAACCTTCGGCCCTTTATCATCAGACTTTTTCACGCCCTGTTTATCAGCAGCGCCTGCTTTCTCTTCTGGTGAAGGCTCTTCTAGCAATTCAAGAGGTCGGAAGGAAAATAGATATCGAAAGCCACCGCACTCACGGGTTACAGGGATAATCTTCCACAACATCCAGAATGTGGCAAGCACGCATATCGCCGTCACTGCAATGAGAATAGAAAAGAGCGTCTGAAATCTTCCAACAGCCTCTTTGGCGACAGGCACCGTCCATACCTTCACTAACTCAACACTCGGAGGCGATACCCGTGCTTGCAGTTGCGAAGACGACTCAGAGAATCGAGCACGGTCTGGGATGACAGTCACATTTTCAAAACTCAGCCCCTGAACAGACCCCGCAACAAGTCGACGGATTTTTGGTATCAATTGGCTGTTAGGATCGTCAAGAACACCATTGTGCTTCACAAATACCGATGCCGTCACAGGAGGCTTTTGTGCTTTTGGATTTAACGGGTCTTCTTGAGGAAATGAGAGCTGAACGTCAGCATCGAGAATACCATCGATTTTTCTAATAGTACCGGCAATCTGCTCAGCAAGACCGGACTGATAGCGTATCTTCTCTTGCATCTCCGAAGGGACTAATCCTCCGGACGTAAAAATCTCAAGGAGCTTCTGGCCCCTTCTACGCGGCAAGCCGTTGGCGTTCAGCAGCGCCATGGCTTCTGTCGCCCTGTCGCTGTCGACGGAAATATCCCAAAGGACAGCACCACCAGCACCACCAGGCGCCTCTGATATGGCCTTCACCTTGTAGGCTTCAATGCCCTTCGACGATAAGAATACCATGATTTCGTTGGCATCGCGTTCCTCAAGCCCGTTGATAATGGTTTTTCTCGATGCACACCCAGAAAAACTCAAAAGCATCGTGAAAAAAAGGACAATATTCAACGCACGAACAAGGGAAGGGAGGATTCGTCCACACATAACAAGCCCTCTATAAAAATTTTCTTTCAATCGTGATCTTAGCAAATAGATCTATTTGTCACAGCTGGTTTCAACTCCAAGATTCAAATACCTTCGGAGTTTTGAATTCGTCATTCTTGCATCGGCAAGAATTTTTAAAAAAAGATCTGTTATTTCGTCGTCTGGAAGGAACTCAATCAAAACCAATGCCGCTCTCTCGTGATCGCCGGTAAGAGGAAATGATGAAAGACGATCCATGGCAAATTTTTTAGCAGGCGCCCCCATCTTCCGCAGCGCCTCTAAAACAGCGCTTTCTGTCGAAAAGTCCCTCCTTCCGATCAGTGCAAAAAGATCCTGCAGCGCTGGTTCATATTTCATTTTCCCTAACAGACGGATGGCCAGAAGGGAGGCAGTACCATAGCCGGGGAACAGCGGATCACAGAAGAGCTCTGAAGTTGCCAACAATAGCAGCATCTCAGGCTTTTGCAAAAGGGAAGCAGGAGCATGTTCTACAATCTGATCAACATCATCTTCCGACAGAATGGCAGCGCTGAGCATTCCTTCAGGAGACAAAGGGTCTTTTTCACACAGCGCTGACAGCTCTTTATACATCTGCTTGGAAAGCGCTACTTTTTCAGCATCAGGGCCTGTGATGAGCAAAGGAGCCAAATCTGTCTTCATGCCCTTTTGAATATTCTCCAGCAGCTCAATCCTTTCAAGGTCGATCTCTTCTATAGCCCCTTTTGCCTCGGGATTCTCATAATACTCCTTCATCACAGGAAAGCTTCCTGAAAAATGAGCATCACGATGCATCAGACACAGCTTATCTTCTTCTTCGAACAGCGGCAGATTGGAGAGCTCATCACCATGAAAGGCCAACCCTTCCGGCTGACAGCTTTCAAAGTCCTCGTACATCTCATAAGATCGCGAGAGGATAGAATTGATGACATTCTCTGAGGTTCGGGCGCCAAGTTCATCATCTGGATGGGTCACAGTTTTTTACCTCGTTTGGGAGCCTCTGCGTTTCAGATGCGCGCTTCAGTGGTCTTGCCTTATAGCTAGACCTGACAAAGGGAGCTGCAATGACTTCTTGTATTCCAAGCTCCTTACCATACATTTCATACCTACAAAACAAATCCGGGTGTATCCATTCTTTGACAGCCACCTGCTTCGACGTCGGCTGTAAATACTGCCCTATCGTAACACAATCTACGCCAGCACGCTTCAGGTCTAAAAGAGCCTCTTGTACTTCTACAACGCTCTCCCCAAGCCCCACCATAAGACTTGATTTGGTGACCTGGCCTGGCTCTTTTTCTTTGATACTTCGCAAGAGAGATAAAGAGCCATCGTACGTTGCCAGCGAGCGTACTTTTGGAGATAAGGACCGGACGGTCTCCAGGTTATGGGCGAACACCTCAGGCTTCTCACGAAGTATTATATCGACAGCTGATGAAGAACCTGCAAAATCAGAGGTTAGCACTTCCACCGTGACCTCTGGAACCATTTGTCGAACAGCGCAAACGGTATTAGCCAGATGCAAGGCTCCGCCATCGGCTAGATCATCGCGAGTTACCATTGTCAACACCGCATGCCTCAGGGCCAATTCAGCACAGCAAGCGGCCACTCGAGACGGCTCACCGGCATCTGGAGAAGGGGGGCATGGAGAAAATCCAACGCTACAAAAGGCACAGGCTCTTGTACATAATGGCCCTAGCAGCAAAAAAGCTGCCCTTTTCTCTTGATAGCACTCAGACAAATTCGGGCATAACGCCTCTTCGCAGACGGTGCATAAGCCGCACTGCCTGACAGCCTTCTCCGTCTGAATAGTCCCTCCTCGCAACGGCTTATGGAGCCATGGAGGGAGCAACAGCTTCTCTTCTCTCATCACGACCCTCGCACCACAGTCGAGAGCATCTGTTTTGGAAAATGAAGGGGCTCTCCTTGGGCAATAAGCGCCGCTTCAGGCCAGCCTTCAGAGAATG
>CAINFV010000090.1 GCA_903848235.1 Chlamydiia bacterium | reverse complement strand
GAATTCCTGAAAATGCTTCTTGAGGGCGTCGAGAGATGGAGCCGAATACTGCGATTGTACCTTTCTTGCTCGAAGATGTCCTGCGCAGGGCTTAGTACGCGGACCTTTTTCAGAAGGAGTTGTGCCTTCGATCTCATGTATGCTCATTCAGAATCCTTCTGAGAATTGTGAAGGAAAATCTTTCCTATGTCATTGGTTCATAATGAAAAGAGTTTTAAACAGCAAATGCAATGTGTGAGGACGATATGGAACAATTGATTAAGCGGTTTTTCAAGTTTTAATTTCTGATGATTTTAAAACGGTTTGGCTAAAGTTGGATTTATGTTATTATTGATTCGCGATTTGCTGTGAATAAAAATAATAGTAATAAAAATAATCTATGGAGTGTTTATGGGAATCTCATCGCATCTTCCTTCACCACAGTTTTCTCTGGAAGGAGAACTCACCTCATGGGCCAAGGACACGATTCATCAGTATGAAAAACGAGCAGGAGAGCTTACCACTGAGGTTCGCCATTTAGACGAGCAGGCGCACACTCTGCAGCAACTGCTTGATGCAGTCAAATCGGCAATGGCTACGAAAGGGGTTGTTAACCTAAACGATCCAGCTATTGCCCCACTGATTCATACGTTGAAAGAAGGGGGGCTTGATATTCCGGTTCCTCCAGATGGAATGTTGACTAAGCAGACTGCTGCTGACTGGCTGAAAATCGTCGACGATGACCGTCATCAGATTGCGAACCGAATTCAGCGATTACAATCAGAAATTCCACTAGCTCTGGGACATCTGAAAGAGACGCTGGCAATCATTTTGAAAATCCTCCAGCAAATTCACGAAATCATCATGATGATTCTTCATAACATGGCGTCGCACGCGAAGTAAGAAGAAAGAGATGCTGAAAATGGGAGAAAAAACGCCTTGGGGATTGGATCTTGTTGCGTCTGTATCAGGTCATCATGTATGATCCTGCCCATTATTTTCACGAACGAGTGAGGCATGAATTATCATGGTTGCACGTACATATCAACCAAGTAAGCGAAGACGTCAAAAGAAGTGCGGATTTCGTAAGAGAATGAGTTCCCGTCACGGCCGAAAGATCATATCTCTTCGCCGTCGCCAAGGCCGCCGTCGTTTAGCGTTAGATTAAGTTTTCCTGTGGTTGAATCCTCCCATAGATTCCCATCTGAATTTCGCTTGAAAGATCGCCGTGTCTTTTCGCGGTTGAGCTATCGTGGTCGTTTTTTTTCAACCGACCACGTAGTCATTCACTGGGGGAAATCAAGTTCGCCACATGCTCGTCTTGGCATTACTGTTGTACGGCGGTTTGGCTCAGCTGTTGAACGTAATACATTTCGACGACGTGCTAAAGAGGCGTTTCGCCTATCATCACTTCGTGAAATTCCTGGGATTGACATCAACCTCAAACCTAAAAAATCTATTTCGGTTTCGTTTTCTGAGTTCTGTACCGCCTTTGAACGATTTGAAAAAATGATCTCCCATAATACATGACCGTCTCCTAGGATTTCTCTAGTGGGGGAGGAAGCTTGGAAGCTTCAAGGACAAGGTCGGCATAGTGGTCTGGGTTCATCTGCTGGTAGCGAAATCGTGCTAGTTCCTGTCCATCTGAAGAGAGGATAATCACCGAAGGGACGCCTTGGACGTGATAGGCATCGAGAAGTGTTTTTATCTTCTCACTGGGCTGCGAGCCAGCTGGCAATTCGATTTTTACAAAGAGAAATTTCCCAACTGTCTTTTGTCTGAAGGCATCCTGATTGTGAATCTCGCGATCCATTTTTTTGCACCAGATGCACCAAGAAGAGCCTGTAAAATAAAGATAGATTGGTAATCCCTCTGCCTTTGCTGTGTCGGTTGCTGTATCGAAATCTGAGGTCCAAGGGAGAAGAGGGGATTCAGAAGGAGGCATTGCAGAGTCTTTGCTTAGTGTTTCAGCATTGACTGAAGGACAGCAGAGCCACAGAGACGCTGCCACCGAAGCTAGAAACCATCGCATACAGTACTTCCTCTTAATGGTAAGAAGGTGAGAATAGACATACGTTGCTCATGATTCGTATACTAGCGCTGATCCATATTTTCTGTGTAAATATGGATTGAAAATTTTTTTCTTGCACCATGGTGGTGGTTTTTTTGAGATATAAAGTTTGAAAAAACAGGTGTCATGAGGCTTTTGCAAAAGCCTTATCATCTTTGATCAGCAAGGGTTCAATGGACAGCACACGTTTTCTCATTATCAGGCATAGGAAGGAAAACCTTCGGAAATGTTCGCTTCGAGGCCTTGAGGAAAGATCTGATTTTCTCTTCTTTACCTATCCTGAGTGTGCCTTGCAAGGAACTCTCCCTCCACTTGACGGCTATCTTCTTCTCGATATTGATGGAGAGGAGCTGTCGCCTGTGGATCAGTCTCCTTGTATCCTTGTAGATGCTACATGGAGATATGCTGCAGTGATGCTGCGCCAACTTCCTCAGTTGGCGGTCTGTAAACGCAGACGGCTACCCTCGTCATGGAGGACTGCCTATCCTCGCTGCCAGACGGCATGTGCAGATCCAGAACGAGGATTAGCGTCCGTCGAAGCGCTCTATGCAGCCTCGGTTATTATGGGGCAACCTATTGAGGGGCTGCTGGATTCATATTATTGGAAGCAGCAGTTTCTCGAAAAAAACCGCAGTCTCATATTGTCCTAAGCTCGAACAATTCTTCTCTCCACCAAAAATACAAATTGGCATATATCAAAGTCTATAGAGATAGAAATGTCCCCCATCTTATGGAAGGGGGTTTCTCAAATAGGATGAATATGGTTGACGACGTACAAGGTTCGGGTGCTCCTGCAGCGCCTTCCTCTGCGCCCAAGTCAAGAGGGCTGGAAAAGAGTAGTTTAGCATTTGGAAGACTGATCTCATTTGGAAAGTGGATTCGTGGGGCTTTTGCCTCAGCGCCACAGCAAGTTTTTAAGCAAAAAGAAGTAGAGATAAAAACTACTGCTGCTGAATCCTGTCCAGGACATGTGGGGGTGAAGAAGCCTGTACGATTGACAGTTCTCTTCGGCCTAGAAAATGCAGGGCTTCAATTGGCGAGCCGCGTCAAAGCCGCTGCTAATCCTATATTGGGACTCTATCGTCGTTTGCAGCTATGGTGGCATGTCAAGACTTTAAAGGAAGATAGCAAAACTCTTCTCGAAGAACTCGCCTCACCTAAAGAACAATGGTCGCCAAAAACCAGTAAATTGGTTGATTTTTT
>CAINFV010000089.1 GCA_903848235.1 Chlamydiia bacterium | reverse complement strand
TGGAAACACTCTTGGAAAAAGTTTTCTATCACGGCTGTCAACGCAAATAACACCGAAAGTGCCCATAAGAAACTAAAGATAGAGCACTAAAAAAAAGCGTCTGTTTCATCCAAAACATTGTCCCTTCTCACGACGCACCAGGTTGTGAGAAGGGAACAATGACATATTCGACATGTTTTTTATTGCCCTGAAGAGTCTATCTCAGACGAGAAAAAACAATTTGCCACAAGTCAAAATCAATCGCGTGCACTCTTCTGGTTTTATTAACTCAGGGGGGTTTTGCAAAACTAGCGGCTGCGATATGCAAGCGCCGGCGACGAAGGGAGCGTTTATCTCGGCAAAGCCAATAGCGCTAGCTATGGGCGAGGTGAGAGATACCCTCTCTATTCGAGCCTCCCCGAGCAGAGCACAACCGCTAGTTTTGCAAAAAACCTCTCAGCTGGACTTTAGCATTTTTGGGGCACCGAGCTCGCAGAGCGCTCTCTCTTTAGACGAATAAATTTATCATAGATCGTCTTTGGTTAGGCCATCTACGATAAATGCAAAAAGTCTAAAGAGAGAACGAATGCGAAATCAGGCCCAAAAAATGCTAAAGTCCAGCTCAGGTTACGCATGTTTTGTTTTGGGCTTTTTGATTTGACTCCAAGAAGATCCGTGTGAAGATCATGTAGCACGCCTCTAGAATTGTGTACAAATATACACAAAAAATATATATGAGGATAAATGAGGACCGAGATACAGCATAGATTTATTGGAGGGTTGTTGCATGTCTGGGGATACAAGAATAGAAGGAGAAGGGCCATCTTTTCAATCACCAGGAACACCAAAGCCTAGCAGTGATACGCCAGGTCTAGAGACGGTTAAAACGGCTGCCGCTGCTGCTGGGATAGGGGGAGGTGAAGTTGGAGAAGGACGACAAGTCGAGCATGTCTCGAAAGCAAAGATCGAGAAGTTACCTCATGAGGAATCACCGTTGACAGCTTCTGAAACAATGGTGACATCAGTAAAACCTCACGAGCATATGCCCCCTAGGACTCCCCATCGGGATCTATCAGGTTCAATTCGGGATCTAACGAATCAAGTGGATAAGCTAAGAGAAAAAACAACAAACCTAGTCGCTCTTGTAAAAGGTTTTTCCGAAATCAAACGAAGAGCTGACCAAATGCTTGCATCAGAGGATCCGACATCAGCGCAGAGAAAAGCACTCATAGCAGCGACAGAAAAATGTTCTATCTTGCCGCAAATTCAGGAGGCAATCGCGAATTTGGAGGGCGAGCTACTCGGCTCACCGAGTCTCGATCCCACAACTCTTGCTGGAGTAAAAGAAGTATCAAGACATTCTCAAGCCCTCTTAAGTGAGTGCGACAAAGAGTTAACGTACAAGGAAAAGACTGCGCTCAGGGCGCTCTTGGGAATTTGCGATACAATCCTTGCAAGGGAACCGTACTATAGAAGTTACGAATTTGTGAAATCGGGTGATACAATCCCTGACGAATTGCTGAAAAATCTATCAGATCAGGACAAAAAGGATCTTCTCACCGTTTCCTTTTTGTATATGACTGATCTTTTACCAGAGAAAAAAGGAGTTGTTGTATCTCAACTTCTTTCCACACTTTCTCATCTGCAACTTGCTGAGTCATTATCTGATTTATATTCTTTCACTGCCATTCCTGACGAATCAAAAAAAATTGCCTTAACTATTTATAGAACATTTCTTGCACCCGATTTCATGGATGTTAACGTCAGAGCATTTGATAAAGCTCTAAATGCCTTAAGTCAAGAAATGCGAACCGTAGATATGGCAAGACCAGAGGACAAGTTTTTTGCAATTTTTCGGACGTTGAATCTGTTAACCAGTATTGCTGAAGCAACGAAGGATGAGTCCTTAGCTGCCAAGCTGCCTAGTCGTTTTATTGCGATACTAAGAAATGAAAAACTTCGATCGGTTATAGAAAGCAGCGAGATAATTAAGAGCGAATTTTATTCATTAGCATTTCGTTTATTCGACAATGAAGGCTTTATAGATCGCTTATATAGGCTCGAGCCACTTGCTCCTGCTGAGGTAAAAGCATTATTACGACAAGGAACCATAGGGGATCATTAAGTTCTCGTACCCATTTTTTTACGAAAAGCGGTTGCATGATGTCCCGCATGTTGAAACCCAAGTTGCTGCCTGAACTCATCTCAGACATGGGCCAGAACGTTCCTGCTCCTCAAATTGGTGTGAATGCAGCTGGCAATGCCTCCGCAGAGTGGGCATGGTACGATGGCGATGACAAGATCTTTGGAATTGGTCAAAGAATCTATGTGCTGTACCGGCACTGTTTTTACAAGGCACGCTCGAGATTCAACACGACCGTCTTCCGTGGAAGTCTCGCCCAATCGGACAATGCCGAAACATCGGCAAGCAACAATACTCTTACGCTGACCCAAGTCTGTTTCGGAAGACAACTCCCTTGAAATATTTGGATCGTCTAAAAGAGGCGAAAAGTACGCGTATTCTCGAAGTGATGCTGCCGGGGCGGGACAAGGGTCCGGAATGGCTCTTGGAGTCGGAGCGTCTTGCCATTTTGGATCTTTTGCTTTATTTTCACGGATTGCAGAGCTTATCTTTCGATACACGGCGTCAACGACTTCCTCAAAATGGCGAAGCTCCTCAGGAGCAGTTGGCACATCATAGAAAAAACATTTATAACATGATCCTGCAGTTGTTGTGGCACAGGCTGGGATATCCCTCTTGGTAAGAAGCAAGAGCCATAATTTCATCTCCATTTTATTTTATTAGAAACTAAAACGAAAATATTATACTAAAACATAACTTCTTCAAGCATGTAATTATCGGTCGCGGATAAATAATACAGCGATATATAAATAGCAGCGAAAAACATGTGTTGTAATGATGGATATGGATATAGAATTATATCACTACTCGTTTAGAACTACCCTTTTGCGATATTCCCTCTCACTATATGCTGGACTTTTTGTAAATGAACGAAGAAGGCACACATGACGCTGTGGCATCGCACTTTTGTTAGCATTGGCGCCAACAAGGGTGTGTGCGAAAAGACCATCAAAGAAATCTGCCAACACATAGCATCACTGCCTGACGTGAAGGACTTCGCCTTGTCATCGCTATGGCGCACATCGCCAGTCGGCGTCTGCCCACAAGAAGACTTCCTCAACTGCGTCTGCTCCTTTTCCACCCTCCACTCGCCACAAGCTCTTTTCTCCCACCTCACACGGATAGAGAAGGAATATGGCAGAACAGAAAAAGGACAGGGCCTACCACGGACTATCGACCTCGATCTTCTCCTCGTAGGACACTGCTTCCTGCAAACCCCCTCCCTAACACTACCTCATCCTCGGATGTTGGACAGGCTTTTTGTCCTCCTCCCTCTCTGTGAACTCCTCGATGACGAATATCTTGAAATTCCTACTTCTTTTGAGCCGCAAAAAGTCAATATCAGCGATCATATTCAACGATTGAAAGAAACAACAGACCAACGAGCAGAGAAAATTTTATCAGCTAACCCTCTTAAGCACCCCTCTCTGAAGGAGCATTGATGAACACCGTAACCGTTGGAAATTTCAAAATTGGACAGGGACAGCCGTTAACGCTCATCTCAGGCCCATGTATCATCGAAAGTAGAGACCATACTCTCGAATGCGCCGAAAAGCTCGTCCGCATTGTTGAGAAGAAGAATATCAATCTCATCTTCAAGGCAAGCTATGACAAAGCAAATCGATCATCCTTTCACTCCTTTAGAGGTCCAGGCTTAGAAGAGGGACTATCCATCCTCAGCGACGTAAAAAAGCAGTTCGGCATTCCAGTACTCTCAGACATCCACCTGCCAGAAGAAGTGCAGGCAGCAAGTGAAGTGCTCGATGTCCTCCAGATTCCGGCATTCCTCTGCCGGCAGACAGATCTCGTCGTAGCGGCAGCAAAAACAGGAAGGCCCCTCCACGTCAAAAAAGGGCAGTTCATGGCTCCGTGGGACATGGGGAATATCGTAGAAAAAGCTCGCGCTGCGGGAAACACACAGGTGATTCTCTGTGACCGCGGGACATCCTTTGGCTATAACAACCTCGTCAGCGATATGCGCTCACTGGCGATCATGGCTCGCTTTGGAGTGCCTGTATCCTTCGACGCTTCGCATTCTGTCCAGCTACCAGGAGGTCAGGGCACCTCGTCAGGCGGCCAGCGAGAATTTATCCCTCTGCTTGCAAGAAGCGCTGTGGCAACCGGCATCCAGGCTCTCTTCATAGAAACCCATACAAACCCACCCCAAGCATTGAGCGACAGCGCAACAGTCTTCCCCATCGATCAGCTCAGCGCATTGCTCGATATCTTGCTGTCTCTTCACGAAACAGTACAAAGGATACCCTCCCTGTGATGGATCTTCACTCTGAACCGCGACGCTGGCGTACACAGCGCTTTTTATGGGGGGCATTCATCGCATTCCTCCTCATAGGGATGGTCGTAAGAACGTATCGCATCCACGAATCGAAGGTGCACGATTTCGACAAAGTCAAACTGTCGCGACGCGGGAACATACGAAAAGCACGAGAAAACAAAGAAGACCTCTTCTTCAAACAGGAGCGAACAGGCGTAAGCCGGCATCTGTGGATCCAGGATCCTGCGGGGCCGCGGCGGCAGTTTTTCCTCGAAGCTACATCAGCGGAAGTCCTAACCTCGATTGTAGCAAAAGGACGCTCTATGAAGGAGTCGTTTGTCCATCCAAAAGGATGCCTCCAAGAAGAGCTTTTTTGGGAAATAGCGTCCACAGGAGAACATGTTATCAAACAAGGCGACAGATGGGTCAAAGAATCCCCCCCCCATCAGGCAGTCCCTGAGCGCCTCTATCGACAGATATCTCCTGCCCAGCGAGCGCGGTTTTTTGATGCAGAAACGGCGGAGTGGAATCCAGAAACGAACCAGCTGGTGGCAGACACGGCGTTTTTTAGCGTGTTGAAAGTACAAGGCCATGACCTGCCATCAAGTCCAGATGCAGGGCAGATCATCGCTCAAGGGACAGCCCATTCCCTCACCTTCTTCTTTGACAAAAAAGGACGGCAGCAGGTGAGCTGCCAAGGTGTAAAGCTTCACTTAAATCATGGGATTACAAAATGAGAAGTTACTGCCTATGCCTGCTCGCACTCGTAGGACACCTCCTTCCTCTCGAGAGTGTTGGAATCCCCCTTCTCCCCCTCCAGCAAGTGGAGGCTGAGCATGTGGACCTTGAAGGTAAGACCCTCCACCTCGTCGGGCATGTGAAAGTCATCCATGAGATAGGAGTGCTCCATTGTGATGAGGGAACCCTCATGCTGCCCCAGGAGAAGAAAGATGACGGCGCCATGGCTGTGAACACCCTCTTCCTAAAAGGAAATGTCGTTATCGATTTCTCAGACGGAAGCCACTTGATGGCCGATGAAGGAGAAATCGATTGCCAGGCTCTCGAAGGCACCTTCATCGCCCACCCGCCAACAAAAGTAACGTATACCTCATTTGCCACCAACGAACATCAGAAAATCCCCGTACGCGCCACAGGACGGGCGCTGAAGGCAAAGATCACCAAGACTCCTCTTGGATACTCCCTCACCTCAATGCGCGGTGAAGGTGCTGTCAATATTGAATACCTACGCCCTATCCCCCTTGCCCATGCTCCGCATGAGACATCGGATGAACAGAGCGTTCCTACAGAAGAGAAATCCACATGAACGAAGGCCTCTGCGTATCTGACCTTGTCAAATCGTATGGCAACCGCTGTGTCGTCAACGGACTGTCGCTTCACGTTGCCCCAGGGGAAGTTGTTGGGCTACTCGGCCCAAACGGCGCTGGCAAGACAACAGCGTTTTACATGATCATCGGCCTCATCAAACCCGATGCAGGAAAGGTGATCTTCAACGGCATCGATGTCACAGCACTTCCCATCCACTGCCGCTCACGCTTGGGGCTGGGCTACCTCCCACAAGAGCCATCGGTCTTTCGCGATCTCACAGTAGAACAAAACCTCCTCTCCGTCCTCGAAGCACTCGAAAATGACACGGACACCATCAACCATCGCAAGGATACCCTCCTCAATGAGCTCGGGCTCACCGCCTTCTCTTCTAAGAAAGCCTCCACCCTCTCTGGGGGAGAACGTCGACGCCTAGAGATTGCCCGCGCCCTCGCCACCAACCCTCGCTGCCTAATGCTCGATGAGCCCTTTGCCAATATCGACCCTCTTGCCATCGCAGATCTTAAGTCCATGATCCAGCTCCTCAAAAGCAAAGGGATCGCCGTCCTCATCACCGACCATAATGCCCGGGAGCTAGTCTCCGTCGTCAACAGAGGCTATCTCGTGGCCGATGGCAAGCTCCTCAGCTCCGGCACCTCAGCAGAGCTGCTCGCTGACGCACAGGCCAAAACACGGTACTTCGGAGAAGACTTCACAGTGTAAGGGACTGTGCACAAAAATACGTTGGACAGTCCTTAACGGAGAGGTTATCCATGCAACCGCTTTCATACACCGACCGTGTCTTCGGACACCATCTCATCACAGAACCCGTCATTGTCGATCTTATAAACGGCCCTTCGATACAACGCTTGAAGGAAATTGACCAGGCAGGCTATCCAGAACCATTTTTTCCATCGCTCAAAAAACATACTCGCTTTGAACACTCGTTAGGCGTCTACCTTCTTCTCAACCTCTATAAAGCCTCTCTTGAAGAACAGATAGCAGGCCTTATCCATGACGCCTCTCATACCGCCTTCTCCCATTGTGCCGACTATACTCTCGCAGGGACGGACGGAGGCAAAACCCAATCACACCAGGACAATGTTTTCGAAGAATATGTCAGAGCATCAGAGATACCAGCAATCATTGCCAAGCACAGCCTGAACATTGATGTCATCCTCGACGACACACGATTTCCTCTCAAAGAACAACCACTCCCTGACCTCTGCGCAGATCGAATTGATTATTCATTTCGCGCGGCACTCGCATCTGACATGCGAACACCGCAAGAAGTACAGGCTATCATTGCCAAGCTGTCTACCAATGGGCAAGAGTGGTTTTTCTTTGACGTACCCACGGCACGAGAGTACGCAGAGCTGTTCTCACAACTCAACTCCACCTTATGGTGCGGCATCAACTCCGCCGCCATGTTCAAAACCGTCGGCGATTGCCTCCGCTATGCCTATCAACAACACTATCTAAGCCACGATGACTTGTATGGGACAGACCGTAGTGTCATAGAAATGATACGGCAACATCTGTCAGGAGATGCTCACCTGCAACTGCTGTTTGAGCGGATGAACAATACAATTCCCTTCGTAGATACCCCCTCAACACCAGAGAGTGTAGTCTACTGTAAATCGCGCGTCGTCAATCCACTCTGCATGCATCGAGGAGGATTGTACCGGCTGTCAGATCTGCAACCAGATTGGCTTCAGACTCTTCTTGCCGAGTCGCGTCCAAAATCGTACTGTATCGGATTTGAGGATAAGAATTGAGAAAAAGGCTGCAAGAAGAGGTATAGGATGTTCTTGCAACCTTTTTAAAACAAAGAAGACTAGCGAGAGAAGATCTCCATCTCACCAAAGAAAAAGCCAATTTCATTCTTCGCAGTCTCTGGGGCATCAGAGCCATGGACGACATTACGCTCCATTCTATCTCCAATGTCCTTTGCAAAATCCCCACGAATGGTGCCAGGAAGCGCTTTCCTTGGATCCGTAGCGCCCATAACTTCCCGGTTCTTAAGAATCGCATTTTCCCCTTCTAGAACCATCGCCAGCAACGGCCCGCTTGTGATAAAAGTCACAAGAGTCTCGAAGAAATGCTTTCCCTTATGCACGGCATAGAAGCGCTCTGCTTCAGAGCGTGTCAGAAGAACCATCTTTGCCGCCACTACCTTCAGTCCTACTTGCTCTAAACGAGCAACAACAGCACCAATGCAATTCTTCTCTACTGCATCTGGCTTTGCCATTGATAAAGTACGTTCGATTACCATATCTATTCTCTCAATCGTTGTTTTTTCTAAAAGCGTATATGATACCGAACTTCATGATTTTTTTGGTCTGATTTCACAAAGCATTTTCTAGAGGGAGACAACCATGGCCGTTCAACAACAATATGAGAATGACAGCCTCTGGCTGTGGAGCAAGCTCTACCTCACCAGTATCAGCCTCTATGGAACCGTCGTATGCATGTTTGGCCTGCTCTATGGATTGCAGGCGCTCCTTGGGCTTGATTACCTCTTTTCCGTCTTTGTAACCTTTTTTGTTATCGTACTTCTTCGAGGACTCTTTGAATCTGCTGCTGTCCGCGATGTCCCTGTACACAAGCTGCAACCACAAAAGTTTCTCCTTCTCGCTTTCTGGAGTTCGATTATTCTGTGTCCAATTCTCTATCTGCTCAAACAGCCTTTCGGAGAATGGTCAGTCATCATCGCCATCGCCTTCTCTTCAAAGATTATTCTGTGGCTCAGGAAAAAGATCTTTCTTTCAGCCCAAAACGGTGATGAAGAGCCACGCCGACTACTCTTAATGAAAAAACTACCTCTGTACACCCAATGTCTGTATGGTTTTTTTGGAGGTCTTGCAGTTCTTACCTATGCAGGTGTCAAGGTATGGGGAATCGACAATTTCTCTCTAATTTTCGCTGCCGGACTCTTCATCGCACTGATCCCACACATGATCCTCGAGTGGATCCTTGTCTTTGAACAGCGTCTTGCACCATCAACTATCGGCCGCTTCTGTTGCGCAGCCTTGGTTGGGACAGTCATCACAACGGCTCTGCTCTGTATCATGATTCAAGGATTCGGCATGGCTGGAAAAGCGGCAACGATCAGCGCGATGATCCTTCTTAAACTTGTCCAACCTTGGTTCGTAAAACCTCAGTCGATATCGTCACAATAATCGGCCGTAACAAACGTTCGCCTAGTGACACGAACCCATTAGCCCGGGTATACTGCACAGCAACATCACAAGAACGAGAGGTTCCTTAAGGTATGGTACAGGTAAGCACCAATGAAATGCGGCCTGGCATGAAAGTCGAGCTCGACGGACAGCCGTATATCATTGTCAATAATGAGTTTGTGAAGCCAGGGAAAGGCCAAGCCTTCAATCGGCTGAAAGTAAAACACTTGATGACAGGCCGAGTCATCGAAAGAGTCCTCAAGTCCGGCGAAAAACTCGATATGGCCGACGTCGTTGAAACCCCAATGAGAATGGTCTACCGAGAGGTTGATGGCGCTGTTTTCATGGATGACGCCACGTATGAGCAGATTACGATTTCCAAAGAGTGCATCGGAGAGACTGATGGATGGCTCAAAGAAGATCTTCTCTATACGATCGTCATCTACAACGGCCAGCCTATTAGTGTACAACCGCCGACATTCTTGGAATTGACGGTCACCGAGACATCTCCCGGCGCCCGTGGCGATACCGTCTCTGGACGTGTGCTGAAACCCGCGATTCTCGAAACAGGGGCAAAGGTACAACTTCCCATTTTCGTCAATCAAGGTGAGAAGATCAAAGTTGACACACGCACCGGCGAATACGTCAGCAGAGTATAGCCGTGGAATCGCCTCTCAGAACAAAACTCTCACGCCGTGCTGAAGCTATTGCTTCAGCACGCTTTTTTTTTGCAGAACGTAGCATCGTGGAAGTAGATTGTCTGGCGTTAAGTCCAAAAGCCTCTGTAGATGTCAATATTGATCTCTTTTCGACCTCTTCACTGATCCATGGACAGCGTTTTCTCTTTTCCAGCCCCGAATTTCCTATGAAACGCCTGCTGAGCGAAGGCTCCGGAGAAATTTTTTACCTCGGCCATGTGTGGCGCCATGAAGAAGCTGGCGCTCGCCACTCACCGGAATTTCTTCTTGCAGAGTGGTATCGCATTGGGATTTCCTTCTCTGAAATGATGGATGAAACGATTGAATTTGCTGAACGATTCATTGGAGAACGCCAGAGGAGATTTGTTTCCTACCGCGACGCCTTTATCACCCATGCCAAGATCGACCCTTTCACCTCTTCCCTCCAACAGCTTCAAGATGCCTGTACTGCTTTCGAAGGCTACCCAGTCAAAACAAGCTCTCGTGATGATTTGCTCAATCTCTTGTTAGCCATCAAGGTAGAACCCTCCTTTGATCCTAAGGCCATTACGGTTCTATACCATTACCCAGCCTCACAGGCGGCCCTGGCTCGCCAGACCACCGACAACGGGCAGAAGGTTGCCGAACGGTTTGAAATCTATTGCGAAGGCCTGGAGCTGGCAAATGGATACCATGAACTGGCAGATCCTCATGAGCAAAGAGCCCGTTTTTCTGCTGATAATGCACACCGGCAGGCCCAGGGAAAAGAGATGTATCCTATTGACGATGCATTCCTCTCAGCATTAGAAAGAGGACTTCCTGATTGCTGCGGCGTTGCTGTCGGCTTTGATCGACTCCTTATGATCCGCGAGAGTGCAACGTCGATTGCAGACGTGATGCCTATCGCCTGGGAAATCTCCTAATTCTCCCATTAATTGAAAGATCGCGAATTATGTTTTATTAATAAAATAATATCTTCTTTCAATAACGTTAAATTATATTAAAAAGGCTTTTTCTTATGTCAGAATCACAAGTAACTCAACTCACAACAGTCTTTGCCCAATTCACAATTCAACCCCACCCCGCTCCTTATCTTCACGCCTCCTTCGAAGAAGAGCCGCTCCCAGCCTCCAAAGAGGTACATGTTGTACACGAAACATTACTCGACGCCATAGGGCCCAAACCCTCCCCTCTTCTTTCAATGGTGGAAGAAACGAATTCGCTCAGGAAAAAACGGGCGAGCTTCCTTCGCCACATCAATGCCGCCTACCTGAAAGAAACGCCAGCACATGACCTTTTAGAAAACTTTCAGACGATTTTCTCCCCCTTTGCCGGTGAACCAGGGTATGCCTCCCTTTTAAACACGCTCCACGTCCTTTTAGAACAGTCCGCTCAGTACACACAACCTCAATGCCGCTCTCTTCGTCTCATACTCGAAGGAGTGTTTATCGATGGGCCATTACGTGGCGGACTGACTCTTCTTGAAGGCGCTGCTCTCTCATCCCAATTGCTCTACCTTCGCAAAGAACCTTTATCGAACACCACCCTCTCCTCCTTGCAAGAAGATGCGATGACGAAAACGCGCGCTAAACTTGAGGCTCTTCAAGCTCGGTATCTCCAGAAGATCGAAGAGCTAAAAGCAATAGGTATCTACAACTTCCAATCTCTTCGTTGCACACTCATCCCCCTTGCCATCGCACAGACGCTCGTCCTACCCAATGGAGAACTTAACCTTGGAATGGCAGATCAGGTGCAAGATCTCTTTCTGGCTACCAAAGACCAGAGAGACTCTGTCGAAAAACATATCTCAACCACCCTAAAGAAGCTCAGAAGCGATAGCAGCCTGCAAAAAGCCATAGAGGCTATTCCATCGCCCCCTCAAGGTCTATATGGAACCCGCATCATCAATAATGCTCTCATGCGGCCACACGACACCCCTGTTACAGCGTATGACACCCATCAGGTCTGTCTTGCCACATGCTTGACCTACTGGCGCCAGCACTGCCTTGGCAGCTGTGTCTTAGACAGCCTCCTTTCTGAAAAACAGATCTCCGGCCTTCGTTGGCTAATCGATGATATGAAAGAACTCCTTTTCCTAGGATATATGACACGGTACTATCGAGGGATTCCTGAGATGTTTCTCGGACTCGAAGTGCCTGAGACCGTAGCGCTGTATAACAAGATTACCGACGTACGAAGTCTCAGAGGCTCACGTCTGGAGGCATGTATAAAGGAGAATGCACAACTCGACAACCCACAATGGAATGCTGTTCTTGCGAAAAACCCCAAGACAATGCACGAACTCTTGCAAAAGATCAAAGCACTGTTCCCAGGAACTCTCAGAGAAGAAGAGTGTGATCGAATCCGCCTTCTGATTGAATCGCCAACACAGTCACCACTCCTCAGAGTAATAGAAAATACGCTTGGAAGCACTCTTTGTCCCCCATTTTCGCCTTACTCACAAACCTCTTGGGAAGTTCCTTTCACTACAATGCGGCGAATTTTCAACTGCTTTAATAAAATTGCTCTACGGTTCGGGCTCGATGCGCTCATTAAAAAAATTCAAGAGTTTCATTCCTTTTTAGAGAAACCGCTACTCCAAGTAGGTAAACCATCGGGTTCAGCCCTTACCCCCATAGAACACCTTCGTCTTCAATGGATCCCAAGCCCCTTCCCCTTCCTCTATGCCGGACGTGAAATCCCAGGAGCGTTTGCCTTTTTTTTCCAAGAGGAAGACAGGCTGCGACCCCTTTCACGGAGAGAGTTTCAACAATTACTCTTTCAATCGTTTGATGCATTGTTCGCAGAGGTCTACGAGAAAAAACCCCTCCCAAAAGGAATCCTACCCGAGACTTTTCTTCCCTCTGTTGGACTTGAAATCTTCGGGGCCTACGTTATTGAGCATCATGGGATTCATGATATTTTGCCCGTTTTTAGCAAACACTACCCACGATCCCCCAATAACCACACAAGTCCAATAGATAGCACAAAGCGAGGCTTCCTTCTGTGGCTCCGAGGGCTGCGTCAATCGCAAGAACAAGGAGAGGATCTTTCATTCCGAGCAACGACTGCAACACATAGCTTCCGGCTCCTCCCAAACGATCCATCCTTTTCAAAGTTCCCACTATTCTCATTCAAGGACGAGCTGCTAGCCCTTGATTCGAGTACAAGAGCCGTAATAGAACAGTCCTTCCAGCAAATTCCAGCAGAAACGGTGAACGATATTGTTTCCTATTTCGTTGAACAGTGTTCGCACGAAGTGTGGATTCATTTCCAAGATGCTCATGTAAAAACATCCTTTCAGGGGAAACTTCTCGCACAACTCAAGGCCGACGTTCTTGATGCAATAAAAGAGCAATCGCTCTCTTTTTCTCTCCTAGATTATACGAATACGATTCCATCGATCATACGAGATGCGATCTCCACGGCTGTGCGCAAGGGCGTGCCACATGCTTTCATCGTCACGCATAAGCCTCACGAATGGATCAGAGATCACCTCCAACTATCCGATAGCGTCGATAATTTGCTCCATGACCTCTATTCTCATGCTACCAATCTTCCTCCACACGCTTCCTTGTTCCGAATATCCGACGACCCACTCGTCCGTCAAGAGACGCTCCTTGCACAATGTATTCAAACTCCTCTCAAAGATATCCCCTCATTCGATCAAGATCTTCCAAAATTCTATTCTCTCATCAATTTCTTGGTACAACAAGGGTGTCGGGAAGTAACGCTTCGTCTTCATACTATCCATAAAAAAGTATGCTTCACTTTTTCTGAAATTGACGCTATCCACAAAGGGGTACTACAAATCCTTCGGCCGGAGCTTGAGAATCAAGAGTCCACCATCGACGAGATCATCGCAACGTTCGATACTGCTCTCCATACAGAGCTTGCAAGGAAGATCCAAGCACGGTTCTGGGGTCCCCTTACTCAAACCATCAGGAGACTTCCTCAGAGAACTCTGATAGACAATATGCAGATTTCTCTCTCCCCCTCCGATCTCCACTACCTGCTCATAACAAGGTTTGCAGAGAGCTGTCCTCAATACCAAAACCTTTTGATCCATTTCGCAGACTCCAATTTTGGCATCACTCTTTCCGAAAAGCTTCTTGCAATACACTATTGTTTCTGGTTTGACCCCTTCGTAAATACGTGGGCTATCGTCAGCGCCACTGAGACAGGGCAGTTCTATGAAGGAGCAAAGGCGGAAAATCTGTCCCTAGGGGATATCACATTAACAGAGTCACCTCAACCAGTTCTTGATGAGGCACGGCGGACATCTCTCCTTGTGCAACAAAGAAAATGCATAAAAAAATCTCAACAATTAGAACGCACTTTTGCCGATGCACTGATGGCCGTGGAGCAGCACGCTGACGATGTTGATTTTGAATCTTTGCTGGAAGGCAAAGAAGATCCGATGGCAGGGGCCCCCGTAGCCCTCGAACACGCTACTCCTCTCACGCGCGCCCGAGCACTCCTTGCCATGGAACCACCGCATAACCTGCCAAGTTCTGTTGAACGATGTCTTGCGATCATCGCCACGCATGCCGAACTGCGAAATTCCCCACATTGATGGCTTTAGCCTGTTGCCATAGCATCCTATGGCACGCCTTCATTTTCAAAAATTTATAGGCTAGCATTGGCGTTAGTCGTAAAGGCCACAAAATGGCTCTCTACAACAGCGATTGTGACCGTCATGGCAAAACCCGTATATTAAATATTTATTTTTGCCTATATATGAGATCAGAACAAATATATTTTTTTCTTGAACAAGAAGAAGTATAAGCTCCCACCAATGACGGGAAGGAGGGGATTCCATGACAAGCGTAGACTTAGGTCCCGATAGCTGGGCAATATTCGATCAGGCAACCAAGGGTCAGCTTGATCCAAGTAAGCTCTGCCTAAGCAAGACAAAAAGTAAATGGAAGCTGCTGAAATCCGACGACGTACCAGAGGGTTCTCACATCAGCGGCAAACAGCTTATGTCGCTCATCAAGGCCGCAGCAGAAGGTCACCAAGCGATACCAGAAGAGCTTGAGGGCGTAGTAGAGGAAAATGAATTCAAAAAAATAACTTCGGACAAAAGGTTTCAGAGTCTTTGCAAACTGATTCTGGTAGAGGGTGGTGAGCCCGGTAGTGTCGAAAAAGAGCGAGCCGCGAGGACGCTAAGGCTTGCCACACTAAGGCGCACTTTTGACTACGCAACATCGATTGGCAAGGGATTAGCAGGGATGGAGGAGGCCGGGCTTGAAGGGCGTTTTGTTGGTCAAGAGAATGTGGGCAACGAAGATTTTCTCATCACTGAGCTGGTTTTGAGAGGAAGAACATCAAACGAGTACACGGCGGGCGAGATTCGACTCATGGCATCGTTTTGGGAAAATCACCCCATTTCTATACAAATACCGGCGTCGGCTCAATCTTTTGCCATCTGGGTCAGAAGTAAAGAGGAGGAGTGGAGCAGAACGACAGGTCTAATGAAGGACAAGGGGAGATTCCTTACTTGGCTAGCAGAAGAAAATGCTGAGTGTAAATACACAGAAGATTTTTCCAAACTTGAGGGACGTCAACCAACTGAAGATGAGTTGTTATTGTGGCGGGACAGTAAGGATGAACGACTAACCAGAAAAGCAGCTAAACTCTCTTCCATCGTAGAGCCCAAAGAAACTGCCCAGGGGAATAAAAAAGGCAAAAGCGAACCTCCTGCATTGGCCTTTGATAACGCCGAAGACGAAGGGACTAGCAAATCACCGAAATCAGCCACGGCCCCCCATACTTACGAGGAAGATGCAGAAGCGGCGCTCCCCCATACTTACGAGGGAGATACAGAAGCTGCGCTCCCCCATGCTTACGAGGGAGATACAGAAGCTGCGCTCCCCCATGCTTACGAGGGAGATACAGAAGCGGCGCTCCCCCATACTTACGAGGGAGATACAGAAGCTGCGCTCCCCCATACTTACGAGGGAGATACAGAAGCTGCGCCCCCCCCTCCGCACGAGAGAAAGGCTCTCTCAGACACTTCGTCTCAGGACACACTACCTCTCACAGGATCACCTGGCCCAAGCGAATCTGAAGTAGCGCGCATTCGTCAATCACCCCCGTTGAGAATGGAAGAGGCCCGGGGAGAATTCTTAGCTCGTAGGAAAACCGAGGATGAGGAAGAGGCCAAGGTAGAGAAGAAAAATTGGGACGCATTTAGAAAATTCCCAGGGGCACTAAATATATCCCTTCAGAAGTATATGCAATGGCATCTTGAGTATAAAGAATCAGGCAATCCGGACAGAGAAGAAACATGGATGCTGCATAAAGTTTGGGAGGAAGCAAGGCCTTCCGCAGATACCCCAATCAATATCTACGGACGTGAGCTCGATTTCGTGAGGGAGAGTGATTTTCCAACATATTTTCAAAAAATTTGCTTTTGCAAGGAACTAGCGAAAAAGGATGGGTTAGACGTTAGAGAGAGTTGGAAAAGTCATTCAATTGGCTTTGAAGAAATGTTTGTTCAATGGAAAGCGAAAAAAGAGGGCGAGATTAGGGACAGGTTCTTGAAGACCCAGCTACCCGAGGAATCGTTTGACAAATGGAGACAACAGCAAGACGACAGCGAATGGATGCCACCAAGGCCCTTTGTCGCCCTCACCGAAGAGCAAAGAACGCCCTATTGCACAAAAGTGATATCCGGCAGGCTCGTCCGCAATGGGCACCCATACGATTCTAGCAGTGACCATAGCATATTTCACGCAGGAAAAGGAGTTGGCATTTTCGTTGTCGGTCCCGATGGAGAGCTCTATTGCGGAGGACACGTTAAAGATGTATTTCACCATTCAAGCTTCTTTGGAAGCGGGGCGATAATGTGCGGCGGCGAAATTGGCACCACCGAAGATGGTCAGATAACGTTTTTGTCGAACAAAAGCGGACATTATACCCCAACCGAAGACCAGAACGTACAGATGTTAGAGTGGTTTGCAAAGCAGGGGGTCAATCTTGATGAGGTAACGTTCACCTACTTCGAAAAAGTCACTATGGCGCCGCTTGAAATAAACGCAAGCGCATACCTGAGGGAAGCCAAAAGTAGGGCAGAGAACCTTAAGAATCAATGGATTGCATTTACGAAATTACCTGGAGCGGAAGCAATATCGCTAAAACAGTACAAGGCATGGTTCAACGAGACTCTGCCACTCTCATATCAAAAAAACAAAGAAATGTGGGCGTTAAAAAAACTTTGGGAAATAACATCGCATGCCACAGACACCGCCTACGCAGCAACGCTCCTTCCCGAAGGAGCGGCTGATTTTAAATCATATGCACAAAAAATTATGTTTTGCAAAGAGAAGGCGAAAGATGCGGATTTAGGTGTTACTGAGTGGTTAGACGCGAATCTCGAGACCTTCAGAGGTGAATTTGAGGAGTGGAAGAAGGGAAAAGAGGCCGAAGTGAAAGGCCGGTTTGAGAAGTCCCACCTACCTATGAGCTATGATACATGGATCGAACAACAAGACGACAGCGGATGGATACCACCGAGAAACCGCGTCTCACTTATCCTAGAAAAAAAACTAGCCTACAAGACAACGGTGGAGGATGGAAAGCTCGTCCGCAACGGATACCCATACGACTCTGGTATTGACCGTGGAATAGCTCACAAGGAAAGAGGGGTTGGCATTTTCTTCCTCAGTACTGACAATACACTTCATTGCGGAGGATACGTCGAGGGTGTTTTCGACCACTCAACCTTCTCTGGGTTGATGTCAACGCGAAGCGTGTCCTATGGTGAAATTGGTACCGACGCCGATGGACGGATAACGTTTTTATCGAACAAATTGGAACGCGGCGCACAGGGAGATGAACAAAACATTAAGATGATAAGGTACCTAGCAGACAATGGTGTTAATCTCCACAGGGTGAGATTCGCCCGATACGAAGAGGGAAAAAAAGAACCAACTGAAGAGGCCGCTAGTAAATATCTTGATGAAGCCGAAAGGCGAGAAGAAGCTCTGAGGCAAGAATGGGCGACGTTTGTAGAGTTACCAGGGGCCGAAACTATGGATTTTTCTCAATACAAATCTCTCCTTTCAGAGTACAAAAAGTCTGGATGTGCGGATAACAAAGAAGAGTGGGTCCTAAAAAAAGTTTGGGAAAAGGCACGGGAAGAAGCGAAGCTAATGGACAAAGGTATCATGTATCTATCCGGTCTATCCCCAAAGAAAGAGACAAATTTTGAAACATATTTCCAAAAAATTCGCTTTTGCAAGGAGAAGGCGAGAGAAGAAGGGCTGGGCGTTCTCACGTGGCACAACCTCCACAAAGAGACCTTCGACCAAGAGTTTCAAGCGTGGTCGAAAAGCCACTAAGCCTAAGCTCGACTTTCAACTGTCGGCGGGAAATACCGGTGACAGTTGAAAGTTGGATAGATGCCGAAGAAAAAGTCCGCAGATTCGATCGGCAAAAACAGACCCGCTACTAAAAGTAGGGGTTGTTTTTACCGACTCGAAGATGCGGGCTTTTTCGATGGCAGGTATGCGACTTTCAACTGTCAGTGGTATATGCTCAGCCTGCTGCCATAGCGTCGATGGCATCGATGACTTTTTTCTCAAATTCTTCCGGAGATTTCGGGCGGGACAGTAATACCCGGTTCGAATGGCTCTTCTCACCCGTCTTCCGCTCGAGGATAAGGGAGTGTGTCTCAAGCCTGATGAGTGTATATCCCTTTTGTGCACCAGCAACCTTCACCTTCGTAGTGGCAACAAGCCACTGCGCAGGCTCAGGAAGAGCTCCAAATCTATCGGCAAGCTCTTTAGCAATATCGCTCACCTCATCTGCATTCTTTGCTTCTCCAAACCGTTGGTAGAACTCCATCCGCAAAGAGACCTCATTGACATACATGTCAGGAAGACGAGCGTCATAGGGAGTCTCTATACGAGTATCAATCGTCCAGCTGGGGGTCTTCCCTTGAAGGGATTCTATGGTGCGCTTCAGAAGTTTGCAGTACAGATGAAAGCCAATAGAAGCTACATTTCCAGATTGCTCTGTGCCAAGGATATCGCCAGCACCCCGTATTTCCAGGTCGCGCATCGCCACTTTAAGCCCGCCACCATAGCCCCCAGCCTGCGCAATAGCTTCGATGCGCTTGCGAGCTATCTCAGAGAGCATTCTCTTCGAAGGAAGCAAGAAGTAGGCATAGGCACGGCGATTCCACCGTCCTACACGGCCGCGGAGCTGGTAGAGGTCGGCAATGCCAAATTGATCGGCACGATCAATGAGGATGGTATTGGCATTGGGAATATCGATTCCATTTTCAACAATCGACGTAGCAACAAGGATGTCAACATCGCCGCGCTTAAAAGCATGGAATACAAGATCCAGCTCATCAGCACCCATCTGCCCGTGAGCCACAGCAATGCGAGCTCGTGGCAGAAGCCTCTTCAGCCTGTCGGCAGATTCAAAGATGCTCTCTACCCGATTGTGAATAAAAAATGCCTGCCCGCCACGGTTTAACTCACGAAAGAGAACGCTTTGAATAATGTCATCGCTTGGCTCACAGATGACAGTTTTTATAGGAAGGCGGTCGTGGGGAGGCGTGCTGATAGTCGAAAGTTCTCGAGCGCTGATAAGAGAGAGGTAGAGCGTCCTTGGGATGGGTGTTGCAGACAGCGTGAGGCAGTCGACCCCATCCTTAATAATTTTCAGCTGCTCTTTTGCCTTTACCCCAAACCGTTGCTCTTCGTCGATGATGACAAGCCCTAGGTCTTTAAAGGCAACGTCCTTCTGAAGAAGCCTATGGGTGCCGATGATGATATCGATATTCCCAGATGCCACCTCTTGTATTGTCTGACGATTTTGCTTTGGCGTCGAAAAGCGAGAGAGCACTCCAACTTTAATGCCAAAAGGACTTGTACGATCGACGAAGTTCTCATAATGCTGTAAGGCAAGAACCGTCGTCGGGGCAAGGATAGCTACCTGCTTAGCGCCATCGCTTACAGCTTTAAAAGCAGCGCGCATGGCTACTTCTGTCTTTCCATAGCCAACGTCACCGCATACAAGACGGTCCATGGCTTTTGATGAACACATGTCATTTTTAATATCGGCTATCGCCTTGAGCTGATCTTCAGTCTCCGTATAAGGAAATTCCGCTTCAAAAAGCTGAAGAGGAAGGCCATCTTTTTGAAAGGCAAAGCCCCCATTGATCACCCTGGTCGCCTGGATGCGTAGCAGATCAGAGGCATAACCAAGGATAGCCCGTTCTGTATCTTCACGAAGTCGTTTCCAGCGGGAGGCTCCAAGAGTATGAAGCTTTGGCGACTCTTCACCACCACCGACATACTTACTAATGAGATGGGATTGGGTGAGAGGAACGTAGAGCTTGGCTCTGTCAGCATATTCGAGGACAAAAAACTCCTGCTCGCGCCCATAGACGTCAGGACGCCGCTCTACACCACAGAATTTCCCAAGGCCGTGGTGAAAATGGACGACAACATCTCCTAGCTGAACATCAAACGCATCGTATTCTGTGACAAGAGACGTCATCCGCTTTGTGTCACGGCGGACGGTAATACGCCCTGTCACCTCCGCCGTTGCAAAGAAGACCTCATTGGTATCTATTCGAGCAAAGCCTGCAGAAAGATACCCCTCTTTGACAGCGATCGCGGGGTCGAAAGCGCCTCCTCTGTCTTCGAGTTTTTTCTTCATCCATTCGAGTTCGACTAAAGACTGGACGATGACAGTATGAGGGCATGTTTTTTCCGTCTGCAGAAAGCAGTCCAGAAGAGACTCTCCTTCTGGAGGCTCCTTCAAAAGACATTTTTCTTCGTAGAACTCCGGTAGAATGCGAAACGGATGATTGAGCCTGTCGACAGTAAATTCCCGCTGAAACATTGAAAAGGAGATTGTCTCTGTTTCCCCTGCAAGGGCATATGATCCCCCTTTCGATAAGGCCGACCGCTTGACATGTGTAAGAGCTTCTAGTGAGACATAGCTAAAGGCGATGCATTGGTGTTTGAGAAGTGCGTCCAGCCACTCTTCAACGCAGAGAAAGGTCTTGGACTTCACCCCCCCTTGCGAGACGAGGCTGGCATATCGATCTTCGAGGAGCTCGAGGTCGTCGAGGATGATCAGTGTGTTTGAAGGGAGCAAGTCGAAGATCGTCACCAGATCTTTGTCCGCTGCTTTCTCGAGTGTTTCAAGCTCTTTGCCGGAGGTAATGGTGACGCTCTCTACAGCATTCGCTGTTCGCTGTGACAGCGGATCATACTGTCGCAAGGACTCCACTTCATCATCAAAAAAGTCAATACGGATTGGACGCTGCTCTGTGACAGGAAAGATGTCTACAATGCCGCCACGAATAGCGAACTCTCCCTTTTCTACTGCCACAGGACATCTGGTATACCCCATAAGTGACAGGTGCTGTGTGAAGACATCGAAGGGAAGCTCATCACCCTTTCGTATGATCAGCAAGCCTTCTTTCAATGCCTTTTCAGACTGCACCCTGTGAAGCGAAGCCTGTAGGGAGCTGATGATGATCTGTGGAGTGGTGCGATGGATAATAGTCTGAAGCGCTTTTTGCCTCGCCCCGACGATGTCTGAGCTTGGCGCAACGCGCTCTGATGGCAATGTCTCCCACGAGGGAAGCTCAACGGGTGAAGTGGAGACAAAAAACTCAATGTTTTGAAGAAGACGCGACTCTTCCTGTCCTTCTCCCGTGAGGATAAGAACATCCCTTCCACTATGACGATATGCCTCAGCAAGAAGAAACGCTTTCATGGGTGTTTCTAGGTGCTCGAAGGCAAGGGACTTCCCTTGTTTTAAGCGAGCTGCAAACACCTCATCAAAAGCGTTCTCTTGGGTCATATAACCATTCTTATGCCGTACACGATACAACGATACTCTCTATTGCAGCAGAGAGTCCCGCAGTCCCCTTTCCAGCACCTTGGGCACTTTCCGCTTTGCCGCCGCCATTTCCCTCAATCATTGGCAATACCTGTTTGAGAAGGTTCCCGGCATGGAGGCCTGCCTTTATAAGAGCAGACGGCACTTTTACAAACACATGTGCCCTGCCATCATGCACGCATCCTAAGACGATGATAGCTGTCGGGCTCTCCTTCGCAGCCTCTTCGGCAGCGACCTTCAACTCATCGGTAAGAATGGGCAACACTCCAGCAATGATGCTGCGGTCGTCCCTTACGCTTTTGACAGGTACCGTGGCGAGCAGCAGCTGAAGCTTTTCTCGTTTCAGTTGTTTCAGCTCTGATTCAAAACACTTTGCATCACTGAATAGACGAGTCAGCCTCTCTGTGATTTTTGCTGTTGGCACTTTCAGCAGGTCGGCGATAGCGTCGAGCGCTTTGTCAGCCATCCGTGCCTCGTCAACCGCTTTTTGTCCTGTCACTGCTTCTATACGACGTGTCCCCGCAGCAATGCTCGACTCTTTTAAGATACGAAAATAACCGATCTTCCCAGTCTGCAATACGTGGGATCCACCGCAGAGCTCTTTTGACACACCTACCTCAAGGACACGTACTGTAGAGCCGTATTTCTCACCGAAAATTTGCTTGATATCCGGGCGCTTTTGCGCCTCTTCTAGCGTCAGCTCATAGCACTGTACAGGATGATCGTCGCGAATCAGCTCGTTGACCCGGTTTTCAATCGTCTGCAGCTCTTCTTGCGTCACTGCTTTGTGATGGGAAAAGTCAAAGCGAAGATACTCGTCGTTGACAAGAGAGCCTCCCTGACAAGCATGTTCTCCTAACACCTGGTGGAGGGCTACATGGAGAAGGTGTGTTGCCGTGTGGTTTGCTTCTATCTTCCCCCGTCGCTCAACGTTGACACTAGCAACAACGGTATCATTAACTCGTAACACCCCTTCTTGCACGGTGCCGATATGGGCAATGACACCGGCAAAAGGGGCTTGTGTATCAGCGATATTGACATAGCATTGGCTATTTTGCAAAAAGCCCTGATCTCCTACCTGTCCTCCCATTTCGGCATACAATGGTGTTCTGTTCAGGACAAGTGTCACCTCATCTCCCGCTTCTGCACTGTCAACGAGCACTCCGTCTTTCAGGCAAGCAATGACCTTCGCCTCAACGCCCTCTTTCGTTGCTCTTATGAACTGTGTCGTTCCTCTATCACGGACAATCGTCTCAAAACAGGACTGTTCAGCACAGTGTCCTCCTGCTTTGCGAGCGGCCTTGGATCGAGCCCTAGCTTCCATCTCAAGCTCATCGAATCGCGAGGTATCGACATTCAAGTTGTGGTCGATAGCGAGCAGCTGAATCTCTTCGAGAGGAAGGCCATAGGTGTCTTTCAACACAAAGGCATCTTCCCCGCTGATGCGCTGCGACCCTTGCTTTGCCTTGTCAATGACTTTGGAGAGTATATTCCCTCCTCGGCGAAGGGTTCTAAAGAACGCCTCTTCTTCGAGGGTCATGATCTCTGCTATACGGCTCTCGGCCCTCTGCAGCTCAATATATGGATCTTTCATCACCTGAATTAGATCAGGGAGCAGGCTTGCTAGGAACGGCCCTTCAAAACCTAGCTGCTTTCCATAGCGAACAGCGCGACGCAGAATTTTCCTCAATACATATCCACGATCTGTATTGCTTGGCTGAGCGCCATCGGCAATGGCAAATGACAATGAGCGAAGATGATCGGCAATCACACGAAATGCTGGGGCAATCGGTGATGCAGGATCGTAGTGCTTCCCACTGATACGCTCTACCCCTGCAATCAATGACCGAAGGATATCCGTCTCATACACCGTGTCTTTCTTTTGAATCAACGACACGACACGCTCAAGGCCGGCTCCAGTGTCAATAGAAGGCCTCGGAAGAGGCGCCATGGAGCCATCTGAGGAGCGGTTATACTGCATGAAGACCAGATTCCAGAATTCTAAATACCGCTCTCCGGAAGCGTCTTCTGAAGGGCTTGATGCAGAGCCATATCCCTCGCCTCTGTCAAACAACAGCTCTGAGCAGGGGCCGCATGGCCCTGTATCGCCCATTGCCCAGAAATTCTCTTTTTCTCCAAAGCGGGTGATGCGAGAGGCAGGGACATGCGCCGTCCATAGTTCAAAAGCCTCATCATCATCACGAAAGACAGTGGGGTAGATTTTGTTTTCGGGAAAAGCAAATACCTGCGTTGACACTTCCCATGCAAACTTAATGGCGTCTTTTTTAAAATAGTCGCCGAACGAAAAGTTCCCGAGCATTTCAAAGAAGGTAAGATGGCGGCTGGTATGGCCGACATTCTCTAGGTCATTGTGCTTACCACCAGCGCGGATGCACTTCTGGCTTGTAGTGGCGCGTGTATAGTCACGCTGTGTTTTTCCAAGAAAGACATCCTTGAATTGGTTCATCCCTGCGTTGGTAAAAAGGAGGGTAGGATCATCGTGAGGGACGACAGAAGAAGAGGCGACCTCTTTATGACCTTGGCTACGAAAATACTCAAGAAAACGTCGACGAATTTCAACAGTAGATTGTCCCATATCCAACACCCTTGGCTGCAGCATATTTGTTCTGACTGGACTTTAGCGTTTTTTGGGGCACAGAGTTCTCAGAGCGTTCTCTCTGTTAGACGATTGCGAAATCGGGCCCAAAAAATGCTAAAGTCCACAGGCTTTTGCAAAACTCGCGATCGCGATATGCGAAGTGCCGGCGAAGGGCATAGCTTTGATCTCGACGAAACCCATAGTGGTAACTATAGGTGAGGAGAGATCGAAGCTAAGCACGAACCGCCACAAGTAGAGCGCGGTCGCCAGTTTTGCAAAAGCCTCTCCAGTCTGAGAGATTATACAACCATTTGAATGAATAGTCTAGAGAGAGAGAACAGAAATACAATGGCAACAGTTCCTGCTAAAAAATTCGAGGATGGAAAAGCCATCGAGCAGCAGGTGCTCGATGGCTTGCGTTTTTCCCCTTGATAAAGCCCAGTTTAAGCGGGAACTGCGGCAACCATGACTAACCTTTTACGTTGTGTGCCATAGTGTTAATAGCGGTATTCATAGCAGAAACAACAGAGGTCGACATCTCTGAGAACTGGTTGAGCTTCGTCATCGACATTTGGAGATCGAACATATCAGCAATGCTCATCTCTTGGTCTCCCCCAACTTCGCCGCTTTTGCTCCTGATCGCATCGATTTTGGCAACAACTTGTTTGGTCAACGCTTCGATGCCATCGATGAGTGGCTTGAAGTGAATCCCTTTCTTCGATCCGACTCCTTGGGGGCCTGGTACTTCGACTTGTGCAGAAGACATAGTTTTCTCCCTTGGTAACTTTTTTTACGAAAAACATATCTCAAACATTCTATCGATTAAACAAACGTTCTAATCGAAAGAAAACTACATTATATAAATTCATAATTGAATAGTCTATAAATAAAACTAATATGAGAAGGAATAATTTTGACTAAAATACTTGTTCTAGATATGTAGATATTTAAGGGGAATTGGTTTTACGTATCCGGTCCGCGATTCTTAACCCCCTCTTAACATGAGACTGAAAAGGAAGCTATCCATGATCAATTTAGGGAAGGGAATAAGTGATTTCTTGAAATTTCCCGATCAATACGTTCTTCGCTTGAAAGGAAATGATCTCACCGCCAGAAAAAAGGGGGTGTTCACATGGTTGTTAGCCAATATCTTCGATCATCAGTCCTTTAAACTTCCGAATATTCTCACGAATGTAAGCCAAAGGGGGCTAAATCAAAATCAAGAAATCGTTTTGAATAGACTTAAAGATCCCCTCACAGAGAAGATTCGTAAATATAACGCATCCAGGAAGGTGCCCCCGATTGATGTGGCTCTCATCGACACTCTCTTTGCGAAGACACTACCCCATCCAGAGCGCAAGCGCGTAGAAAGCCCTAAGCTTCCCGAACATCACATGGGCCCTTCAGAGGCCGCTTCAGCACACAACCCTGCTTTTACCCAAGGATCTCCTAGCCTAGAAATGGCCAAGAAAACGCTAGACGAAAAACTGTCAGGAAGCTCTGAGCACGCGACCTCTCCGAAGGCCCCTTTGGTACCATTGTCCGCAGAAGACCTTGCTTTGCAGAAAGAAGCGCCCCCACCACCTGCGTTAGAACCATTGCTTCTTCAAGCCCACGGATTTCCGAGCCCAGGAGTTGTCAATGAAACGCTAGGTGGAAGACTGCTCGACATTATCCCAACCTACCCAAAGAAACTAACCCGCGAGGAACAAGCTCATGAACAAGCGCTAAGAATTCTCGAGAGTGGCAATGAGAAAAGGGCTATGGACGATCCACAATTTATAACAGAATTAGAAACGCTCACCCAGGCAATCAAAAAAAGCATCCCCGATGCTCCCGCTGAAGAGACCCAAGCATTTAAGGAGGAAAAGGACAACGCTTTCGGCCTTGATTTGATTTCGAAAGCAGGTTTCAAAATTTGCCATGCCATAGGTGATGGAAATTGCCTGTTTACTTCAATTGCTATTGGAATGTTGTCACGCATTCAGAGAGATGAGTTGCTACAAAAGCTGGATTTAGCCGTTGCAAAAGCATCAGCGATTTTTTTTACGGCATCAGTGGAAGGTGGAGACAAACTGTTAAAATTTCCAATAAACATCGCAACCGAATGGCAGGAGCTTAAGGCACACATTTCACTAGATGCGCCACAAGAAATCACTGCCATTTTGATAAACGCAGAAAGACGGAACAAATGGGCTCTGCTTCTTCGAGAATTAAGCCTTGCAGGGCAGCTAAACCGACACATGAAAGATGCCGATTTTTTTTCATTCGCTATGCGCGATCACGAGTTTACTTCAGACCAGGAAGAGCATACCACTGATGAGTACTTGCTTGCCATGATGCCTACCTCCCCTCCTACACTCTGGGGAAGCGCTACAGATATTTTCTCCTTACAAGACTTATTGGGCATCTCGATCCCGTTGTTGAACGGAAAAAGCTCAGGGATAGCCGGCCACGTCGTCATCATGAAGTCAAATCAACTCCTGCCTCTCGACCAGCTCACACCTGACGACATCCCCGTTCTTTTTAATCCTGCAAGCCACCACTATGACCCTGCATTTTATTTTCCTACAGAGCCATGACAATTCACGAAGGGAATACCGCGTATTGATTGACTATCGGATAGAGGATGTCGGTACCAAAGGCCTTCGAAGAGACTCGCAAGATACACGGCCCTTGGCGACGTTTGAACTCCATCTTGAGCAGCTTGTCAGCTAATCGTTGTACGATCTTCAGATTCATACCCGTCTTGGCGGTTACTTCAAGAGGCGAGAGCCCCTCTAACACCAGCAATCGAAGCACAGGATCGAGCAGCTCGTACGCAGGCAGGTCATCGGCATCCTTTTGATTGGGGCGCAGCTCTGCGGTAGGAGCCCGTTGCAGAATACTCAACGGGATGACCTCTT
The DNA here is from genome assembly GCA_903848235.1 of Chlamydiia bacterium. Lineage (GTDB taxonomy): Bacteria > Chlamydiota > Chlamydiia > Chlamydiales > FEN-1388 > CAINFV01. Next base: position 18,750 of record CAINFV010000089.1, on the reverse strand, counting down.
TGTGTATATTGAGGTGGCGAGCTAGTTCATACACCTCAATTTTAAACAGATCTCCTATTGGAAGAAGTGCCCCGCAAAGGTCACCATAAAGTGTTGTATATCCAAGTGAGACCTCGCTTTTATTGCCAGTTCCTATCAGAAGGCTTCCTTCAGCATTTGTGATCGCCATGAGCAGAAGAGCGCGAATACGGGACTGGAGATTCTCTGCCGTAACCCCTTCTGCCAAAACATTGGCACCTCTCAACGTTTCAGTCGCAGCTTCTACCACCCTCTCTATTGGAATCGTCTTCAAGCAGATGCCAAGGGTAGAGGCAAGCTCGCCAGCACCTTGAGCACTCTCTGAAGAGGTGAACCTGGATGGAAGCGCAACGCCATGGACATGCGAGGCGCCGAGAGCTTCTACCATAAGCGTCGCGGTGACAGAAGAGTCAATCCCTCCTGACAGCCCAATAACAGCGTCGCTGACACCCTGCTTTTTAAAGAAGTCTGCAATCCCTAAGACAAGCGCCTGGTGAACCTCTTCTATCAGCGAGACTCTCCTCGACAGATGTTCTCCCGCCTTGACCATACAGATGGTTTCTGCAAAGGCCCGCCCTTGAAATACAATTGACCCATGGGCATCGCAGAAAAAGCTATTGCCATCAAAAATCCATCCATCATTGCCACCAACGAGGTTCACAAAGAGATAGGGCAGCTGGAACTTCCTCGCACGCTCTTTGACAGAGCGCTCTCTGACCTCTACTGCTTCTCTGCTCCAAGGAGATGCGACGAGATGGACGATGAGATCTGCTTTTCCAGAAATTTCTTCTATCTCCCCTTCTCCAACAAGAACAGCAATTTTTTTGTCACCTGCCTCCCACACCCAACAGACATCATGTTGGCGACCTATCTCTATGCCATTGTGAAAGACAATAGCAGCGTCAAAAACAGATCTTCCATCTGTCGCAGGGCTGCCAACGACCACAGTAATGCCAGCAGATGCAACAGCTATCCTCTGAAGAGCCTGCTCGCATTTCTCGACGAAATCATGGTGAAACAGCAGGTCGTTAAGAGGGGCGCCAGACAGAGCAAGCTCGGGGAAGACAATGATATCTGCCCCAGCAGTCTTCGCCTCCATAATAGCATGGAGAATGCGATTGAGGTTATGGAAGACAGCGCCGACAGTAGGATTTATCTGAGCCAAAAACAGCTTCACTATAACGCCTTTTCTTTACTGTTGTGGAATGACCCAATTCTCTTTCATCTCTGGGAGAGAATCTCCCCATTCCGCCTCTCGTGCCATACGATACAGTTCTTTGTACTTGCGAGAGATAATCGTTGGCTCCAAACACCCGCGAAACGTACACAAGACCAGATGCGTATGCCCATGGCGATTGCGGGGGGCATGGACAATACGGCAGGGAGGCACCACTTTCGGCAATAACGGGTCAAACGTCACAGCTAGGTACGACAGCTTTTCATCTTCATATCCCAACTGCCCCCCTTTAAGTCTTCGATGAAGCGCTGTCCGCGGCAGTCGTACTGCTTCATGACACCACACATCAGTTCCAACAAAAGGGCACGGCTTACTATGCGGACAGGGGGCGAGAATGGCGGCTCATTGCGAGAGGAGAATATCCCGGCATCGCATAAGACACTGCCAGCCTGCTGGGGTCCCCGGCTCTACTAATACCAGCACCTTCGATCGCTCTTTGGCAAAAGCTAACCACCGATCCTGAGACTTCTCTGAGAGCTCCCCTAATACATAGGCAGAAGTCATCAGGTCAAACGAGCCCTCGACATTCCCTGCTCGTTCTAGGTCGCCCCTGATAACACTGCATGACGAGGCCATGGATGGAATAGATGCAAACAGCTGCTCTGATAGAGCACAAAACTCAGCGCTACGTTCTACGCCAAGTCCTCTTCCTATGGTAGGGAAGGTCAACATCGAGCTGTAAAGAGCAGTGCCAGGACCTGTTCCAATATCAAGAACAGATGCTGGAGCAAATGTTGGGATCACCTGTTTGAGATGGTTCAGCGCTTGAAGGGTCGCGGCAAACGTCGCCGGCATACGGCAGGCCACATAGGCAACATGCTCTGCCATACCTTCTAACGGGCGAACAGAACTTCCTGTATATTTCTGATGTATCCTCAAAGCTGCAGCATCAAGGGCTCTCACGTCGCACTCTCGTGCAATAGACGTGATAAAAGGCACTAAAAGTCTAGAATATGTGTGCATTATGACCGCGTAATTTCAATTGCCAAAATCATCGAGCACTATATTCTCTCTCGGAACACCATAGTCGTCGAGAAGTTTCATCACACTTCTGTTATGCATAGGCGGTCCGCATACATAATAGAGGTTTTCCTCAGGAGCTCGCATTTTTTTCAACGCTCCTGCTTCAAACGCCTTGAATAAAAAGGCTGTTTTGAGAGGGTCCTTCGCTGGCCACCCAAGCTGAATGTCTTCCGGCGTCGGCTCTGACAGGACAAGGTTATATGAGAAGTTCGGACATGTTTTGACGAGGTCTTCATAGTCTTGTTGATAGATATTTTCCCGCAAAGAGCGCGCTCCGTACCACATCGCCACATTTCTCTTTGTCTGTTTGGTACGGCATAGGTCCAAGATATGGCTTCTTCCAAAAGACGACCCAGCCCCGCCAATAAGAAAGTAAACGTCGTTCGTCCCCTCTTTCATAAACGACTCCCCATAAGGGCCAGTCACGCGAATGGTGTCACCAGGCTTAAGAGAGAAAAGATATGAAGATCCAAATCCCCAAGGAACCGTCGTAGAGACCCTTCCTCCCTCTAATGGAGATGTTGCAATGCGGATATTAAACATCAATTTCTCACCCTCGGCAGGATACGAAGCGAGCGAATAGGCGCGCGGCTCCTCAGGATGGCCTATACAATTCAGCTTTTTGCCAAACATCCCATACCGTTCCCAGTCCGGCCAAAACTGTGGGTCAATAGATGACTTCCAATCATCGGTATTCGTCATGTATGGAGGAATGCGAATCTGTAAGTAGCCACCAGGCCGATAGTCGATTCTCTCTCCTGGCGAAAGATGGACAACTAACTCTTTGATAAACGTTGCCACGTTTTTGTTCGAGATCACCGTGGCCGTCAACTCCCTAACTTTCAACAGATGCTCTGGTATTTTCACTCCAAGATCATGACTCAGCCTCACCTGACATGACAATCTCCAGCCATCTTTCAGCTGATGCCTGGTAAAGGCAGCAACATCAGTATCTAAAGGCGGATCAGCACGTTCGACAACCTGCAATCGACATTGGTGGCATGTAGCACGACCGCCACACGGACATGGTATGGCAATTCCTTCTTTTGTCAGAGCATGAAGCAACGTCACGCCAGCCTCAACATTCTTCGTCAGCTCAGGATCTGCATTTATATCGATAACACAGGAGCCATGCGGGGCAAAAAAAGAATGGGTGATCAAAATAATCCATGAAAGACCAACGCCAATCAGGAGAAAGGCAATAATCGCATAGGACATCGTGATCCAGTCGATATGTTCCACTGTTCTCACCTCTTCTTATTGAGAGTTCTTTCTCATTTTCTCTGTATACAGCCACATAGAGTTATCTTCAATCTCTCTTCACATACACGAGGAGACCAGCATAGCTAATTGACATCCGCGCAGAAAAAAGCGATACTTTTATTCATCTTTTTATTTTTGAAGGAACGGTATTGTTATGCGAAATGGTAACTTAAGCATTCATAGCGAAAATATTCTGCCCATCATCAAAAAGTGGCTGTACTCAGAAAAAGACATCTTCGTTCGAGAACTTGTCTCAAATGCCGCCGATGCCATTCAGAAACTGAGCATCCTCCACGCGAAGGGAGAAGCTTCCGCTCCTCATGAACCCAGAATCGATATCTCCATCGACAAAGAGAAGAAAACACTCACTTTCTCTGACACAGGCCTTGGACTTGACGAAGAAGAGGCAGAGACCTTCCTTGCTCAAATCGCCTTTTCAGGTGCTGAGGAATTCATTAAAACCTATCAGCTAAATGACACCTTTATCGGTCACTTCGGATTAGGGTTCTTCTCGGTATTCATGGTAGCAGATCATGTGGAAGTACTCTCCAGATCATATAAGCCCAACAAGAAGGCCATCATCTGGAAATCCGATGGCTCTACGTCATATACCATTGATGAGGGGCAGCGAGAAGAAGTAGGGACAGATATCATCCTTCACCTCAGCCCCGACCAAGAAGAGTACTTAGAAGAGTCTACCCTTAGCACAATCCTCCAACGGTTTTGCGCATTCTTCCCCACCGCTGTGTACCTCCACGGTAAGAAAATTAACACGCATCATGCACTTTGGCAAAAAAGACCCTCCGAATGCACTGACGCTGACTATAAAAGCTTTTATACAACGCTCTACCCGTTCGAAGAGCCGCCTCTTTTCTGGGTTCATATCAACGTCGACTATCCCTTCCACGTGCAAGGGTTGCTCTATTTCCCACGAATTCGCAAAGAGATCGAGCTCTCGAAAGATCATGTCAAACTCTTCTGCAACAGAGTGTTTGTCTCCGACAATGCCAAAGACATCCTCCCTGAATATCTTGTCCTCCTTCGAGGTGTCCTCGATAGCCCTGACATCCCGCTAAACGTATCCAGAAGCCATCTGCAAGTAGACTCAACAGTTCGGCAGTTAGCACAGCACATCTCAAAGAAAGTCGCAGATGCCCTCTCTGCACTCTTCAAAAATGATAGGCCCCGTTTTGAAGCATGTTGGGATGCCTATGAGCTCGTGGTAAAATTTGGGATGCTCCAAGATCAGAAATTCTATGAACGTGCTAACAGCCTCCTCATCTGGAAAACGGCATCCTCTCACTGGAAGACAACAGAAGAACTCCTTCAGGAAAAAGAGGGAAAGAAAACTATCGTCTACTGCGAAGGGGGGCAAGAGCGCTCATCACTCGTCACTGCATATACGTCAAAAGGCATTGACGTTGCTGTCTTAACTTCTCCTATCGACCACCCCTTGATGACAAAACTAGAGCGCGAAGAGGGAATCGATTTCCGACGAGTAGACGCCACGTTAGACACCACATTGCTTGATGCCTCAAAAGAAAAAACCGTTCTCGATGCCTCCGGCCGCACTGAAGGTGCAAAGATCGCGGACTTTTTTAGAACCGCTATTGGAGATCAATCGCTGACCATCGATGCGAAGAGCCTTGATATTCAGTCCCTCCCTGCCGTGATGACATTAGCAGAAGAAGAGCGCCGTTTTCGAGATTATATGACACGTGTTTCTGGTCAACCACATGCTCTCAAACCCAAAGCAAGCTTAATCATTAACACCAATAGTCCTCTTGTACAAGCGCTGTACAAGGTACACACCACCCACCCAAAGCTGGCTCATGACGTGGCACTCTATATCTGGGATGTCACACGGCTCTCACACAAAGAGATGTCCCATGATGAGCTACAGGCTTTCACGGACAGATCAACGAGGGTAGTAGAAGAGCTGGTTTGCGCTACTGCAAGAACAGAAGACAAAGGACCTGAGAAAACGGTTTGACAAGTTCCTTATGGACACATGGACATGCACGCCTGCAATACATCCGGTCAACACCTGAAGACACCCTGAATTGGGTTTTTCTCCCTGGAGGTCCAGGACTTGGATCTGAATCATTACTTCCTCTCACCCGGTTGTTAGTGCTGCCTGGAACGATATGGCATTTAGATTTACCTGGAGATGGTTCTAATGTTCAGGTCAACCAGCCATTTTCTTCATGGCAAGAAGCGTTGATAGAGGCTGTCCACGCTTTTGAGAATGTCATTTTAGTAGCCCATTCAACGGGGGGGATGTATGCCTTAGCCACCCCAGAATTACAGAAGGCCCTTGTAGGCCTAGTACTGATGGATTCTGCCCCTGACATGAGATGGCAGGAACAATTTTTGCAGTTTACCCAAAAAAACCCTCTTCCGAACCTTACGCAACTGCAAAAGGCGTACTCAGAAGCCCCCAGCAACGAACGACTAAAATGTGTCACACTGGCTTCAGTTCCTTATCTTTCAAATCAAGAAAACGGAAGAAAACAATTCTCATTTTTAGAAGATCTTCCATATAACTTTCGAGCTTGTGAATGGTCAGATCAACACTTTGACAGCACATACAAAGCGAAGTGGATTCCTCATTCCTTCCCTACGCTGATATTCGCCGGAGAACATGACCGAATAACTCCATTAAAATTATTCATTGAATCGGAGAGCTTCCATCATGTAAACATCGTAATGAGGACAATCTCCAATGGCGGTCATTTTCCCTGGATAGAGAATCCGAGCGAAGTAGTAGACTTATTCCAGGAATATTATCAATTGTTACGATCGTCGAGATAAAAACAAAAGTCATGCACTTTATGACCACAAAAACAAGAATCACGAACTCATTCGTCAGAATTGTTCTTATTCTTTTCCTACTTCCCCTGCTCCTGACTGGCGAAGAGATCATATCTCCCCAAGCCCCCCTCTCCATTTATCTCACCTGGGTAGCAGACCCATCGACAACCATGGTCGTCCAGTGGATCTCGGGTGCGCCTGAAGAAGCTGCCTTTGTTCACTATCGCAAAGACCAACCAGAAGCGCCTTTGGAATCAGCGCAAGCGGCGCACAATCCCTTCCCCGAAGAGCAGCCATATTATGTCCACAAAGCATCAATTATGGGTCTGTTGCCTGACACAACATACCGATTTACCATTGATGGATATTCTGAAGAACATCTCTTTTTGACCATGCCAAAGGCTCTCGACAGTCCTATCAGCTTTATCATAGGAGGGGATACCAACCTCTCGAATCTTCATATCTTTGACGAAACAAACCAGCAAGCAGCAAGTCAAAACCCAGCTTTTGTTGTCATTGGAGGTGACCTTGCCTGCGCTGCCTCGAACAATCCAAAGAAAAAAGAAGACTGCAATCGCTGGCTCGAATGGCTCGAACACTGGTATCAACAGATGAAAACCAAGGACGGACGAATCATCCCCCTTCTCGTTACCATCGGAAACCATGAGGTAAAAGGAGGCTATGGGCAGACGCCAGAACAGGCTCCCTTCTTCTACCACCTTTTTGCAAGTCCAGGAGAGAGAGGATATACCACACTCCGCTTTGGCACCTACCTCTCCCTCTATCTCCTCGACTCAGGGCATACCCATCCAACAGGCGGGGAACAATCCCAATGGCTCGCCCAGGAGATGTCAAAAGACTCCAAGATGCTGAATCGGATTGCTGTCTACCACGTCCCTGCCTACCCCGATGTCAGGCCATATCGAAATACCTACAGCAGCGCCATACGGCGCAACTTCGTTCCTATTTTTGACACCTATCGGCTCCACATTGCCTTTGAAAACCATGACCATGCCTATAAACGCACCTTTCCTCTCACCTCAGATCGTACTGATCCTCTGGGCGTCGTCTATATCGGGAATGGATCTTGGGGTGTCAAACCCAGGATTCCGAAAAAACCCAGCCGGACGATGTATCTGGATAAAACGATGAGCGCACGGCAATTCTGCAAAATCACCCTATCAGCAACGGAACGCGAAGTAACCGCTATCAAGTATGATGGATCCATCATTGATCAATTTTCCCAACCTGTTGACTCCGTTGCTCTACAACAACGACTTCAACAAGAACGGCTAAACAGAAAAAAGTGGGAGGATGCGTAATCACATGTCTTCAGCTTCTACCACAAGAAGCTGAAGACAAAAAAGAAGGGACTACCTCTTACTATGCTCGTGCTTTCGCTTCATCGATTTCGAGGCTAAGTATCTCACACACGGCAGCGAGCTTTGCTGCTGTCAAAGAATTAACAAAACTGCTGTAACTGAGTATCAGATCTCGGTGTGATTCGAGAAATTTCGTAAACTTCTCTTTTTCAACTTTGACGACGCCCTTGTATAAGCCATCGAATAATCTTTTTGCTTTCGTTGAAAGGCTATCGACAATCCCCGGTAAACAGGCAAGCAGACATTGAGGTTGTGGATCAAAATCCTTCCGCCACTCTTCGAGTTTTTTCATCAGCCGCGATTTTTGAGAAAACAACGGGTCATCAAGGGCAACCACCCGGGGTTTTTTCTCTTCGGGCTTTTTAGGAGCTCTTTCGGGACAGCCGAGCATTTTGCGTTCGTGTTCAATAATCTTACACCCCTCAGTCATCTTGGCTACTGTGGCCGCATTCATGCAGAACATGCTGTCCTTCATGATTTGTACGTTCTTTTTGAGGATACTATCAATTTTTTCCCGTGTCGTAGCATGGGATACCCCTGCCACAAATGCCTCTAAAACGTCAAAAGATTCTATATGTACAATCTTGCTCATATTCGGGAGCCAGGAATAGGGAAACCCTGGAGCCGGATCGTAATCCTTTTTCCATGCCTCCAGTCTCTGTACCATCTTTTCTTTTCTCGCCTTAAAATAGGCTTGCACGTCCTGCGCCACAGAAACAGTCGCTTCTTTGGATTTTTGGGCAGTATCCGCCGTGTGATGAACACTGGCTTTTATTGGTTTGTGTGCATGCGACGCAGTGTGCCCAGCATCCACCGCAGCCGCAAGCGCAGCGCGAGCTACCTCTACAGGTTTATCACGACCTACAAGCTCCGGAGCTGCGGAAATACATTCTACAGGGACATCCAAGCTAAGTACGGTACCCCTGGAAGCCTCTGAAATAGCAGTGCATGTCATAGTGTCACCTCGATATTCTTTAAACAGTAAAAAAAACTTAACCTGGACTTTAGCATTTTTTGGGCACCCGAGTTCGCAGAGCGTTCTCTCTTTAGACGATTGCATTTATCATAGATCGTCCTGGTTAGGCCATCTATGATAAATGCAATCGTCTAAAGAGAGAACGAATGCGAAATCGGGCCCAAAAAATGCTAAAGTCCAGCTAACCCCAAGTTGCGCCTACCATATCAGTAGCAGCCTTGGGGGTGTGTGCCTGCTTGAGAAGTGAGATATATCTCACGTAATCTGTACGCTACTTTTGGCACATACTCGCTCACTGAAGAGGGTCAAAAAAAAACCCTTGAACGAAAGCGACCGAACCAAATGTGCAAAAGAATTGCCACCCCCTACCAGCACCAATAGATGCTGAAGGGATCTCAAAACGGACAGTACATTTTTCGTCTGGATGGTACCTGTGTCATGTAAAGTCTTTGTAAAGAAAATTGGCTTGAAGCCTTTTTCTCCACATCGTGTCACATACCGAGTATACACGTAAGAAAATGGCCTTCACAAACAGGTTGTGAAGGCCAACATTTCAGATTAATTAGCCGCTGGTTTTTGAGCAGATTTTTTTAGAGGCAGAGAGGCTATTTGCTTGCTACAAAGAGCAATCGCCTCGTCAATCTTATCCGAAGTCTTTTGATCAACTTTAGACTTTTTTGACGCCATGATTTCCATGTTTTTCTCTAATACCTGTTTGATTCCTAGCACAGACGTTTGCTCACGGAGCTTCGTTTCAAACTTAACCATCATCTCCGCTGCGTCTGCTTTGGCAATCCCAGCAATTCCTGGCACCCAAGCAAGATATACTGCTGGAGAGGGCTCAAAATCCTTCTTCCATTCCCCAAACAGATCGAAGATCTCTTGCTTCTTGCGTTCGACGAAAGCTTTTATTTTTTCATCCCTGGAGATCTCTTGAAGGGCCTTTGCCGTTTCAACGCGATGTGCAGGGGCTGTAGCCGCCACTTCCTGCTTCTTTTCAGCGGCAACAGGAAGCGCTGCTGATGTATCTCCCGACTGAACAATATGCTGAAGGGCTGCGGCTGCTTCAGGTTTCTTTTCATCCGTAGGCGGGACGTGAAATGAATTCGAAATCCCTGAGGAGCCACTTAGCTTCTCGGCAATAGATTCTCTCAGAGCGACCACCGGTTCTGCCACTGCAAGGCTTGCTTCTATCACCTTTTCAGCAACGGCTTGTGCTGCAGAAGCGAGATCTTTTGTTACCTTTGGCAGCTCGGCACTACCCGCTGATTCGTGTTCCTCACCCGCCTGCCCGATGACAGATGCTGCAACTGTCGCGACATGCGCCAGCGGTTGTGCCTGAACAGCAGCGCTGACATCAGCTAGTACCGCTTCAGTTGGCAATGAAACGGAGGATATAACTCTTTTTTCTTCAACAAGACTCGACATACAACACCCCTCTTGAAAACACCATTCTCAATGTAGAAACGACTTCATTCTTGAACAAGAAGAGGCATAGTACCGGCTCTACATAAAGCCTCTGTAAAGCCTTTGTACTTAATGGTTCGGCACGCCCAGACAAAATTTGGAACTTTTCTATTTGATAGAAAAGAGACAGATGTGTCAAATGTTCCCCTGTCTTCGTAGCCGACATGGCTACAATGGCATTTGTACACTCACTGTGGCCATATGGAGAAGGCATGTTGAAAATTTTCCCACCCCCTTCCCCTGTCCATCCCATGATTTGAAACGATGAGGAGAAATTTATGATGAACCTACGCCAGAAGACAGTACGATGGGTAGCCATGTTCTTAGCTCTTGCCATAGGAACAACCCCTCTCTTCGCTGGAAAACCCACCCCTAAATTAGATATTGAGTTTCTTGTCCTCATTCCGTCGTTCAATAACAACAAAATCGATAGCGCTGGTAAAAATTGGATCGAAAAAAATCTTGAGTCCGTTTTCATCCAAAACTATCCCTGCACAATCTGCTACGTCAATGACTGCTCCACTGATGGTACTGGAGAGGTCGCACAACGGTATGCAGAGCAGCGAGGAATGCTGCATAAATGCCGATTCATCAATAACCCGGTCAACCGGGGAGCATTAGCGAATTTACGCAATGTTATCTCTGAATGCCCGGAACACACAGTCGTTGTCCTACTTGATGGTGATGATGAGTTCATTGATAAGGACGTCTTGCGTATCGTCGCGAAAGAATATCGCTCTCACCATGCCTGGATGACCTATGGCTCGTACATCGTCTCTCCTCCAGGAAGACGGGGAATTGGCGCGCGTATTCCTTCCAGCGTCATGAAACATCGCCTATTCCGAAAGTCGAAGTTTGTAACCTCCCATCTGAGGACTTTCTACGCCAAGCTTTTCCAAAATATTAAAAAAGAAGACTTTAAGGAAGGTGGCGGGTGGGACCTGATCATTTTATTTCCCATGCTAGAAATGGCATCGCAAGGACATGTCCGCTACATCAAGCGAATTCTCTACAAATGGAATAGCGTCAATCCATTAAGTGATTGCCGTGTGCATTCTGATCAACAAAGAGAGGCCAATGAATGGGTGCGAGCACAACCCCCATACCCAGCTCTCAAGTCCCTTTTTCCCAAGGAAGATAGAGCTAAGAGGCATCATCTCAAACGAACGAGCAAGCAAGGGCCGGCATGATAAAAAGTGTTCTGAAATGTGTAGTCCTTTTCTTCTGCTGTTCATTCTCTCTTCTTGGAGAGGCTTTCCCTGAGAGCCCCTTCTGGCAGTTGATGAAACAAGACCACAGTCCTGAACATCAAACGGCACGACATTCAAAAGGCTGGCGGCTGTTTGAACGCCTTTTTACGAACTACGAAAACCAAAAAGACCTCCTCCTCAAAGACGCCATTCCGAGAATTCCTCATAAAATCCATCTCATCTGGCTGGGGACACCGATCCCAGATTTCAGTAGGAAGATGGTCGAGAGCTGGAAAAAAACACATCCTGATTGGGAAGTCAAGCTCTGGACAGATGCAGATCTACCATCGTTTGGCCTCAAAAACCGTGCTGCATATGAGAAGTCCAACAACTGGGGTGAGAAGTCCGATATCTTTCGCTATGAGATCCTCTATAGGTATGGAGGGCTCTATGCCGATGCTGCAGATTTCGAATGCCTTCGTCGTTTTGATGAGCTGCATGCCACCTGTGATTTTTATACAGGTATTGCCTACGGGCGCTGGCCGATGGTGTATAACGGACTTATCGGATGCCGTCCCCACCACCCAATTATGAAGCGCTGCGTCAATTCGATCAAAGTGGGGAACGGCGACCAATCTCGATGGAGAATTGTGAATGCCACAGGCCCCTATTTCTTGACAAAATGCTTCATGAGATCTTTAGCGGACACTACATTGAAAAAGAGACATGGTGTTGTCGTTGCATTTCCAACGTTTTTCTTCTACCCCTTTCCAGAAACCTTCCATGCTTTGTATTCAAACACCGACGATATAAAAAATGAATTCGCCTATCCCGGGGCGTTTGCTATCCACTATTGGAAATCAAGCTGGAATGTCAATTGATATTTTAAATTGGAGATATGATCATGAAGTGGCCTAGAGTTTTCGCTCTCTCTGTGCTCAGTTGTTGTTTCATTCTGTTGGCTCCACTGGGCAGTGCAGAACAGCATGTCAAACAAACAAAATCGCTTTTCGAAAAGTTAATGGGAGATTGCAAGCAGGCAATATCGCGGCCCCGCCATCTTCGCCCGGCTGATCGCGATGATCTACGGGTGCTAGGCGATGCTTACACCAAGAACATCCCGTTTCTCAAGAAAGACCCCCTCTATCATATTCCCCATCAAATGCATCTGATTTGGATAGGTCCTCGTTTGTTTCCAGAGGAATCAATAGAGAACGTGCGCTCATTCCGAAAGTATCATCCAGACTGGATCATGAATTTTTGGACTGACTCACCAGATCGGCAACCGCCAATTCCTGGAATGGTACAGCGCCTGGTAACAAAAGACTATTTTCTTCCTATTTTCGACCTGTATACGAGGTCTACCAATTACGGAGAGAAATCCGATTTATTACGCTTTGTCATTATGTACAAAGAGGGCGGGCTCTATTTCGACCACGACGCTACGTGCCTTCGATCATTTGAATCGTTTGCCGACCACTTTGACTATGTTGCCGCCTGTGAGCGGATGCAATACCACGATGGCATCGACACGTATATCACTCCTGCCATCGGACTGTTCCTCTGCAAACCGCGCCACCCCATCATGCAGAAAAGCTGGTTACTGGCTAAAGAGCGCTGGGATACAGTGCCAGACTACCCTCCTCATCAAGCCTGGAAACGTGTGATCTATCGCACCTTTGACAGCTTTGCCAAGGCATCGATGCTGCTCTACAACACCGGCGAGAATCGCGATATCATCTTGCCTGTTGCCTATTTCTATCCAAACCTTGCCTTTGAAAAGGAATTTGTCAAAAAGCTTGAAAAGGCTGGGTATATCTATTCAGTCCATGGGTGTGACGGTGCTTGGCGATAGAAAAACGCCACTCACAATTGTCTGGGTAGGAAGAAGAAGACAGCTCTTCGCCTACCCTATTTTCGCATTACTCCATAGTGACAACCGAAACCTCTCCATTCCACTCCTTCCATGTCCCCCCGAACTTGTGAATGGCAAAGACATATCCTGCCTTTCGCAGCGTCTCTGTCGTTGGTTTGTCAAAAGCTGGAAATGGGTAGAAGTAGCTGTTTGGGAGAATGATATCGCGGTAGCCTGGGCGATTTCGAAACTTCTTCACAGAGACCGCCATACTGTCAAACGTGCGTCCTATCACCCGTTGGAGAACACTTGAAGGGTCTTTGCCTGGAAATCTACGGCCTACTTCATCCCACGTTTGAGCAATTCGAGCGATCGTCTCTTTCATGATAGGGTGGTTCGGACGAGAAATAATGATGGCATTGCATGGGCTCACGCAGCTATCCATCCCAAGATGGTAGTTATACCATTCAAGACCTACGACAAAATCGTAGCTTTTGGCTATCGGAGCTAGAGAGCGAAGGGCTTCTACATCATGGTCGGAATAAATGCCGCCCTCATTATAGAGAATCGTATATCTGATAAGATCCGCTTTCTCCCCCCAGTTATCTGATGACTCCATCATCCTAGCCACAGGGCCGAAGTCATATTCCTGGATAAGCCTTCTTTCCATACCAGACATGGGAAGCGGGCGGTCTTTTGAATCAGTCCAAAAATAGAATTTCCAATGAGGATGATACTGTTTCCAGGATTTGAGATTGTCAATAGAGTTTTTCGGAAACGCGCGAGGGCCGATCCAGATAAAATGGATGATCTTTGGAACGGTGTGAATCGAGGTGGCACAGAGATAGTCTATATCTCTGTTGTAATCTCTCTCTATCCCCTTCAATTCCTCAGCATCTGTTGATGAAAGGGGCTCGTGCGGCTGCATCATCAGCTCATTGAATGACAAAGGGCCTCGCTGACCGCCGTTCAGCTCTTCATGAGCATACATCGCTACTAGCGTACAGACGATGAGAAAAAGGCCTGACAACTTTCTAGGCATATTCAAAAAATCCTCAACGCTCAATTTCACTCAGGACACACACCTAGCCGACACGTAGTAATCCCTGCCTCTATATTCTGGAGACTATTCAACAATCGATCCTTATCCAGGGTCAGCACGCACAGTCCGCTATCATTTTCCCCATAAACCAGATGCAGAACGTCCTTCCCGTTGTTCTTTGCCTCTATAAAACCACCAGGGAAGACAACACGAAATTCCTTCCGGGGGCGAAACCATACATCTGGATGAATAGGTGTATTATACATCTTCTTGAATAGAATCGGATATCTAGATATTCGTTTAATCTCAAAAGGCGGCTTATTATCAAAAGTATAAACTCCCATAACATACCATCGAACTCCATGTGACCAAAAGGAACTATGGAAAAAGGTCAAATATTCGCCATTCACCTCAACCGCTGGCGTTCCCCCGCAAATTTTTCCCCATCGGGATTCCCACAGAAAATCTCTTTTTTCTGATTGAGGGAACGGCTCCTCGATTCCCCCATCCCCTCTCCTGGAAAGCCGGAGGATTTTAAAAGGATTCGCAGAATATACAAAATAGACATCCGATCCTGACTGATCGGAGTAGACAAAGGGAACCCAGTTCTTTTCGATTTTCTGCTCTCGATATCGAAGATCCACATCCCCAGAGAGGGTCAGCTTCTCCGGATCTACTTGTACCATCGCCATACTCGTTGTATATGGGTACCAGGCGAAGACATGGCAATACAGCAAGAAGAGCTGCCCGTTGACAGACAAACAGCGAGGATCTTCTGAAATAGGGTTGTCTGTATGGAAAAAAACTGTTTTTCCATACTGCCGAAAACGAGAGTCTAATCGTGCTGCCGAGAGACACGACTTTCTCTCCAACCCAATGCCCCTATCATTCCGAAAGGCAAGAAGATATCCATTTGGCATCGCCACGATCGATGGGTTGTACGCTTGATCGACATCCGAGATTTTCAAGCGCTTATAATTTAATACGATCCCGTCCTTGCTGGCAAAAGGGATACCGCTCAGTTCGCGTATCGACGAAAAATGGATGTCCTTTTTCACCCCCTTTTCAAGAGGCTGTTCGTCTATGCCTGCTGATATTGCTGCTACTCCGATATGCTCCGAGCATCTGAGCATCTCCATCGATAGAAAAAAACCTGTGAAAAACAGGATGACGAACGACCATTTTTTGATAGAACTGAGTCTGTACACAAAGCCTCCAAGATATACCTCTTCTTGTTCAAGAATCGGTATTTCTGCACGCCCGCATTTTCCCCATGAATAGGGGCTTTTGGGGCAATGCATTCTTATTTTTGGAGATCCTTCGCGTCAAGCAAAAAACATGTTGACGAAAGCCTCCTGTTTCCTCTACTACTATTCGTGCAATAGTATCCATCACCTAGCATAAGGATGTGTTTTCATGACGTGGTTTCTACGGATTTTCAGAGGTTCTCTAGCTCTGTGGCTCTGTATGTCCTCTTTTTTGCTCTCTGCAGATGCTCCGCGAAAGCCTCCTGAATTTTTCGTTGTTATCCCCTCCTACAATAACTGCAAATGGTATGAGAAGAACCTCGAGTCTGTCTTTTCACAGACCTACCAGAATTGGAAAATATACTACGTTGATGATTGTTCCACGGATGGCACTGGAACTCTCGTCGAGCACTATGTCAAGAGCCATGGAATGAGTGAGAAATGCACCATTGTCCATAATAGTGAACGGCGTGGAGCGATGGCAAATTTATACTATGCCATCCATCAGGCCGCCCCTACGTCTGTTGTTGTCGATCTTGATGGCGATGACTGGCTCGCAGACGAGACTGTCCTTGCAACCCTAGTTCAGGCGTATGCAGATCCTAACATTTGGCTAACCTACGGCTCTCATCAGTGGTGGCCAGATGGACGACGCGGCGGTACATGTGCTCTCCTTCCGAAAGAAATTGAAAAAGGACGATTGTATCGGCAGTATCATTGGGTCACCTCCGCCTTGAGAACGTTTTATGCGAAGCTCTTCTTATCAATCAAAAAAGAAGACCTCTTATACAAAGGGGAGTTTTTTCCTGTTTCCTCTGATCAAGGATTTATGTTTCCAATCCTCGAGATGGCATCTTTAGGACATACTCATTTCATCGAGAAAATACTGTATATCTATAACGTCTCCAATCCTCTGAATGAGTTTAGAAACCGCAGGGAGCAAGAAATTGAAGTTGAAAAATATATTCGAGGATTACCGCCATACGATCCCATCGTCGATCTATTTGCGACTGAGAAAAATAGCGATGCCGAGGACTCGGAACCTAAGGACCTGAAAAACCACGTTATTACCTATCTCCCAGGCTAATTAAATGGGAGAATCGTCGAGGATTGTTTGATGAACGATATACTTGGATTGTCTATGCGGCAAATACTGTTGTTTTTTTTCTTTATCGTCCCTTTGTGCTTGGGTGCCGAACAAAAGCCCCCCCTTCCCCCAGAATTTTTCGTTGTTATCCCCTCCTACAATAACTGCAAATGGTACGAGAAGAACCTCGAGTCTGTCTTTTCACAGACCTACCAGAATTGGAAAATATACTACGTTGATGATTGTTCCACGGATGACACTGGAGCCCTCGTCAAGCAGTATGTCAAGAGCCGTGGGATGAGTGAGAAATGCACCATTGTCCACAACGGCAGCCGTTGTGGGGCGATGGCGAATTTATACAATGCCATCCACAATGCTGACCCTGACAAGATTGTGGTAATTGTAGATGGTGATGATTGGCTGTCGGACGATGGAGTATTTCAGACTCTTGCCGATGTCTATAAGGACCCGAAGGTATGGTTGACATACGGCTCGTACCTAAATGATCCAGGCGGTGATCGGGGGGTCTGCAAGCCTCTTCCGAAAGAGGTTCTGGAGAATGCAAGCGTACGATCCTATCAGAAATGGGAGACATCAGCGCTCAGAACCTTCTATGCAGCGCTATTTGACAAAATTAACAAAGATGATGTGATGATTCGCGGGAAATTCCTTGACATTGCTTATGATGTAGCCATCTTTCTGCCAATGATTGAGATGGCATCCCCTGATCACGTTCGTTATATCGACCGCATCCTTTATATTTACAACCGTTCGAACCCGCTGTCAGACTCGAATCGACGGCAACTACAAATGATCACTGATCGCTACCTCCGGTCTTTGAAACCTTATAAGCCTCTTGATCAGCTGTTTCCCGTCGCACAGGTGAATAGTGCCTGATCCCTACCCATAAGGGATTGTGCGTGATGGCGACTATCCCTATGCCTGCGGAGGATCAAAGCCAAGCTTCTGACGCAGCTGTGGGATAAATCGATGAATTGACCGTTCTTGATCCTGGACATCGTTTCCGACCATCGACCACCATTCGAGATAACAAGGAGAAATCTTTACGTTGTCCATAGCCTCTTTTTTCTTCACCTTCATTTCGGTGAAATAGTCAATGGTACGGTTGATATAGTGGTTGATTTGGATCTCGCCTTTCTCCAAATACACCCCTCTACCGCCATCTGGAAACTGACATGTATGCGGAGGCTTGATAAATGACAAAAACAGCTCAGGTTTTACGATAGATTTCTCAATGGCATTGAGATGGTGGTTGGGCTCTGCTGTCATGTTCAATGCCTCAATAAGAAGAACATTCTCGGGCAGTTTGCGTATCCCTGAGGTACCGTATATCTGCCAACAGACCCTGACGCCAGGAGCATCGCTATGCTTCTGCAAGACTTCTGTAATTTTCGTCTGATTTTTAGGGACGAGGAACTCATCAATATCAATCATCGCCAACCACGTGGTCTCATCTCGTGCTGCGATTCGGCACGCATGCTCCATGGCGGGTCCCTGAGTGTGAAACACCCATGCGTATTCAATGTTTTCCCAGTGTTCGCGATCCACGTCAGGCCATTCAATCAATGTAACAATCCCATCATTTACATAGGGCTGCAGCACCTCTTTGAAATGATCAGCACTCCCATTGTTGTAGAGATAAAAATGGTCAACGCCAACCAAGCGATGGTACTCAATCCATTCCTTAAATTATGGCGCCTCATCTTTGAAGATGGTCGCAATCGACAGAGTATACTTCTTTGGAGTCCCATTATTGGCAGCGGCAGGCTCATCAGCTACAAGAGAAGAGCAGATACAAAAAAAGATGCTGAAAACCCAAAAGGCCTTGACCAACCTCGACATCTTTTCCATACACACTCTCGTTACTCTGGAGTTTGGACAAAATGCCCCCCCAGTTGGCCAGGCCTCAAACTTAGTCGTGGCTGGCATCTTGTCTAAATCGGTCACTAGCCGTTACATCGGGGCTGCAAAACTAGTAAACTCCGCCTAGAGATGACTACCCTTGCGAAGACGTTGATGCTTCACTCTTTTCCGCAGCTTCTGTCGATGGCTGAATATCCTGAATGGCTAATTTTAAGACTTCCATTTTGGCGCCATCTGTCAGACGAATAATGAGTGTGTCTGCCTG
>CAINFV010000088.1 GCA_903848235.1 Chlamydiia bacterium | reverse complement strand
TGCCGTCCTCCTTCATGTCAGTCAACTGGTGGCGATGGTCGAACTTATCATCTCTGTCATCATCATCGGCACTCTAGGGCGTCACTATCTGCTGCGCCCACTCGCTACACTCAGTGATGCTGTGATCCATAAGATCCCCCTGATCGGCAGTATCTACTCAACGACACATGACCTCATCAATGCTCTCACCTCACATGATGCCAGCGCTTTTCACAATGTCGTCCTCGTTCCCTTTCCCAACGCCGACTGCTATAGCATCGGCCTTGTCACCAGCGAAGGCCCTGTCGCTTCTCACCTTGTCCCTGTCTTCATCCCCGCTACTCCAAATCCGCTCCACGGCTATGTCCTCCTCTTCAAGCGATCACAGATAGTCACCCTCGACATGTCGGTAGAAGAAGCATTTCGCTGTATCATCTCCTGTGGAGCTCTGCTCTCACAGTCGCCGATACAGCAGCAACCAGCAGCACAAAGGAGCGCTCTGTCGTGAAACAACGGTTTTTGACAGGTCTGATCATCATATTGCCCGTCACCATCACAGTATGGGTGATCTCATTTCTCGTGCGCCTCTGCACAAAGCCATTTGAGACGGCTGCTGCTGCCATCCTTGAGAAGTTTAACCTCTTCCAAACCGGATGGTGGATCTTCAGCGAAGAGCAGGTCGTCCATGCTGCTACCACAATTTTTATCCTCATCAGCCTCGTCGTCGTCCTCTTTGTCATCGGCTATATCGGTCAGTGGGTATTCTTCCATGTCGTCATCAAGTGGATTGACCGAATGATGCTTCAAGTCCCTCTTGTCAACAAGGTGTACAGAGCATGCCGTGAGTTCACCGATGTCCTCTTCTCCCCCAAAAGCACCTCGTTCTCTCAAGTCGTCTGGTCGCCATTTCCAACGCCACAGCAGGGTGCTATTGGCCTTGTCACCAATGAAGTCCTCCTGCCGATGCCAAACGGTGAGAAGAGGCCGTTCACCGCTGTTCTCATCCCAGGAACCCCAAACCCCACCGTCGGATTTCTCATCATGTGCCCGAAAGAGACTATCACCCCCACCCCCCTTGGCATCGACACCGCCATGAAATGGGTGATCTCATGCGGCTCGTCGGAGACAAAAGCTGTCATGGAAACGACACATGCCATCGAAGAAACACAATCGGAAATTCTAAGGGACGGAAAAAAAATAAGCCCTTAACAGTTAGGCCTCATCACTTTTTTCAAAATTTTGCCTTGAAAAAAAATCCATAAAAAGAAGATGAAGAGGCGCCTCTTCCAAAATTTTGTGTTTGCGGGTCCTATCTTTGCGCTCTCACAAAAATGGAGAAATTTGGCACAATAGTTGCCCTTAGTCACTTTGCAAACGTTGGTATACCTTTTTTACATGAAGCCTATTAAAAGCGAACGTCTCAGAAAGCTTGAATCAGAATTGCGAGATCTTGAGCAATGGCTCCAACTCGGTCTTGTCCCTAAGAAAGACCTAGAGCGCCATCAAGAAGAAATTCGCCTTCTCCAAGCAAAGATAGAAGAAGAAAAAGAACGCCTTCAATTCTTAAAGGAAGGCGGGGAAGGAGAAGAGTTCATTGTCCCGAAACGCGTTGGCGGAAAACCGGGATATAGCGACGTGCCTACAGTCCCTGATATCGACATTGCCGATACCAGTGCAGGCATGACAGACTCCGGCTTTGAGATGGAAACCTACATCACCGAAGAGACCACCACCGTCCACGATGCCGAAGAAGAGGTCTTCGAGACAGAAGAAGGCGGCGGAGATGGCGATGAGGATGAGCCAGCAATCGAGGATGAAGAAGAAGCAGAAGAAGAAGATGAATCCTACTTCAGCGATAAAAATCGCTGGCGGCGTGGCGGCATCCTCGACCCTGACGCTGATGAATGGTAATCCGATAAGCCTGTACTTCCACATCCCCTTCTGCACACAGAAATGCCCGTACTGCCATTTCTATAGTGTCGTCGATGAAGAACCTCTCAAAGATAGGTTCTTCAGAGCATTATCAGCAGAAGTTGACAGGTGGAAAGAGAGGCTTCTAGGAAGGGAGATTGTCTCCGTCTATTTCGGCGGAGGGACCCCCTTTCTCTTCGGCCCTAAGAAGATCGCTCATATCCTCAACCAGCTATCGGCGTTCTCACTATCTGACACCTGTGAAATCACCCTCGAGGCTAACCCAGAGACGACCTATAAAGCGGCTCTTGAAGAATATCGGTCTATCGGCGTCAACCGCCTGAGCATCGGCGCCCAGTCTTTCGCCGCATGCTTCCTCACAACCCTCCAGCGACGCCATACCCCAGAAGACACTCTCCAGGCGATTGTAGATAGCATTGCCAGCGGCTTTTCAAATATCTCTATTGACCTGATGTATGACCTCCCTGGATTGACAATTGCTACCTGGAAGGAAACCCTAGAAGCTGCCTGCAGACTTCCTATCCAGCATCTTTCCTTGTATAACCTCACCATAGAGCCAAAGACAGCGTGGTTTCGGAAAAAATCAGCGATAGAAGCCTTGATGCCTCATGATGAGGAAAGCCTTTTGATGTACCAAGCGGCTTTAGATACCACAGCCTCATATGGCTTCCGTCAGTATGAAATCTCAGCTTTTGCCAGAGAGGGATATTCTTCTCGTCATAATGCCGGCTACTGGCAAGGAAGGGAGTTTTTGGGGTTCGGCCCTTCTGCCTTTAGCTTTTACAATGGACAGCGGTTCTCCAATATCTCCAACGTCATTGGCTACTGCGCTGCCCTTGAAAGCAACGCCTCCCCTATCGACGTCGTCGATGACACATCCTCTGAAAAACGTCTTCGTGAGATGGTCGCTATCGGCCTTCGGATGAACGAAGGCATCTGCCTAGAGAGCTTAGAACGAGTATGGGGACAGGCCGATAACGATCTGCTCTTGACACTCGATCACCTTGTGTCACATCAGCTGCTGCACAGAGCTGGCGCTCTCTTCTCACTGACAGATCAAGGAAGGGTTGTCTATGATGCGCTGGCGGTAGAACTCATATAATCGCGACTGTGCACAGTCGCGATATAACTTCTTTTTGTCTGCGGCAATATAGGCTCAAAAAAAACAATAGTAAAAAGTTATATATGAGCTAGAAATAAACAACCTATAGAAATACAATTTAACTCTACTTAATACTGTCACAAGGAATAGCCATGATCAACGACGACTCACTAGCCATATTTATGGAAACAGTGTTCTCCATGTCCCTTCCAGAAAAGCCCTCTCTTGAAGTAAACACATTCATTGCTCGATCTCTCGAACGCCACGTATCGACAATCCCTGAGGTGCGAGAGGCATTTCAAGAGCTTCGCATGGTATTTTGCAAGGAGACGACGACACAGTTTCCACAGATCTTCGAACAGATCTCCTCGTTAGAAACAGATGCCATCAGAAGGATTTCCGAACAGTCTCAATCACTAAAAAGGAAACTTCCTGCAGTAGCAGCCCCACAACAGAAACGCTTTGATCTAACAATTGCAGACGCTGTCGGCGAAGAATCCGATCTTGACGTCCTTCGTCAACAGTTCGACGCCCACCAATCTGCCTTTATCGACAGCTTATCAACGCTTCACATCAGATGCCGACGAATACGAGGCGATGGCCATTGCGCCTTTCGCGCTGTTGCCACATGGGCGCTGTCAACACTCACGCCTGCTGCCTTACAAGAATGCATGGCAAAAGCAGCTGCAGCAATGCTGAAGGATACCTTGATATCAAAGCTGCTTCCGGTACGCGACATTGTCGATCACGCTCACGACGCACTTCGAGACTCTCTCGCCTCAGGGCGAATGACAAAAGCAGAATCTGATGCACTCGTCCATATGCTCAGAGCACTGAGTGCGAGTAAGGTTGTCGAAACAGTCGGCAGGGGAGAACTGGTGTTCGATGGCGAGTCGAAAGAGGCGTACGTAAACCGCATGGCAGCAATGAGCGGAGATCCTGAAGGACATGGCGGAGAGCTTGAAGTCTCGATGCTCATGGACATCTTCGCGGCACAACACCACATCATCAACTTCGCAGCTGTCACAGATCCAACAGGCTTTGCAACAAAACACCTGATGAACTTCATCCACGGCGACGGCACGCCCTCTCTCCTCGATGCTGCGGGCGAGGAATTGCGCAAGATACGGCTGTGTCAATGGGCCAGAGACGTACAGAAGCTAAAAGAGCTCCCTCTGCCTGAGGCAAAGGAGGGTGGCCAGCGACTATTGGTTCAATTTGAAGAGTTTAACCGGGCGCAGCGGGCACAGCGAATCGAAAACAACGGTAAGGCGCTGTGCGACCTCAAGCCCAACGCTCTAGTCCTCGCTTTTTCTGGTAATGGACATTATGACCTTCTTATTAGACCAGCACCCGTAGCAGAAGGCCAAAAACCTGATGTAAAAAAAGCAAGAAAAACTAACTGATCAGCCTTCTACAAAACAAGCGGCTGCGTGAGGCACGTGCTCGTACAATTGTTACGAGCACAGCAATATTCAGTTCTAAGAAACCTACGCTTTCGAAGACTCCCCTTCTGCACATGTCTGCCAAACGTCAAAAAACAATAGACTTCTTTCGATTCAACTCTTGACACAGAATATACAATTTTTGATGATGCAGATATTCCGCAACTTTTCTCAAAACGAGGAAACTCTCATGAGCATTCAATCTAGCCAATATGACATAGACCCAACTGTTGCCCTACAATTTCTCAGACAGCTCGATAGCTCCATTGCTGACAAAGATCGTGCCATCTCAGCTCTCGGCACACGGTCTCTTGCACAGATCAATGCGGACCTGTCTTCAAAACCAGGGATGTTTTCCGGCCTTGCGAAGGGAATTTGGGGGCCGACAACCCCTTCACTGAAATCCGGTTCAGAAAAAATTGAATCCATCACCGGTGCTACGGACCTGCAAACATATCTAGTCGCCTTGCGAGGGGTGTTCAGCGCTGCCTTAGAGAATCGAGAATTTCATAAACAGGAGAAAGGCAAGAAGGGTATATCCACCCCTCAGGATGTGCTGAATTTTGTGTTGAGGCTTGAGGAAGTATTGGCTAAAAAGATCGGCCAAGACCCCGACTGTGAACAAATTCTTGCAGATCACTGTATAGAGCGTGTTCACACATGCCGATCAGTAGAAAAAATTAAAAAGCTTTTTCAGAGCCCTGAAGGGCAGTTAATGATACAGAGAGAAAGAGAGCCTTTTATACGAGCAGTCAAGACAAGAATTGAAGAAATCATGCCAGAAGGAAGAGCTACAGCAGGAGAACGCCTCGCAGCATTGTACTCGGTTGTAGGATCAGAACTGACCGACGAAGAAGAAAAAGGGGTGCAAAGACTGGCAGAAACTATTCTTCTAAAAGGGACCCAAGCCCCCCTCTCAGAATCATTCCAAACTCTAAAAAGAGATGTCATCGCTCTGGATTCTGTTGATATTCCTATCGACGACACCATCGAATCGTTTGCAACCATCGTCGACCCCCTGGGAAGGGAATTGGAACAAGAGCTTCGTGAGAAGTTCGCACATCTCAAGGACGAACAGTGTGCTTCCCAAGAGGAATTGCAAGAAAAGATATATGGCATTCAGCAAGAACTTATCATCATGAGCACTCACCGCATAGACGCTGTTGCAGCTCAACTGGAAGGTCTTCCAAAAGAAGTTCTTGAGTACGTCCAAAATCGCATTCTCTCAGTGCGATTAAAAGCTGAGGGAGACTTCGCCTTGATGTCCGGCGAAGCGGTCATCGCATTTGCTGCATCCCATGCCTCCTCATCAGAAGAACTACTTCCGCTCCTAGAATGGACTAAAAAAGAATTGGAAACGCTTACTGAGCTAAGAGATAGCCCACAGGCTTCATCATTTCCAAGCCTTGATATACGCATTGCACAGCTAGCGCGACATATTGAGCATCTGACTGTACGATTAGATCAGGTCAGGGCTCGAGAAGAAAAGGAAGAGAGAAGAGCAGCAGAAGGCGGAGTTGTTGCTGTAGCGCCTGCTGCTGTGGTGGCAACAAAAGCGAAGAGGGCGGGAGTGCTCAGCGTTGCAAGACGAAGTACTTCAGCAGCCATAGGTGTATTGACTTCTGTTTCATTTTTAGCGATTTATGGGACACCAATGCTCTTTGCAGCAATCAGTGGATACAAAGCTGATGGTTATCAAGGGGCCGCTATGGCTGCATCGGCATCGTTAATTACAGCCCTCTTATCGAGAGTAGGCGGATCTATTGCCAATTCTACTGTTCAGGGAATGCTGTTCCTTGCCCCTGGATTTATTAAAAGGCCCATAGGGTGGGCTGCGGGTTGTTATGTTACTCTTGTCCTCACTTTTATGTCATTGAATTACAACGATTTTCTCGCTGGAGCGATGCGTGGAGCTTGGTCTAGCGAACCACTAGCGGCACATATCATTCCAAATCCAGAAGCAGCACAAGCATTTATCACCTCACACCTGCCTGCCTCAGTTACAGAAACAGCTCAAAAATCAGTTGGTATTGTACGGGGCATCCTTAACTATGGAGTCGAGCAATATCGGGTAGGATTCCCTGTGGGAGGATATGCGACAACTGGTGTACAAAAATTATGGGATTTCTCTAAATCTGTGATTGATCTCGGCAAAGGAATGGCTTCTATTTTAAAGATCCCAAAAATAGCGTGAAAACCACAATACGTGCCAACAAGTTTAGGATGATTCCTGGTGACTTTTCATCACCAGGAATTGGAATTTTTTGTTGTCTTTTCGACTCCCCTCATCGCCGAGAAGTGGCTCAACGGGAAGAGACCGAAATTCCTGACGCCGCTGTGTAGCCTCTCTGCTTTACAATAGAGCTGAGTCAGCCAGACTTCTCAACTGAAAATGCAGTGTGAGCAGGCCATTTTCATCTTCGTTTCACGACGTAAAGTATTATTATTGTCATAAATTTTTACCACTGTTAAGAAGTGTGTAGGATCGTATCAAGCTGTAGGAGAACAAAATGGCTGCTAGTGGCACTACCGCTTCTAAAAATCTGGACAATTGTGGACATATAGCCCTTTCAGGCCATTGTGAACGGTTGTCTAGATACGACAGCCTAGCAGCTCTGCTGTCGATTCGCGTGGAGGCGTCTCA
>CAINFV010000087.1 GCA_903848235.1 Chlamydiia bacterium | reverse complement strand
TGTTGGGGCAATTTAGACTTTTCCGGTTTGTGCAACTTAGAGCTTTCCTAGTCCACCTCATTCTTCTTTCCCCATTATACAGCTTTTTTTAATAGTTCGTCATACCTACGGCCGTAGACAAATTTTCTCCATGGATGCGCAGCGGACGGTTTCCTGAAAAACCTCTCTCTCCATTGGAGTTTAGACGAGGCTTGCAAAACGAGCGTTTTTTCTCTAACCGCATCTAGTGGAACCGCCTTCAGCTCCTTATCCCCTAGGAACACGCGCACTGTTTCCTTTCCAACCCTTATTTCGATTTTCTTCCCTCGAAGCATTGTGTTTTCAGGGGCTTCCACAATTTTGTAAAATTTGTTATGAAATTGAAACATAGCGTCCTTGGTTAAGATCCTCTCTTCGTATCGACTTAAGACACGTGAGAGATCTACCCCTTTTTCTAGGAGCTGGTGTGCATTGAACTGGCTAGCTGGCTCTTTAGAAAAGGTCTGGTTGAATACCTCCATGAACTCGTCTGCATACTCGTTGGCTGCTTCAAGAGTACTAATTCCTCGAAGCCTCATTTCTTTAATGAGTCGGTCTTGGAGCGTTCTGTTTATTCTCTCGACCCTTCCCTTGGCTTGTGGGGAGTTTGCCAAAATAGACTTGATTCCAAGCGTTTCTAGAGCTCTTTTGAACTGAGTTAGATTACCCTCCACTGGAGAGTCAAACACCGAGAAGCGATCGCTGTAGATACTCATAGGCTTTCCGTAGCGCTTAAGGTGTTTTTCCATAGCCTTGAAATAAGCATCAAGGCTTTCTCCTTTGCTGAAATAAAGGCTTGTGATTTTCCCCGTCGCATCATCTACAAATACGATCAGCACGCACCATTCTCCTCTGTCTTCAAACCAATACTCATGAGATCCATCGACTTGAATCATTTCGCCGAAGCACGCTCGCCTCTTTCTAAGAGGGTGTGTTTTGATCTTCCGCTGTCCAGGAACCCAAATGTGAACTTCTGTCATCCACTTTCTGAGAGTCTCAGTGGAAACGTTCAGGTTGTGCACCTCTGCCAACTTTTCCCTGGCAAACGACGGACCAAAATCCTCATACTTCTCTCGAACAATTGAGAGGATCTGGTGTTTGAAGGCTTCGGGCTTTTTCCGATTGCTTGGACGCCCTCGCTTCCTAGAAACCAACCCCTGAGGCCCCTTGCTCTCGATGAGGGTAAGCAAGTTTCTGACCTGACGGTCTGTGATACCCAATAGCTCAGCTGCCTTGACCTGAGTCAAGGCCCGCCTTCTAACTCCGTTTAGAACGTCGTAGCGTTCAAGCTCTTTAGTAGACATTTCCAGCACCTCATCCATGACCTTATCTCCGTTTGAGTGTTTTTATGAGAGGTAGCCACACTCAAGCGGAAGTCTTCATTTTTAAGAATATTTTCTAGAACAATAGGAAAAGTCTAATTTGGAGAAAAGCGGAAATGTCTAAATGGGAGCTACATTAAAAAATCTCCCGCTTGATTTCTATGTGTAATTACTATAAAATTAATTTAATTATCGGCTTTAAATATGGAGATGGAGGTGATGACAAGTCAATTAAACGGGGTTAGTCAGTTCCAGCAATCAGCAATTCGTATGCCAGAATCATACTCTGTTGGAGAGTTAGATGTCCTTCCTCGGACCATTGCTGTCTCGATTCTTGCGATGCTTGATAACCCGCTTGAGGCTGCTAGAGTCTGTCGCACAATGAGGGTGTTAGCTCATGAAGCTGTTGCCGAGCAGTTGGTGAATGATGAGATTTCTGCCCCAATTGTTGCGAAACGATGGGGGATCCCCGTACATCCAATCTGTTTAGATATGCTGCGCCGTTTTCATGTTGATGTGAAGTCTTTAGCTCGAAAGGAGGGGCCGGCAGCTTGTAAAGAGCTGGACCTTCTCTTGGATAACCAGCTGAATCTTCTTGTGCAGCCTGGGGAGCTACGAGAGTTTTTGAAGAGACGGCTTCTGGAGAACAGTCAGGAGCTAGCTGAATATTTCTATGGTCGCGATTGCTTGACGCCGGAACCGCCTAAGCCTTTTTTTATCCGACCTCCGGAGTGGTTGGTGAAGTTGTATCCAGCAATTGTTTCTTTGGCCGCGACCACCATTGGCTCGAAGTTGATGCCTTCCTTAAGCTGCATTCAGGGTGACGCGCTTGCTGTCCAAACGAGGAATGTTCATGAGCTTGTTGATCACCTCAGAAGCCGGCGAATAGTACGCGTGATGCCTGTGCTGGTAGTTCGCGGCGGGGATCCAGTAGCAATAGAAGCTCCTTCAGTATCTATGCGCATATTGGCGCTTCCTCCCCTAGAAGTCATTCGTCTGCTGGGCGATCACATGCATGCTCTCCGAGTAGAAAAGGCAGCTTTCCTTCCAACCGGGATTGGCTCTTTGAGCGGTATTAAATTTTTGTGTATCGATTCCTCATCTCTCACAAGTCTTCCTTCGGAAATAGCTCGTCTTGCGTTGAAAAAATTCTGGATTGAGCGCTGCGAAGGCCTTGAGAGTCTTTCTGAATGTATCACGGCTATTCCGACGTTGCAAACGCTTGCCGTCCACGGATGTTCGAAGCTCAAACAGGATGATCCTGTGATTTCTGCTCTTCAAGCGCGCGGTATTGCGGTTGACTGGGCATAACGTTCTTTTGTAACAGTTTTGCGCCCGGCTGTCTTTCGGCGATCCTGTCATTCACGTTCTTCTGGCTCGTGGTGTCGAAAAACAGTGGAGCTGCTTTTCTTTTGGGCTGGACAAAAGAGGTGGCCTTCGTTACAGGATATGCCCATGAGAGACTATGGAGTAAGGAGTGGGTATGGTACGAGATCCGGTGAAGTCGGTTCGCATGTTCCAGGAATTTGATATCAGAGATGGTCGCGATGGAGAGCTTGGCATCGATGCGGTTGTGCTACGGCCAACAGACAGAAAGATTGAAGGGGCTTGTAACCGGATATTGAATTTTTTTGGGTTCGGACAGGTATATGTAGAAATTGCCCCTACTCCACAGCGCCTGTTGAAAACGCCTAGCCCTCTTTGCTTCAAAGTCAGCGTCCGCAGTGCCACGAAGTACCTTGTTGCCAATCGTAGCGTGCTGTGTGCGCTTGGCATCATGCTGCGTCATGAAAGAGAAAAAGAGTTCTTTCTGCCTGAAGATATTTCGAGAATAGTTAGTGTTATATATAAATTTTCGATCTCTGAGAGGGAAAAGTTACAATATACAATACTGTATTGGAAGATCACGCATTCTCCGGAGTTGCTAGCCTATCTTACAGCTTTGGAGATTCCTCTCCCAAAAGTAGAAGATGGAAATTCAATTTTCAAATTCATGATATTCACGCTTTTTACAGAGCTGAACTATGCAAAAGAACGGTGTAGTGACAATGCCTTTCATGAGCTCAAAGAGAAGATAGAAAAGAAGTTTTTCGCTGAACACCTGATCCGTCTGAGGCCTGCTGTGAAAGAGGCCGTGCGGCAGTTGCGATTAGAGAGGATGCCTGGCGGGGATCAACAGCCAGGCTTTGAAATGATACATCTTTTTTTAGCCGATCTGTCAGATACGATCACTGGTCATCTTGCATCATTGCCTAAGTCGCTTCGGACGCAGTTTGATCGTTTAAAATTGCTGGCGGCCGATGAAGTTGAGCTCATCGACTTCGCCAAAGTGCTCGAATATCGAGCCCAATGTCGGCAGATGGAGAGGCAGTGGCAAGCGAGCAATGCTGGAAAGCCTCTGCCTCGAACAGAAGATCGAAGCGAGATTGTCATGTTCGTTGACGCAATACGAAAGCCTGCTTAGGGTGGCGGTAAGCAGTTGCTCTACCCTTCTTCTTTTTCTTCTTTAGGAGCGGCTTTCTTCTTTGTTACTCGCCGCTTTGTCGCTTTCTTCTTTGTAGCCGTTGCCTTTTTGGGCTTCTCGTCTCCCTTCACCTTTTTCTTTGAGACATACGCTGTCTTCGGGTGATCTTGGAACTTCTCATCGACAAGTTCTAAAGAGGCTCCTGCTACATTGCAGTTCGGAAAATTGCTGCATGACCAGAAGATCTTGCCAAAGCGTGAGCGGCGTTGGACTAATGAGCCATCACACCCTATGGCAGGACATGGGTGGTGGGAAGCCGGCTCTTCCCCTTTTTTGGGGATGCGGACGACGCCACGGCATTTCGGATAGGTCGTACAGCCAAGGAACGCACCATATTTCCCAAACCTCACCTTCATCGGCGATGTGCAGTTCGGGCAGGACTGGTCCCAGTCAAAGTCTTCTCGATATTCGGTCTTGTCAAACTGTGACTCTTCGATAGACGTAGAATAGGTACATTCTGGATAGCGAGAACAGCCGAGGAAATACTTCGTATGAAACCAGACTTTCTGCAAAGGAGATTGGCATAGAGGGCAGGGGAGCTCTGTCATCAGCTTCTGCGGCCGCGCTTGCTCTTTGGCAGTCTCAAGGGTCTTTGAAAACTTTTCCCAGAAGGTGGCAAGGACATCACGCCACTCTTTGTGGTTTTCGGCGACCTCTTCGAGGGAGTCTTCCATAAGAGCTGTAAAGCCAATGCTCATCAGATCAGGGAAGCTCGTCTCTAACATCTCAGTGACAACACGACCTAGCTCCGAGGGTTTCAGGCGCCCCTGCTCTTTGGTGGTGTAGTCGCGAGCAGAGATTTTCTTCATGATAGAGGCATAGGTCGATGGACGGCCGATGCCGGACTTCTCAAGCTCTTTGATTAGCGTTGCTTCTGTAAAGCGTGGTGGGGGGCGGGTGAAAGCTTGGTCTGCGGTGACAGTGTCGAGGAGCAGCTGCTGGCCGACGGTCAGCTCGGGGATGAGCCGATGTTCGTCTTTTTCAGAGTCTTCGTCAACCTTCTCTTCGTAGAGGGAGAGAAAGCCAGGCTCTTTGAGCTGAGAGCCAGTGGCACGGAGGAGATAGTGGTCATCAGCTTTGATATCGCAGCTGACAGTGTCATAGAGTGCATGTGCCATCTGCGAGGCGACAAAGCGCTTCCAGATCAGGGAGTAGAGGAGGTGCTGATCACGTGTCAGAAAGGCTTTTACAGAGTCTGGTGTGCGGCTGATATGAGTCGGGCGAATGGCTTCGTGAGCATCCTGTGCGCTTTTCTTGACGCTAAACCGACGTGGCTCGTCAGGAAGCAGGTGGGGCCCTAGCTGCGAGGAGATGTATTCGCGCACCTCGGCTAGAGCTTCAGGAGCAGTGCGTACAGAGTCTGTACGCATGTAGGTGATAAGACCTTCAGAGCCGGATTCTAAGTCTACGCCTTCATAAAGGGTCTGCGCGATCTGCATGGTGCGCGT
The DNA here is from genome assembly GCA_903848235.1 of Chlamydiia bacterium. Classification (GTDB taxonomy): domain Bacteria; phylum Chlamydiota; class Chlamydiia; order Chlamydiales; family FEN-1388; genus CAINFV01. The sequence continues at coordinate 18,892 of CAINFV010000087.1, read as the reverse complement.
TGGAGAGTAGTGAAAGTGGCGGCTTGCCTCTTGCTGAAGCGTCGATGTGATGAAGGGAGCCTCCGGCATGCGGCGACGCTCTTTCTTATCGACACGAGTGACAGTATAGGGAGATGAGCTTTCAAGAGCGCGCTTGACTTCCGCTGATGTCTGCTCATTGGAAATGGTAGCAGCATCCTCTTTGGGCTCTTTTTCGACTCTTTTCCCATCAATGCTAAAGAGCGAGGCAGAAAATGTCGGCGCTTGCCGCTCTGTCTTCACTAGAGCGGTGATGTTCCAATATTCACAGGGGATGAAAGCTTCGATGGCTTTTTCGCGATCGACGACGAGCTTGAGGGCCACAGACTGAACACGACCTGCGGAGATAGACTCTTTGCCTCTTCTCCCTAGCTTGCGGCTGATCAGAGGGGAGAGCGTATAGCCAACAAGGCGGTCGAGCAGGCGGCGTGCTTGCTGAGCATTGACAAGGGCCATGTCGATTTCTGTGGGGTGGGCTAGCGCTTCGACAACGGCATTTTTGGTGATGGAGTTAAAAGAGACACGCTTTACATTCGCTTTGGGCCCAAGAATCTGACTGATATGCCAGGCAATGGCCTCTCCTTCTCTGTCAGGGTCGGGAGAGAGGTAGATGGTGTCGCACTCTTTGGCAGCTTTTTTGAGCTTGGCAATAACAGCTTTCTTATCAGGAAGGGCGGTGTAGGTCGGCTCAAATCGTTGCTCAATGTCGATGCCAAAAGAGCTTTCAGGGAGATCACGAATATGGCCAAACGACGATTCGAAGATAAAATTCGCTCCAAGAAATTGCTTGAGCGATTTTATTTTGGCCGGCGACTCAACGATGACGAGCGATTTGCCCATGAACTTCCATAACGTAAGGTTCTAAAGATTTACTTAATCCTCTAACTGGACTTTAGCATTTTTTGGGCACCGAGTTCGCAGAGGGTTGTCTCTCAGACGATTGCATTTATCATAGATCGGCCTGGGCAGGCCATTTATGATAAATGCAAGAAGTCTGAGAGACAACGAATGCGAAATCGGTCTCAAAAAATGCTAAAGTCCAGTCTAAGGATCGTAACAGAAATAACTCTTTGTAACAAAAGAGATGATGGCGTTGCAACCAATATCTTAACCTCGTCTTTGTACAATGACGAGGTTCGGGCAAAAAACAAAGACCTGAGAGAGGAGAGATCCTCTCGCAGGTCTTTGATGTCATTTCCCTTTTTGGGGCTAGAAGGAGATGCTCATCCTTCCATCAATCCAAGCGATCGACTCTTCGGTTTCTAGACCAAATCGACCTCCCGCTTCACCGGAACTAAGATGTTCTCTGTCGTAATTTCCCGACTCGAACATATCAAAGTGTACCGGCGTTGCCCCCTCTAAGGTACCACTCTCTTCTAATAAGAGTGTGGAGGGTTGGCTAACGGTCATCGTATAACCTATCGGGCTATGTGAGACAGATGCATGGTAAGCATCTGCACTCATGGTTCCGATACCTTCCTCTCTGCTGCCATTATGACAGCGAAGAAGACGATTTCATCTTCTGTTCTTCAATGTTCACGATCCGCCAGTGTCTTCAGTGCATCTCTTCTCTACCGCATCAACGGGAGAAAAAAAGAGCCTCAGGATTTTTTTCCTTCTCTCTTGCGCTCACCTCCTTAACCTGTTGTGAGAAGCGCCTAGCAGTCGACAGGATATATTTGAGAGCTTTCACACTCTCTTCCCTTTAAGGAACCTCCCTATCAGGCAAATACGGCCTGTACCGTATTTAAAAAACCGAATGTCATGCTGCCAGCCCCTTGTATAGGGGGTGGAGCAAAACATAGAGCTTCTATATAAGGGATGTATCATTTTCCCTAAAATCAGATCAAGCAATACTTTTCGAAATCTTCATGCTTCCTTAACAAAAAGCAAAAAGAAAGTAGGTCAGGTGACTTTCAGAAATTCAAGCATTTCGCGCACTTTCCCTGAAAACATGTGATCAAAAGAGCTATCGACTTCAGGATTAGATGACAGGAAGGTCTCAAGCTCAGAGATAACGGTGATGTTCGACCGTTGTTGCTGATGAAGAAGGGTTGCTTTTTGAAGAAGAGCATAGCCATGGATCTGTGGGAAATCATCACGACTTTTTACAATGGTCTCGTCGATGATACGCATTGCTTCATCGACTTTCCCATCGTTTGTAAGCTGTGTTGCCTTGACAATAGCGCCGTCCAGAGGAAGGTTCGCTTGTAAGAGGTTGTCAGTGGCAATGGTAACCCGCTCTTCAGAAAGAGGGATCACATCTTGCAGGACCTCCTCTTCTGCGATCACTCCAGAAAAACGTGATGACAGCTGGGTTCCAAGAGGACTGAGCTCTTCGAGCCGTTTTAGGTCAGTTTGGACAGGGATTGTCGGAGCTTCCGGCGATGCTCCAGCATTTCTGAGCCGCTGCACAACGATTTCAGCACGGATGACATCTGTCACAGAAGAAGACTCTCTGCGTGCTATCCACCAGCCAATGAGCCCGATCACCACGACGAGGCATACGGTGATGCCGATAAGCTGCCGTCGATACTCAACCATCTGCTCCCAGCCGGACCAATGGAGTAAGCGGTCATGCCAGTGAAGAGAAGGTTCTATCGGCTTCTGATGAGTCTGCTGTGTTGGATCCATGGCCTACAATCTCTTTAGTGATATATGTACAAAGTCTGTTCTTTGCTGTCTTGACTTCTGCGCCATAGGTCCATCCCTAACTCATAAACTCGGGTTAAGACAAAACGTGCGCAATATGAATTACCATGCTATCTGATAGCCAGTCAATAAAAAAAGTCTAAATTGTAGAGCTTATTCTCTCTCGACTCCTTACGAGCGGTCGGTAGAGAAGGCGAAGCACGAGAGAATTTCTTGAAGATAGCTGGCTGTTGCCTTGTGAGAGAAAACCCATGCCAATGGCTCGTTGACATTGACAGTGTCTCCCAGCCTCTTGTTGAGCTGGACGCCAGCTCGAGTATCTGTTTTCCCATCGCCAATTGGGGAGAGGGAAAAGTTCACCAGATTTCCCAGCTTCTTTTGATCAATGGAGCGCAGAGTGCCTGACCGTGGTGAGGGAACGGGGGTGGCAGACAGCCCTGGAAGGAGGGCTTGCCATGGGTCTTTCTGCAGGGCCTCTATCACAGATTCCGGGACGCAATGGTGGTGGAGCATAGCCAAAAAAGAACGCAGAGCCTTGCCGGTGTTTAGCGACTCTTCTCCTATTTCATGGAATCTTGCCTCTGAGACATGGGGAAAGGTGTTGTGCAGCAAGATGCTAAAAAGTCTGAGTGCAATGTCTCTTTGTTTTTGAAGGCCGTGTTGATTCCATGTGGTAGACGGGCAGCCGTTGAGGATCGTGAACGCTTCAATGATTTCTAAGGCGTTGCCAATGGCAGAGCCATTAGGCTCAGAGGCATCTGTCAAGGAGTACGAAGTAGGAACGCCTGTCGTGCGAAGGGCCTGTGCCATGGCGGACCCTACATGTGCCGCTCGTTCTTGAGTCGGCAGAAAGGCGCCAGAGCCATACCGCACATCTAGTAACAGTTCATCGACAGGGAAGGTAAGCTGCTTGCTGACGATGCTTGAGATGATGAGGTCATCGCATTCAACAGTCCCCGTCTGGCTTCGCAGTTGATATAAAATTCTGTCGGCTGGATTGGCATCATGATGGGTTACGGTCATGGCGACGCCGCACCTTTGCATGGCAAGAATGGATTCTTCACCAGGAGAGGGAAAGCAAAAGCCGGGGATGCTCGAGAGCTTATCCCAGGTGCCGCCAGTAAAACTCAGAGAGCGGGCGACGAGAAATGGCGTGGAAACAGGAAACTGATCTCGTATGGAAGCGAGGAGGGCGGGCAAGACAAGAGCCCCCTTTTCGGAAAGAGCGCCAGTAGGGTAGCGGCGAATGATTTTCCGAAATTCTAGCTCTCTGAGATTTCTATAGTCATAGATGGTGCCAGAGGCTACCATTGCCTGAATGCAGCGTCGTAGGTCATCGCTATGCATCCCGCAGCAGGTTATTTTTCCGAGAAAAAAAGCAATACGATCTGTTGAGATGGTGCCGGTGACGATACCTGAAATCCACCATCGAATGCACTCCTCGCCGACTTCTTCGCGGGCGTTGAGCTTTCGAAGAAAGGTTCTCTCCATCTCATCGCCTCTCTCCTCTCCTCTGTCTATCCTCGCCATCTCATGGCATATCGGTATGTGTTCGAAGATCCATGAGAGAAGGCTCTGTTCGTGAGGAGTTGCTGTTTTAGAGAGTAAAAAGGCAGTCAACGATGACCATTGATGAGTGGCAATAGCCTCGTGAGTATCGATGAGAGTTGAGATGAGATCCGGCGATACGGCATCGCCGCTCTTCAAGACATCATAGGCTTCAAATATTTTCATGATATGCGATGGTCTAGGGTTTATGAGGCTGTACTATGCCTTTGGCATACAGAATATCTCTGATTTTTTCTGCGGTAGCTCTAGGCGAAGACCACTCTTGCTTGATCGTGATGAGAATGATGTTCTTTTCATCGGCAAGTTTTTTGCACGCATTGAAAAAGAGTTCTTGCGTGGAGAAGCTTTCAAGAAGTCGAGGATTGGCATCTTGGAGACGATCTCGCTTCGTAAGGAAGTTTTTCCATAAGTCATAGGAGACTTCAAAGAATACAATTACATCAGCCGTTGGTAGCTGCTCCCAATCCTTCTTTGCGATGGCAACCATAATGTCATAATAGGGGTCAGAGGGGTTGATAAGCCACTCCATGCCCGGCTTCCCGATATAATAGGCGAGTAATTTATCATAGTAGCGATCTGTTATGGCAATTTCGCCTACCGCTCGTAACTGGCTTGCCCGGTATAACATCGGGACGCGCAATGACCGAAACCAGGTGATCATTGTAAAGCTTCCAGAGATGTGCCTGAGAGTTGCGGCATCTGTCCAGTCTTTTCCTTCCGGCTCGCAAAAGCATGAGCCATCGATCAGCTCTGCTAGTTCTTTCATCGCAGAAGATTTGCCAGAACCCGGCAATCCAACGGCTGTGATGATGAGCCCTTTTTGAGCTTGACTGCACACCAGATGAGAGGTGTTGAGGCCGAAGAGGAAGATATAGAGCACCAGGTTACAACAGGCTTTCATCGGCATCCCTCTCTTTCTTTTCTCTTGCATCCCCGAGACAGGCGCAATGATGTGAAGACGCGAATGTGTCGTGCGCGAGAATCTTTTTAAGTCTTTCAGCGGTCTCTTTTGGAGAGCCAAAATTATTTTTTATTGTGACCGTTGCAACACCATGAGTGTTTTTTAAAAACTCTATTCCTGATCTAAGATAGTCCTGCATATAAAAAACGTCATCATTAAATAACCCACTCTCAATTTTTCGAGAGCGTGTTTGGAGAAGTTGATGCCATGTCTGATATTCTAAGTCGAAAAAAATGATGCAGTCAGCCAACGGCAAGGTATCTAAGTCAATGTGTGCGAGATTGCGAGCGATATCGAAGTAGGGGTCGTCAGGGTGTAAGAGCCAGTCCATGCCACGTTTGCCAAGACAAAAATATAAGAGTTTATCAAGGTAGGAATCGACGAGGACAGTGTTGCCCTGATTGGCAAGCTGCTCTGCTTGATAGAGTTGACAGGTGCGTGTGGACCGAAACCACGTGTGAGCGCCAAATCTACCAGAGAGATCCCGTCGTGTCACGCACTCGGCCCAGAATTCTTCTTCAGGCTCACGGAATGTTGTCACCCCCAAGAGGGTTCCTAATTCCCTTGCGACAGATGATTTTCCAGAACAGGGTAGCCCCACCATACAGATGAGACGCCCATTCCGAACAGATGCTGCTGAAGGGGGGGGTGTATGGAGATCGACCATTTTTGGTTTCGTTATATGTCCTCAACTTAGGTTAAAAATCGAAAAACATTTCACAAAATTGTCGCTTACTATGGGTTTTCTCACAACAGTGATCTTTTTTTGCTGTTACTGGGTAAAGTCAGGTTTGCATTAATAGGGACAGAAGAGATAAGAGGGTGTGAACTGGATTTTATACCTCTTCTTGTTCAAGAATCGGTTTGACGCTTAAGAAAAAGCTCTCGCGATTCGCTGATCAAAAAGGGGCCAATATTGCAATATGGGCTCCTTTTTGATCGATCGAATCTCGAGGCTTTTTCTAAGCGTGAAATCCGATTCTTGAACAAGAAGAGGTAGAGCATTTTTTTAGCCCAATTTCGCAGAGCGGAGCACATTGAGATGTGGTGGGTGATTGTCGTCGCGGTGACGTTGTTTGTCATCACGCAGATGAAGAAGGGAAAACAGAAATCTTCTCTTCAATTGCCTATAGCGGAGTGGATGCCGGCAACACGCCCCCCCTTGATCATTCGTGGGCTTTCATTTCTCTTTCATATCGCTGCGCTGTTCTTTCTTTCATGGGCCTTCGTCTATTGCTTAGTAGGAAGCGGCCCTCTTGAAAAATATCTCTGGTCTTCGACATGGACACCACCTCCTTTATCACCTGCAGACTCTCGGGTGCTCTTTTTTGTCATTGACCGATCTGGATCAATGGCCGAGCCTATGCCCGACAGCCAGCAGCGCTCAAAGATGAGCGTTGTCAAAGAAGGAATTGAGCAGTGTGTGACGTCAATAGATGATGGCGGGGGACAGAGCGACTTCATGGGGCTCGTGACCTTTGCGCGCGCTGCGAGAATTGACGTGCCGCTGTCACGAGATAGATCCTTTCTTAGCGATGTGATTAAGAAGATCACTCCAGAAACGGTAGATCGTCTCAATGGAACGTCGATAGGATATGCAATTTTCAAGTCCGTCTCTCTCATCATTGCGTGTCGCTCTTTTGCAGGGACAGAAGAAGAGAGGAAGGAAGGATCTCCACTGATTGGAAATACCGTTATCCTTATTACCGATGGCCTCGAAGAGCCAAACCCAGCAGATCGATCTGATCCTTTTCGATCGATGCGAACCTATCAGGCCCTGGACTATGCTAGGGAAAATAAGGTGAGAGTCAACTATGTGAATGTTGATAAACATAGCTACCAGCAGTTATCACAGGAAGAGAGAAGCCGTCTTGTAAACGCCGTGGAGGCAACAGGAGGGCGGTATTTTGAAGTTACCATCGGACAAAATCTCGGCCAGGTGATGAGCCAGATAGCCGAATCTGTTGAACGGCAGCATGCCCCTCCTCCCATGGAAAATAGAGCAGAGCTTGCCTTTTGGCTGATTGCCATTGCCCTTGTCTCGATTTCACTTTCTCGTTTGCTGGAGACTGTTGTGATGAGGGTTGTACGATGAGTACCATATGGATGGCATTTGCGCTGATCGTCGGGGTTATGGCTATCATCGGAGAGTTTGTGATGGGAATGCGAGAGCGCCGTGTGAGGGAGGTTCTCGAGCAGCCCCTTGATAGAGAAGGGCGGGAGCGCAAACGCCTCTACCGCATGCTCTTTATCACCTCTCTTATGGCGTTGTTCCTCGGCCTGTCGCTATCAGGGGCCCATCGGCAGTTCTTCGGGTCAGTACAAGGGGTGGCTGTTGTTATTGATACAAAGACGCTACCATCCGAGAGCAACCCCTCGCAACAGCTTGCCGTTGAAAAAGGGGCTGTTATTGACTTGATTCGACGGCTTCCTGGAGTCACCTTATCTCTCTATGAGCTACGGGGCAGTGCGGTTCATCTTGTCGTCCCTCCAACGATCGATAGGCTGTTCTTTGAATTGCAGTTAGACGGTATTGTCTCATCGCCATCGATGGTTAGCGGCCTCACGCTGTCTGCCATCCAAAATGATGTTGTGGGTCGCTTTCCTGGGATTCCTCCCTGGGTTGTCGTGGTAGGTCCTATGGCACTTGCAGCTGGGAAAGAGGGGCTTGATGCTGTCGCGAGTATTGAGGTGAGCATAGAAGGTGTTCGCTGTGCCTTGCGTGAGGTAAGCCTCTCTTTTAATGGGCTTACAGTGGGAAATACTGCTGTGAAGATTCTCGAACGTCTGAACCGCTCTGCAATGCCAACAGTTCCAGATTCTACAGAATCGTTTCTCATGGCACTATGCACAGGCCTTGCATGGCTGTGTTTTGTGATGTGGAGACGTGGGACAGCGCCGCTGTTTGCGTTAGGAATGGCTTTGGCATCTTTTTCACAGGCGTTTTCTGTTACCGACGTAGGGGCAAATGCCATGGTGCAAGATGCTGTCCATTTAGCAGAAGCGCATGACTTTACAGGAAGTCAAAGAGCAATAGAAGAGCTGTTAACCACTGTTGTCAATCCCCAGGCTCGCCAGAGGCTGTTGTATGACAGAGCTCTTCTCTCATATCTGCAGAATAATGATGCCGATGCCTTGCAATGGTTGAATATGGAGCCTCCTTCATCACCTAATGCTGCTATTCCTCAAAGAGACACTCTTCTTGGATTAATTGCGACGAGGCTTGTGGAGACTAGTGCAGATCATCAGACACAACTGCAACAAAAGAAAATTCTGCGCGAATGGCTCCAACAAAAGCCGAAAGTTCCCAAAGAGATAGCGGCAGCTGCAACCCTTGCGCTGTTTTCCCCTGCTGTTGACGTTACAGACCTCGAAGCTGTCCGTCGTACGTTGCGGTGGCTTGAGGAGAATATGTATGAGAGCATAGATGGTGGGAGCTCTTCACTGACGACGGCAGCCTTTCTTCTTGCACAGCAGATGAATGATGGTGTTGAAGGGGTGTTGGCTGCTGCATGGCCTAAGGAGGTGCTTGCGCTCTTCTCTTTTAATATGGGACAACGGCAGAAGACGATTTCCACCATTCGCATTTGGTATGATTTTGCCGCTTCTCCGACAGTGAACGAAGGCATAAAAGTTCTCCTGGATCAAGCGTCGCTCTCGGCACATAGGGCAATCTATTTTCCGAAAGAAGCCGCTGCTGCTAAGGAAGACCTCGCACTTGTGTCGGCGATCCTCACCGCCGCTATTCCAGCTCTTGCTGAACAGCAGCAGCGAGTTTTTTCATGGCTCTTAGGGCTGCCGACAGGCGATGGAGAACAGCGAGCTGCTTCCTGGTATGCAAGAGCTGTCTTATGGCCGGCAATGCAAAATAATTCTCCTCAACAACTAAAACCTATGGCCATGCTGCTCTGCCAAGAGATTGACGTTCCATCGAGTATGGTTGCCCGCAAAGCCTTAGCGACTTTGGTAGCCTCCGTCCTCTCTTTGTCTGGAAGCTCGCTGATGACGAAAGATCCGCTTGAAGAGCTCCTTCATAAAGCCCTCGCTTTCTGGTATGTTCAGGATCCAGGAGACGCTATAGACACTGTTCTTCTGTATACTGAAAAAGACCCCGAACGGTGGACGCCGCGTCTCTTCGCTCTTATCATGCCGTATCTGCTCCAAGCAAGGGCCGGAGGGCAGTCGCTTTCTGCGGTGATGGCACGAGGCGTTGGTGATGAACCCATGGCGTTAGACCCTGTGTTAACAGGTCGCTTGTGGCAGGTGGCACAGGGCGCTGTTGACACCCCGCAGGCCGTGAGCTGGGATATAGATCATCTGGAGATGCTCTTTTCAGAACTCTCATCGCGATTGTCGTCTCCGAATGACAGTGCGCTGCGTTCGCTTGTCCTTATCTTCTCCATCCAGCCGCTTATCTTCGGGGAGCTCAATGGCGCAGAGATTTTTCAGAACAACCAGAAGAAAAGAGCGACCTACGATCAGCTGCTCGGGGAGTGGAATGCTATCTGTGGCAATGTGCAGCAGCGAATAGCAGAGCCATCGACATTCCGCCTGCAAAAAGTCAAACAAGAAGTAGAGGCTAGCGCCGGCGTTCTCCGTAGGCTGCAAGCGCTATTGCGAGAGAGTGCAACAGAGCCTGAGGCCTCGCAGATGCCAGAGGTGAGATCCGGGGAGCTTGGGAAGAATTTTTCAATTCGCGGGGAGGACGCTATTCATCTCTTTCAGCAGATGGATAGGTCAGATCGAGAACTGTATGGGGAGTAAGAGGCTGTGAGTTTTTTCAAGAAATATATACTCTTTTTAGTCTGCGCCTGCACAGTGTCATGGTGTCTGCTCGGAGCATACACTGTCAATCTCCCACCGAAAATCTCTATCTCCGTTGCTGAGGAGACATCGGTAGAAGGCCGGGAGATACCTCTTTATATTACAATCGATCATATGGCAAAGCAGAGCGTTGATACGAAGTCATTTCGACTCGATGAAAGCGGGTTGAAAGTAGATGTGTTACAAGAGGAAAAGGTTACTCCTCCAGGGTCGGAAATGGAAGGGGATGAAGAATCACTCGTCGTGAACCGCTACCGAGTTTTTCTTCCGAAGCGGCAAGCAGGCGTTTATACCGCAGGTCCTATTACTGTTCTGGTGGGAGGAGTCCGCTATAACTCGAATATCATAACGATGAATGTGCAGGCGGCCGTCGTCACAAATACCTTCCGGCTGGAAGCGAAGGTGGTCTCTCCGCCAAAGATCTTTCCAGGGCAAGAGGTGGTGTTCGAATATCGGATTTTTTTCCAAGGGTCGTTGCAGCTTCTCCGTGAAGAGCTTCCTATGTTGAATATCCAAGGGTTTTTGACTACCAGCGCTTCTGAAGTGACAACAGAAGGCTCTGCCAATGGCTATGTACAGGTCATCCGGCAGCGAGCAAAAGCGGCCGTCCCAGGAACGTATGAAATTGGGGTGTCAACGATAGAAGGCATGGGATTTGCGCTCTCGCAAGGCGCTCCGCGCCTGATCCCCCCTTTATACCGAGCAACAGCTCCATCATTCGTTGTCACTATTCTTCCCTTTCCTGATGGCAAAAGGCCCTCGACCTTTGACGGTGCCCTTGGGTCTTTTTTATGGCGCGTCTCCCCTGTCGGAAGTTCTGTGACTGTTGGAGATTCGGTACAGATTGAATATCGAGTTTCAGGCAGAGGAGATCTTTCTACGGTTCGCTTCCCTTCTTTTGACAGACTCGCCGGATTGACAGATTCGTTTTGGACCGAAGGGTCGCCTCCAGTAGGAGAAGAGATTGAAGGGACGAAGAGATTTATTTTGACGGTGCGCCCGAAACGGCTTGGGCCGGTTGAGGTACCAGGTTTTTTCGCCGTTTCCTTTGACCAATACTCCGAACAATATCTCACCACTGCTGTCTCTCCTGTTAAGCTAATGGTGGAGGGCTCAAAAGAAGCGGAAAAAGAGCTAGAAAAGAAGGTTCCTGTCACAGGACGCGTCCTGTCTGCTCCCTTTGAAATTGATAATGCTACAGCATCAGTGCGTTATGTATCGCCACTATGGATTTGTCTTGCCACAGTGATTGCCATTGCCGTGGGGCTTCTCGAGTTTTGTATAGTCCGGCGGTTTCGGCAGGAAGGGGAGAAACAGCTGACAAGCCGCGATCTTTTCTATCGTGCTGTAATGAATCGATCAAAACGAGAAAAAGGATTACAGCTGTTACGGCAGGCATTTTACGTACAGCTTTTTGAAGCAGGGCTGACGCCTGCTATCGTTGATTCTCCTAATGAGATTACAGGAGAGGGACTTGTCGAAGAGGTCAAGGCCCTGCTTCAAATGATCGATCGTCAGCTCTATGAAGCTGGTGGGGAGAGGACGACTCTCAAAGATATTTATGATGAGGCATCGTCGTTGTATTTCCGGGTTAAACAGCTTAAAAATTCTAAATAGAGAAGAGAGGGCTTACACGATGAAAAACATGACTCTTGGTGCAGCCGTCTTCTGGTGTGCTTTCTTTTCTTGTTGTTGGGCGGCAGATTCTTCTCCCGTTCCCCGTGTAGAACTTGGAAATGAAAAGTATCTTGCCGCTGAGCGCGCTACAACGCCAGAAGAGCGCCAGCAGCTTTTTAATGAAGCCCTGGCTATCTATCTCTCCTATTCCAAAGAGAATCCTTCGGGAATGTTGCTGAACAATATCGGAAGTGTCTACTTCTACTTAGGTGATTTTGGGACGGCGATCGGGTACTTTCGCCGTGCAGAAGTACAGATGCCAAGAGACGCTGTCATTCTGAAAAATCTTCATGTTGCTCTGTTGCGTGCTGATGTTATCAATCTGCAACAGGAGCGTCCTTTAGTCGATGCTCTTGGTGGCAGATGGTGTTCTCCTCTTGAGCGAAGCGGCCTCTCTCTTGGCGCCATCGCGATTACCCTTGTTTTCTTTTCCCTGAACCTCTGGCTACCCTCTTTTGGCTTTCTCTGGCTATGGCGTATTATTGCTATGTTGACGATCGCCCTTCTGATGTCGCAGGCATGGTATGGGCTTGTCGTTTCACCGCAGGCTGTTGTCGTCTCCGCCGCTCCCTTGCGAGCATCATCGGAGAATGTCTTCTCTGAGCCTTCGGTGACGACGGTGCGCCCTGGCGAAGTGGTAGAGGTGCAGGGTACAGATGAAAGTCGTCATTGGGTTCGAGTAAAGACAGCATCACACACTACGGGATATCTCCCTGGGCAGGATCTCTGTTTTATAGAGTGAGAAGAGCCTAAATTCTCTGGTGATAGAACGGCTCATAGTTCTCCAAGAAAAAGCTCATCGTGTGTAGAATACATGCTCTTTATGAAGAACGTGGATTTGTTATGAAAAAGAAGGTACTTTCGATCTTGGCAGTAGTGCTAAGTGTCATGATGTTGGTGTTTCTGACGGTACAGATGCTCCGTATCGACGAGAAGATGTCGCAGATTGCCCGTCCCGCACGGCTGTTCAACCCTAAACTGATAGAGTCTCGCTTCCCTGCCCGGAAAGACTGGGAAGTAAAGATCTCATCTGACCGTGAGCGTTTTTTTTATACTGTGTGCCAACAGACGCTAACGTGGCTTGGCCGAGGGATGCAGGCTGTTGTATTTGAGACACAAGATAAAAAATATGTCGTGAAATTTTTCCAGCTTGGAAGACTCAAAGAAGATGATGATCGAGGTTTTATTCAAAATCTCATTTCTAAAGAGACAGAAGAAAAGCGGAAAGATAGGGTCAGCCACAGAGAAGAGATTTTTTCCAGTTCCAAGATGTGCTTTGAAGAGCTGCAAGAGGAGACTGGCATTGTCTATGTCCATTTGAACAAGACGAAGGACAAAATCCATACCGTGAAATTGGTCGATAAGTATGGGCAGTCGCATCACATCCGAGGTGATGACTCAAGTTTTGTTGTGCAAAGGAAAGCCAAATATCTGATACCGACGATCAATGGTTTTATGGAACAGGGAAAGACAGAAGAGGCAAAGGCGTGTGTTGACCATGTCTTCGCTCTTCTGATGTCGCTAGCCACGAAAGGATTTGTTGATGGCGATGATGCCCTCATCCGTAATAACAATATTGGGTTGGCGGAAGACAGGGCTATTTATATTGACACAGGACATCTCTTCCGAGCCCAAAATCTCGATGTGTCTGAGCGGATGCGCTATGAATTCCAAGTGCGGCTTGATCCTTTGGAGAAATGGCTCAACGTTGCCTACCCTGAAATTGGAGCCTACTATCGGGCACGGAGAAATGAAATTTTAACGATGCTTGCTGAAGAGCGAGATTCTAAGAATCAGGCAGAAACGGCAACGGCGTAGTATGCGGCATCCCTACCTTGGGTGTGAAGGAATATGGGAAGCGTCAGGAGAGTACCGAGATGGCCATAATCAGGTGATGCCGCTGCAAGGCTCGTCTCATATTTCCCATCAGGACGGCATCTGGATTCTCGACGGCATGGTGAAGATTCTCCTTGATCCTCCTATAGAATTCGCCAATACCTATCGCATCGTTCCATGTCCGCCGAATGCAGAGAGGACGTCTTGGGAATCCAAGAACTCGGTCCTTGGTACTCTTCGTGGGCGATTTGCCTTTGTCGGGGATACCATTCTCTCGTCCTGGGAGTCAGAAGACCATTGCTGCTCTGGGATCGAATCGCTCGTGTATGTCGACTCTTCTACCTACAATAATAGAGGCATTAATAGAGGCATTGCTTTTAAAGGCTTAGAAAAGTTGTCCTCATGGATAGTTGTTTTGAAAAAAAGAAACTAGATATTGTTGCCTCATTTTATCTGTCTTAGTGAAAAAAAATAAGCGACATGTTAAGATTCAGTACTATCCTGAGATTAATGCAATAATCCCTAGTGGTCTGTCAGATTTATTTTTGTGAAGAAAAGACAGCTCGTTTCTCTCACAAAAATAAGTCTGACAGAGCACCTAGGTTAATGGATTACGGCCACGAGGGGCGAGTATTTCATGGTGTCCGATACGATGTCTTTGCCATCCTACAAGTATGGGTTCGTCACGCAGATCGAGACAGACTCCATTCCATGTGGGCTTAATGAGTCAGTGATCGAAGTGATCTCACTGAAAAAAAATGAGCCAGCGTGGATGCTTGACTTTCGTATCAACGCCTATCGCCATTGGAAGACCCTTCAGGAGCCCCACCTTCCAGGTCTTTCCTATGAACCGATTAACTACCAAGATATCTGCTATTATTCTGCTCCTAAGAAAAGCCCGAAGCTCAACGATTTTAGTGACGTTGACGCAGAGCTCCTACGGACCTTTGACCGCCTTGGAATCCCTCTTGCCGAACAAAAGCAACTGGCCAATGTTGCAGTTGACGTTGTCTTTGACTCAGTCTCTATAGCGACGACCTTTCGAAAACAACTCGAAAGTGTGGGTGTCATCCTCTGTTCTATTTCAGAGGCGATGCATACCCACCCCGATATCGTGAAGAAATATCTTGCCAGCGTGGTTCCTGTTACTGATAACTTTTTCGCAGCTCTCAACTCCGCTGTTTTTTCTGATGGCTCTTTTGTCTTCATTCCCAGGGGGGTGCGCTGTCCGATAGAACTGTCGACCTATTTTCGTCTCAATGACAGGAGTGCCGGGCAGTTTGAGCGCACGCTGTTGATTGCTGAAGACGACTCCTATGTCAGCTATCTGGAAGGATGTACAGCACCGGCCTATGATACGAATCAGCTGCACGCCGCTGTCGTCGAGCTCATTGCCCTCAATAGAGCTGAGATTCGATATTCAACGGTTCAAAACTGGTATGCAGGAGACGTGGTGACTGGAAAAGGCGGTGTTTTCAACTTTGTCACCAAACGGGGCTTATGTCGAGGAAGGGAGTCGAAGATCTCATGGACACAGGTAGAAGCTGGGGCGGCCATCACCTGGAAATATCCAGGCTGTATCTTAGAAGGAGATGGATCGTCGGGAGAATTCTACTCCGTATCCCTGACTAATGGCTGTATGCAGGCAGACACCGGTACTAAGATGATTCATGTAGGGCGCAATACTCGCTCTACGATCATCACTAAAGGGATAGCTGCCGATCGCTCGTGCAATACCTATAGAGGGAGCGTCAAGGTGTTAGCCTCGTCGGATGGCGCCAGAAATTACACACGCTGTGACTCCCTCCTTGTTGGAGGCGATAGCGTTGTCCGCACTATTCCGACGATCGATGCTCAGAACACCTCAAGCCAGCTCGAACATGAGGCAACGACGTCAAAGCTCAGTGAGGACCAGCTGTTTTACTTTCGCTCTCGAGGAATTTCTTCTGAAGATGCTATGACGCTGATCATCTCAGGATTCTGCGGGCGTGTCTTGGAACATCTGCCCTTGGAATTTGCCCAAGAGGCAAAAAACCTTATCGCCCTTAAACTAGAACATGCTGTTGGATAAGATGATGACATTGCCGCTTCTCGCCATCCGCGATCTTCATGCACAGGCTCATGAGAAGGAGATTCTTCATGGTGTCAACCTGACTATATTTCCAGGCGAGATCCATGCTATCATGGGGCCAAATGGCGCCGGGAAGTCAACGCTGTCAAAAGTCCTTGCCGGCCACCCGACCTATACCGTCACCGGTGGCGATATCCTCCTCAACGGCCAGAGCCTTCTCGCCCTCTCTCCTGAAGACAGGGCCCGCCAAGGGCTGTTCTTAAGTTTTCAAAATCCTATCGAGGTGCCGGGGGTGTCGAACGTGAAGTTTCTGCACGCCGCTGTCAACGCTATACGAAAGGCACGAGGAGAGGAGCGTCTTGATGAAGAGAGCTTTCAAAAGCTTTTAGCTGAGAAGATGGCGCTCTTAGGGTGCAGGCCGGATTTTGCAACACGCGACGTAAATGCTGGGTTCTCGGGAGGAGAGAAGAAGAGAAATGAAGTCCTTCAGATGGCGGTTCTAGACCCTGTCATGGCAATTCTTGATGAAACAGACTCAGGGCTTGACATCGACGCTATGAAGGTTATTGCCAATGGTGTTAATACGATTATGACCAATGACAAGGGGCTTCTCCTCATCACTCACTATCAACGCCTGCTGAATTTCATATCCCCTACCGTCGTCCACGTGATGATGGAAGGGCGTATCGTGGCAACGGGGGGAGCTGACCTTGTGAAGAGGCTTGAAGCAGAAGGCTATGACTGGTTGCAACAGGGTGGGATATCTCATGCACAGCCATAACACAGCAAGCTTTCTTGACAGTGGTGCCATGCCGTTTCCCGAAGAGCATCCCTCTCTTCGCGCTCTTCGCAGCTCTTCTCGCGACAGTCTGCAAGCAGCATCCCATCGTCCCTCGCCTGATATTCAGCGTGTTATCACAGCATGTTCTCTGTGTAAATGTCCATTGCCAGACGCATGTCTTTCTTACGACGTGTACTCTCCACATCTGATTGCCTCTAATAATGGCCTCTGGCCTCATCAGCTGCCTGTTATCCCGGGGATTTCTTTCTTCACGCTCTCTTCTCTGAAAGATCCATATACAGCTGCCCTCCATACATCATGGCATCTTTTTTCCGCTCATGATGATGATATTCTCTCTCTTCTTGCCAGATCCTTGTACCAAGACGCTCTTTTCATCGATATTCCCCCAAACACCGTTATTGACATCCCTCTTCACATCCTCCATCTTCTCAAAACCCAAGCAGCGCCGCATTATGCCATGCCCCGCCTTCACATCTCTGTGGGTAAAAACTCATCTGTACAGATCATCGAAAGTAGTGCTTCAGCAGGATTTATCAACAGCCATCTGACCGTTGATATCGGCGATGGGGGGGCTGTGATGTATACCAGACTTGACATCACGCCCTCTCCTGCTACATGCTCTTCCCTCCGCGCCTCTGTGAAGGGCAACGCTAGCCTGACGGCTCTTTACGCGGCGTCAGCACCGCTGTCGCGGCATACCGCGACGATACTATTGGAAGAACAAGGAGCGTCAGCGACACTCTTAGGGCTCTCAACACTCTCTTTCCATCATCAGTCTTCTTTTAAGCTGCTCGTAGACCATCAGGCAGCGCATACCAGCTCCCGCCAGCTCTTCAAAGGGCTTGTTGCCGACACAAGCCTTGGCTCTTTTGAAAGCAACGTTGTCATCCGCAAAGAAGCGCAACAGAGCGATAGCCATCAGCACAGCCATTTTCTCACTCTTGGTGCTGCTGCACAGACGGTGAACAAGCCATGCTTTGACATCTTCGCCGATGACGTGATAGCGGCGCATGGAGCGACAAGTGGGGTTATTGATCAAGAAGAGCTCTTTTACCTCACCTCACGAGGCCTTGCCATGAGCGACGCTCGACGTCTTCTCATCGAAGGGTTTTGTGAAGAGATTATCTGTAAGCTGCCGAAGGCCGCCCAAGAGGCGATGTATTGCTCTATCGTCGACACTATTAAAGGAGCATCATGAAACATCACCTTCATCAGCGCTTTTTGAAAGCTCGCGAGGACTTCCCCGCCATTATGGCGTCACAATCAGTCTATCTCGACTCTGCAGCAACATCCCACAAGCCCTCTGCTGTCATCAAAGCAATGTCGGACTTCTACGAAACTGGCTATGCTACCGTCAACCGTGCTGTCTATCGGAAGGCGCTCTTGGCAACAGACCTCTATAATAATGCTAGAGAGAAGATAGCCAGATTTATCAATGCCTCGTCTCCGTCTGAAGTCATCTTCACAAAGGGCACTACAGACAGCATCAATATCTTTGCCGATAGCTTCTCTAGGTCTTTTCTGAAACCATCGTCGCGCATCCTCGTCTCAGAGATGGAACACCATTCAAATCTCATCCCATGGCAGATTGCTGCTGCCTCTTCAGGAGCACATCTAGAGCGAATTCCTATCACACCGGAAGGCGCTTTGTCCCTCGATGCCCTTCGAGAGCTTCTCTCTTTGGGGAATGTCACCGTCGTCGCCGTTACCCACTGTTCTAACGCTTTAGGGACGATCAACCCCATATCCATCATCGCCGCTATGGCCCATGAGTATGGCGCCTATCTTCTTGTCGACGGCGCTCAGGCAGCGCCGCATATCCCGCTCGATATGCAAGCTCTTGGCTGTGATGCCTATGCCTTCTCAGCCCATAAGATGTGCGGGCCGACAGGTATTGGCGTCCTGTGGGCCAGAGAATCGCTTCTCGACAGTCTCCCCCCAACACGAGGAGGGGGGGATATGATAGACACTGTTACCTTCTCCTCGAGTACATGGGCAGAGCTTCCCCTGAAATTTGAACCAGGAACGCCGCCGATAGCTGAAGCTATCGGTCTTGGAGCGGCCGTTGACTATCTGAACGCGCTGTCTATCCCCGCGATCCATGAATATGAAACGGAGCTCTCCTTCTATCTCACCAGCCGCCTGCTTTCCATCCCTTCCCTTCAGCTTGTTGGCACAGCACTTCCCCGAGGGCCTTTGCAATCGTTTCACATCAAGGGAGCACATCCTCTTGACATCGCGACGCTTCTCGACCTGGAGGGGATTGCCGTTCGTTCAGGACATCTGTGCTGCCAGCCGCTCCTTGCGCGCCTGTCGCTGACGGCTCTGACGCGTGCTTCACTGGCATTTTACAATACCTTTGACGATATAGATCGATGTGTTGAGGCGTTGGAAAAGGTTGTGAAGAAACTGCTGTATATCCAAATACGTTGAACTGGACTTTAGCATTTTTTGAGACCGATTTCGCATTCGTTGTCTCTCA
>CAINFV010000086.1 GCA_903848235.1 Chlamydiia bacterium | reverse complement strand
CGTCTTGAATAAGAATCTAGTTGTAGTTGCTTTGAAGCCAAGGGGTAGAATTTTGGCAGGGCCAAAAGTACCATTCAGTCCATGCTGCCTCATCTCTTCATTTATTGCCTCAAGATTTCCAATGTTCGCTATCTTCTGAATTCAGTGCTTCATCTAAATTTCTTGGCTCCAAAGGACATACCTCCGCTCCCATAACAACATTGTTGACGGTACTTTGCTCTTTTGGTGGTAGACTTTTTCCCCACTGGGTATCCAAGAACTTATTATTGCTTCCAAACTTTGATCTCATGTTCGATGGACATCCAAAAAATGAATCGTCGTCTTCATCCTCCTCGTCATCACTGTCTTCAGAAGTGCAAGTTAAATCTGGTAAGTCGGAGTCCGAATGGTTAGTGTGCTCAGGTTCTTGATGAACAATGCTACATACAGCAGATGAGTTTGAAATTGCCAGAGACAGTTCCCGTCTTAATCTCGAATGCTTACCTCTTGGTCTATTGTCCTTTGGTGGTGCCGGGGAGATTGATTCTGAAAAGGATATTGATCGTTGAGCTCTGTGAGTTGGGTCTTGGTTTTTATAAGGTGTTCTAGACTTGAATGCCGCCTTCTTCTCAATTTCCACGGCTTGTCGTGGCCACTTTGTTTCTGAGTGTAGTTCAGGTTGATAAGAGAAATAATCGTCCTCATCGCTATCTGCTTGTTTGGCTGGCGGATCAAAAGGGCTAGAAAGAAGATTAACTCCAGAAAGTTTGTTGACGATAGGTATTTCGTTGAAGATAACGCTGCGCGCGTAAGAAACAATTTCTCGTCCGTCCTCGATAACCATGTATGCTCTCCGCTTCTCCGAATATCCTACGAACACCGCTGGTTTTGCTGCGTCATCCAATTTCGATCGCATGGCAGAAGGAATGTGAATAAAACAAGGAGAACCAAAGGCTCTCATAGAAGATAAATCCGGAGCCCGACCATAAAACATTTCATAAGGGGTCTTGTTGGCATAGTTGGAACGCTTAGGAGTTCTGTTACGGATAAATGTGGCACATTGTCGTGCCAGAGGCCATTTGGATAGTGGAAAGTTCGCTTGTTTAAGAAGAAGTGACTGCATATGGTTGAGTCCTTTCATTCGGGACTCTGCAGGATTGTAATTCGGAGTGTGACTTGGTGCTGTCATATGAAAGATGCCGCGCATCTCTAGAAATTCTTGCAGTGGAGTGTCCATAAATTCTCCTCCGTGGTCTGAGACACACATCTCTAAAACGTAGATTGGTTTGCCCGTGTTTTCAAGAGAACAGATGAAACACTGCAACTTATGACTTGCGTCAGACTTTCTTCTTAGTGGAAAGGTCCACTCTTCTCCTGAGAATTTGTCCCAGATATCCAGAGAATACTCAAAACCTCCACTGGATCTTGCATGTTTCTTCACATCGAAGCAAATCGTCTGCCTTGGCTTGGTTGGTCTTTCTCCGGCGTTGATATATGGTTTGTTGGTGGACTTCACGTGCACTCGCGCACAGTCC
This sequence comes from Chlamydiia bacterium, assembly GCA_903848235.1. Classification (GTDB taxonomy): domain Bacteria; phylum Chlamydiota; class Chlamydiia; order Chlamydiales; family FEN-1388; genus CAINFV01. The sequence goes on along the minus strand of CAINFV010000086.1, from coordinate 2,517 downwards.
TCACAGAAAGACAACTCACCCGAAAACTCGATGCCAGTTGCAACTGCTTTCAGCTTTGCCATGTCTTGGTAATTGAGGTGACCCAATCTGCAGTGCCATAGGTCAGCTGTGTTTGCAATAGGTGCATCAGCAAGAGCATTATTCGCCTGTTCTACGTATGAGATTGGGTATGTTTGTTGACTCAACAAGTAAGTGTTTTCAGTGAGAGCAGCAGAAATAATTAAGGCACCAGAAGCATCGAAAATAGTGCGTGTACCTTTCGCAGAAGCCATTGACCCTCCCTCTTGCTCGATTCTTGGTTCTGATATCAGAGTCCACATCAGTCCTGGCACGAAAAGGCAGTCTTCTAGCTCCACACCATTGCTTAACACCATTGTCCCAACATGAGTAGAGAAGAGCTTTTCTTTGTTTCCAAACATTACCGGTACTCTGTTTGGCCTTGCATTCTTTAGAGCGTAATAGCCAGTCATGTGGCGTGTGCAACAGCTGTCTAGTTTTGCGACATGAGCCTGATCAATTGATGCTGAAAAAACTTTAGCAGCATCGTCATTTTCCAGAACTGTGATCATCATATTGATCGCCCCGAATCCTTGTGTGTAGTCATGAATATTCATCGATATCGTATGAAGTAACACCAATTGGTAACTAGTGAGAGTTGCGTTAGCTCTGTTGCTTTGTGTTGCACTATCTCTAGCAAGATGTCCTGATCCCCCACACCTGAAACAAGTTGTATTACTCGGGCAATTCCTAGCTAGATGCCCCGTCTGTCCGCATGTATAACAAGAATCCCTCGCTGCATTAAGTGTATAGCCCCCTCGTTGTGTGTTGTTGGTATTTGACTGTGCTCTGTAGTTGCGTCCTCTGTTTGTAGTTCTGTTTGTACGGGTAGTGTTTCCATATGCTCTGTTTCCTGTTGCGTGTCCTTGAGTGAAATAAGTGATGGGGTGACGACCACGACTGGGGTATCTTCCTCCTCTACGTCCTCCCCTCATTGGATTCCCTGATCCTCTCCATGCCTGCTGTGTGCTGGTTGAATAAGCACCTTCATTACTTTGATTGTTACTTCCTAGTTGGCTGGCCAAATCTCTGACCCCAATAGTTCCTGTTTCTTCCATCTCACGCTCCTTCTCCAACATGGCTGCCTGCCATTGAACGTAACTTATTCCGTCATCCTGTCCCAAAAAAATTCCTATCGCTTCCCATTTCCTGCCACACTTGGCCATCGCATGAGCTTTCATAGCTGCATCTGATTTAGGCTCTCCCGCCTGTGCAAACTCGACATAGATGTTATCCATCGCGCACATCCATTCCAAAAGTCTCCCGTCACGCATTCTGCAGCTGTTTAAACATTTCTCTAGCTGTACAATTGATCTAGTTGTCGTTCTTAGTAACAATGTATTCATCGTGTCATAGTAGTCCTTAGCAGTTAGATTCTCCTGCCCCTTCCAGACGATAGCATGGATTGAGTCGCTGACATAATACTTCAGCTTGTCCAACGCGAGCTGATTCCTAAGATCCCAATCTGCTCGACCTTCCGCATCCGCTGCAGGTTGAGGTTCCGTTCCATCGATAATCCCTTGAATGTCATAATGCCTCGCTACTTGAGGCCAGTTCCTACGAAACTCCTGGCGGTTTCGTCCATCAAACTTAAATCTGGGTAACTGCAGTACCATGTTCGCTTGATTAGTTGCTTCCATCTGATCGACCGCGTCCGGTTTTCAGTAGATGCGCAGAGTAGTGAAACGTATAAAGCTGCCCAAAACCCAGTTGAATGCTGTATTTCGAATTCCAAGTCTTTTCTAACTTAAAACTAACTTGAGTTTACTTCACACTGAGTTAGCAACTAGGCTAGAAGGTGTAAAAGTAAAAGTCAATTTTTAGCGAGTGAGCAGAAGCTCTTAATTTTACAAGTTGAAGTTCATGCTTCAAACCATTCAATGTGACACTTCACACTTTGAGTAAAAGTTTCAATACAGAATCGCTTTCCGGCCGACTTTAAATTAAGTGCATATAATCTCTTCTCAAATATTTCTAGCTGTAAAAATTCCAAAAGATTTGCTTAGTTTGTTTTGAACATTCTAAAGCTCCTCCTCAAATCTTGTTGTTGTTAAATGAGAGAAACAGAAAATACTCGATAGCTCCTCCTGAGGTTTATGACCAAGAAAGATCGAGGCGTGAGTTTGGAAAAAGAAAATATATACACACGTCTTGACATAAATTGAGATCGCTGTTTACCACAAAAATACTTTAGCGATTTTACCTTATCACGAAAAATTTACCATCTTCTGTTTATGCAAAAAGAAATTCTTGAAGGTGACGTGCTACTGATTGAGCTGAAGATGGGTTTGAGATGATGTGTGAGATGTTTGTTACCAAGGCTGCACGTAGCTTTCTGTATCGTACTGTTGCGAGTGGCTTTGTAAAGATGTCAGAGATGTTGTGCTCAGTCTGAACATAAAAAATTTTGATCTTTTTTATACTTCTCCGCAAAATTTGTACCTCAAGTCCATATGCTTG
>CAINFV010000085.1 GCA_903848235.1 Chlamydiia bacterium | reverse complement strand
TCGAAGGCGCTTGTTGGGAAAAGGTATAATGAAATATCTCCCCCGTGTATCGATTCCGCCCAACGGTGACCACTCCTTTTTCAAACCGTCGAGAGTCATCATACCACGTAGCTTCACTGGGAAGGTAGTAGCTCTCCTTAACACTGTCGGAATGAATGTATTTCTCTCCGTAATCGAGAATAACCTTGAGCAGCGCCAAAGGCGGGGTGTGTTGAAAACGGATCGCCTCTCGTACCTCAGGTGAGTAATGCGTATCTCGATAACAAGGGTCGTAGCGGAAGGGGTCGAGTTTTGGATCTTTCCATCTCAGGACGTGCCTAGAGAATTGAAAAGAAGGAGATAGCCGGTCTCCAACTTGAAAGTTAAAAGATGAAGGAGGAAGTCGTTGCTGTAGCGAAAGCTTTGAGAATGCTTCTACAGCCGCTTCGGCGGCAGCGATCGGCGGGAAATATGCGACTGGTAGGGGGGATGAAAGTAGGGGAGGAGAAGTGGTGAGACAAGAAGAAGCTTCCTCAGTGAGGCAAAAAGGCATCTTGTGTTTTGACAAAAGCTTCTGTTTAGATGCGACGTGTGGCATTCGAGAAAATGAAAATACATTCTTCGGTAAGAAATCCCGTTGTGTGTGCATGCTGGTGGAGAGAGATTTTCTTTCTTCGTAGCGCTGAATGATGGCGTCGATTCGGGTCGAAATAGAGGGCTGTGTGAACTGTTGTATAGCCTCTTCAGAGGGGAAATGAGGGGTGCTATACGGGGCAAACACGCTGGTGTCGAGAAAAATTGGGGAGGGGATAGCAGGCGTAAATAGTATCTTTGCGCTCTGACGATCTCGTTCTCGCCGCTGGCAAGGATTTGTCTTGTATGTTTTTAGCTTGGAGAATAGCGCAATATAAGAATCCGCGAAGGCAGGCAGGATTGCTTTGAATGAGGCAACTCCTTGTGAGAAGATGCCGCCGATCTCCACGAGATTTGCAGCCTCTTGACGTGCGAGGCACTCCCCAGCCTCACTTCGTAGCTCTTCTGTTGGGTAGGGTGTGCCAAAGATCGTCTTTGCTTCCTTCTCGAGTTCAAGGTTTTTAGCTTTCATCCCATCGAGGCTTTCAATGAGAAAAGAGAGTACTGTTCCCCACGCCCCCTTGGGAACTCTTTCTCGGAACATGGCCAACGTCTTTGTCGTCTCCTGCACCATTAGTGCGGACGTACGTTGCATTTCTCCATACCGTGCAGCAGTGAGTAACCCGCTTAGAACCGTTGCTTGGTGAGGATAGAATTCTTTTGCTTTTACAATTTTCATGATGAGGTTTTCGTAGATCAGGGGGTTTTCTATGCCCCCACCTTTAAATTTGTCTAAGCGGAATGCAAGAAGAAGAATGGGCCATGGTGCTTCGAAATGAGTTTGTGGTGGTATGATGAAAAGGCCGTCTTCACTTCGGCTCAAACGGTACTGCTGTGTTAGAAGCTCGCCTTCGAGTTGTTGAGTGGTGGCGATAGCGGTTGATGCCAGCGCCAATGCTTTGTACAGATGCCATTCCGTAGCCATGGTGCAGACGTATCCACGAAGTTCGATGAAATCGGCATCTATCTGAAGCGGCATTTCCTTCAGATCTTCGGGAGTGATAAGCCGTTGGGGAGGTTCACCTTTGCAGACCTCAGTATGTAATTCCTTGATGCGGTCGAAGATTCTCTGCACTCTTTCTGGATTGAAGGTTGTCGCTTTTCGCCCAATTTTTAATGCAAGTTTCGCGGCGGTCTCCACTTTTTCAATATAGGCATGAATGATGTCTCGAAGCTTGATCAGAAGGGTTTGATTTGAAATAGCCGAGGCTTGTGTACTCGTCAAAATCTGCAGTGTTGTGGCAAAAATTGCATCGTGCAGGCAGGATGACAGGCGGCCTGGGATTGGTTCGAGATGTTCGGTTAGAATTGTTTGTGGTTTGTTAACGGCAATAGTAAATCGTTCGCATAGGCTATCTATTGGAATGAATTCGGTTTTTAAAGCCATTAAAACGTCCTGTGTTAGAATTCATTAATTATGATACCGTTTTTCGGTTAAAAATGCTTATTAAAAGTCGAATAATTTTCAAGTGGATTTTCGATTTTCCGTCATGACAACGCTCATAGCGTGCCATTTTTTTCAGAATTGAACCTGTGGCTTTCGGCGTTGGCAAATTCTCAATTCTTCGACAAGAAGAGGTATAGCTCTCCAACCTTGTTCTTGACATTGCCGCCTAATGGTAACTACTGTAATCACTCCTTTTCCAACCTAGGAGTGAAAATATGTGGAAACGAGTTCTCGGTCTTTTGGTACTTGCGGCTTTTCCCATTATAACCTCCGCTGAGGAAGAGACTTCTCCCCCAACAAGAAAAACATCCCCGCAAACAGAATGGAAACAACTATGCGCTGACCACGGGGTCTTGGCATGGTATATGGAAGCTTTAGATCACCCAGAGGCCTTGGAATGTATTGAGAACCTCACAAGCCTTCCTATGCTGCATTTGATAGAGTGGGGTGGAGATAATGATTCTTTTAACAGGAAAACATCCCCAGTCCGAAAGAACATTGAGGCTGAAATCCTTGCTGACATTGACCAATCTGTGGCAGAAGAACCTCATGATTCTCCTGTTCGACTCCTCAGCCTTGGCTGCACAGGCTATTTGGAAGACTGGCACATTGTCGGTCAATTGATTCGAAGCGGTAGAACTCATATCGATTTGACCATCGTGGATGAATATTTGACCAAAGAGTCTGTGGATGGGTTACTCCAACTTTCCAAGGCCCTCAAAGATGAAGGTGTCCAGCTTACGCTTTCTTTTTATACCTCGTTAGCGGCGTGCAAGTCCTCGATGTTCCACTGCTGCTACGCTGTAGACTATTATCTCCTCCCCTCATTTCAGGAAAACACGTGGAATACAATATCCACAGCCCGGAAACTTCTCACCCCGAAGGGACATCTTTTTGTCTCGTACCGCCAAGAAAGTCTTCGTATTGATTCCCAGGGAAAATTACAGGTCTTGACCTCTTCTCCAGAAATTCAGGCGTTACGGAAAACTATCGTCGCTGCACAAAAAAGCAACCCTAGGGCTAAAGAAAACTCCCTCCGCTTTCAACTTTCGGCTTCCAATCCCATTTTCATCTCAGGGCCACTTCTGTATGCGCTCTCAGACCTTTCTGATGAAGGATATCAAGACATCAACGTGTTCATCTTTTCTATGAAGGAAATTGGTGTATGCGAATCGGATTTATCGACGCTAGTGGCAGATATTACAGGAGAGCACGCCTCGCTACACTGGCAGAAAATATGCTATGTGCATAACAGACAGGAAGACCGTCGCGACATGATTATCATGAGCATGCCAGGTGTTGCAATCCACGATATTCTTGATCGACTCCACCGACAAATCCTGGTCTTTGGGACTATACTCCCAAAACAAGGCCACTGGATCGTCCACGCCGATCAACTTGGAATTTGGGATATCAGTGGCCTGGGAGTGCGCAAGCCGATCTATATTCCAGAAGCCCACAAGGGCACAGCAAGGAAGGTGATCGATGCCCTCTTTGCCGAAGGCGGCCATTGGTATTAAGGGACTGAAAAGACAAGGCAGGCAAATCCAAAACTTCCTATTGAGAAGAGCCATTGCAGCGGCGGCAAAGTCGAGATTTCGGCGTTGACCTCCTTTTGTCTTTATAAAGTGCTATTCAATATATCTTTCCGCTATGATCATGATATCAAAAATGAGCGTTGCTCGAAGATCCATCGAAGGAAAGAAGAGAGAATTATGACTGAAGATATACTAGGTGTTGGATGTCAGTTTGCAGAGCGCAGGAAGGAGATGAAGGTGTCGCTGAAGGATGTGGAAAGCGCTACTTCTATTCGTACGATGTACCTCGAGGCAATAGAAGCGGGACAAATGGATAAGCTGATCTCCCCGGTTTATGCGCAAGGGTTTGTCCGTCAATATGCGGCATTTCTGGGTCTTGATGGAGATCGAATTATCACCGAAAACTCAGAGATCTTCCGTCGCCCTCTCACACAAGAATTTTCATACGGCATTGGGACGCTTGAGACACGGGGCCATCCAGGAGCCGGTGTAAAGGGTGTTCCGAGTGTGTTATGGATCGTTGCTTTTGGACTTCTTCTGATCTGTGCCTATTTTCTCGCGAAATCTTTAGACGTCATTTGACACGACAAATGTGTTTAGAGCATCGCCTTGTAATCCTGAATTTATCGCTATTTGCACTGTGAATAGATATTTCGCACTTCAAGCCCATGGCTTGAAGTGCGAAATCTAGTTAAGGAATTGGCACTACTCGCGGATTTCGCTCTTTGGCGGCAGGAGAATCCTCTCTGCATAAAACTCATTTTTCTCTGGCGTCACAGGACTGACATCGACGGTGCCATAGATTAAAATTTCCATCCCTGGATGCAGACCTAACGAGAGAAGGCTTTCTAATGGTAAAAACAGGGTGATTCTTCCTGTTTGATCCTGTATCAGATAGGTGTCATCGTCAGTCTGTTGGATGATTTTTGCCCTCACCCAAATGGCGCCACGTGGCGGAAAGGAGGAAGAGAGGGCGGCAACAGGAACTTCAGAGACATTTGCCGTAGCACGTTCAGGAGGAACGACGGTCGCAATGCAAGGTCCGGCCGTGAGAAAAAGGCCGCAAAGAAAAACGATGGGCAGACGACACATAAGGGTCTCCGTATCTAAGAACAAGTGATAACACATTTAGGAACTGGAACAAAATAACTCAATCGATTGGGCAGGCTTAGCCGCGTTTACGAATTAAGGCCAATGATCTCTTTTCATCCGAATCGTTTGACTTATCCTTTTTCAGTCCTTTATCAAAGTCTAGTCGAGTATCTCATACTGCGCATTATTTCAAAAACTCTTCACTTTTGGGTTTTTGGATGAGAAGGTGGAGATTCTTGCAGAATCAACTCTATACCAAGAGGCGTCGGGAGCTTTGTGTAGTGAGCGGCTTTGAGAATGGAGCGTAGTTTCTTTGGGTGCACAGTTCGAATGTCTAACCTTGGGGGGATGAGAGGATGAAAAAGCTGTACCTGTTCATTTTCTCCCACAATTTCTAGTTTTTTCAGTTTTTCGATAAGAAGTTTTTCTAATTGCTTTTGAGCATTGGCGGCAAGCTCTAGTACATATTCAGAGCAGACAATGTCGATGTTTGACGCGGAAGGAAAAATGTTCTGATGTCGAATTTTTTTGTAGAGAGTGACAGGAGCCCAAAACAGAGTGAGTCCTGCTGTTCCAACAAGACGTAGTAGCCCTGCAAGAGGCGCAAGTACGAACTTGAGGCCGTAGGGTTGTTTCCACCCTTTTTCTGCGAGATCTCGGGCAAGGCTCTCCCAAGCACGTATCGGATTGGTATACATCAGGGAAAACCGGCGGCGCTGGCTTCTCATGATCTTATGTACTTCTGCTGCATACTGTTGATGCAAAGTCTCGGTCATCGACTCAGGCCAGAGTTTCTGAAGTAACTTCTTGCCTTGCTCTGTCACAGAGGACTCGAAGTTTGGTCGATATCCAATCCGTTTCATTCCAGTCCTAACTGGCATGTACGCTTGTATAAAACCTTTCGCAAACACCTCTGTTGCCCCTAGAGCGCCTTGCTCTGAATATGTCATGGACGCATGCCTGACTTTCCCAACGAAATAGGGCCCTATGGCCCATATTCCTTTTGTTATGCCTTCATACAGCAATTGGAAAGGGATTAATGGGTGAAAGCCAGGGCGCTTTCTCTCCTTAGACCAGAGTGTCTGAGATGGCTTTTTTTCGAGTTCCTCAATGTCTAATAGAACATCGCCAGGTTGGAATCCGGGAAGTGTGTGAAACACTATTTCGGTTTGCCACATAGACTCTGAAATAGAGATAAACGTCTGAGTCAGGTCATTGAAACAGTTGTTTCCTGTCTCTCTTCTCGTCATTTTTTGTATTTGTGAGATAGGAGTGATAAGATCTGAATACCTCGCAAGAATCATTAACTCTTCCCTTGTCACCCGTTGTTCTTGGGGGATTTCTTTTGCGAGCTTGTGCATCTTTGGAACACACGAATTTTTGATCAACGTCGCTTGTGTTTGTGCATTCTGAAGATGAGCGAATATTGTTTCAGGGACCGAGCCTGCAGGAAGGAGTTCAAGAAGTGCTTTTATTGATGACAAAGAGCTGGGGGCGCTTTCTAGCCAATGCCAACCGAGCAATGTTGCTGGGACTTCGTCGACAGCTTTTCTTAACTCGTCTCTGACTTGTGGAGTAGTTCCTGCTGGAGGGGCATCGACCAACTGCTGAAGAAAGGCTTTGAGTGCTAATGTGGACTGATGACAGGACTTTGTTGCATCAAGAAACGCTTGAATTGAGTCATTGGCAAAAATGTGCTGGAGTTTTGCCAGGGCGGTGCGAGCCTTTTTTTCATAGTGAGTGGCATAGGAGAAGCGAATGAGAAACTGTTCAGCAGGTGTCGTGGTGGATTTTTCTCTGAGAGCTTTGTTGAGTGTTAGATTGCCATTGGCAGTGACAAGAAGGTCTGCAATACCAGAGGCGGTAGCCGCGTCGACAGGGGAGACATCGCCCGATATGAACATCTTGTCTATCTCCACCAACCCTTGCTGTTCATTCGGAGAGATAGGGAGACCCTCTTTGACCTTCATGACCGTGCGGCATAACGATTGGACGGCACGTTCTGTTTTTTGTCCAATAGGAACGTCTTTGATTTGAGCAATTCGCTGCTGCAATGCCACTGGAAGCTTCGGACTCATCTCCTGTAAGACTTCAAGACAGTGTGCTATTGCATGATGCTGAAGGTGAAAGCGAGCCAGTTTTTTCAGAGGTCCTAAGGAGTGAGAGGGGTCAAGTTCTGAGAGCAGATGTTGGCATTCGGATTGCAGATCGACCTGTTCTGGATGCTTTTGGTGGAGAGCAGCTTTTGACAGATCTTCCACCTGTTTCTTGACACCTTTGATAAAATCAGAGGAAAGATTCCCTGAAATAGCCTTCAAATGCGAGATCTGCCGTCGAAGCTTATGGAGTAAGGCGGCTTTTTCACTGTCAGATGTTGCCGCGAAAAGCTTTTGCGAGGTTTTGACGATTTTTACCCTTGCTTCTTCTTCAATATACTGTTCCTCTGGGCCGGGTGACGAATCTCCAGTCCATGGAAAAAGTGGAGGAAGTGATTGATGAATAGCCATATAAACTCCTAGCTTCGTTCAAGCAATCTCTGTACATCAATGAATAGTTTCCCCACAAAGAAAAAACGCATGAAACGTAAGTTAGAGATGAATGATGTGTTGAGTATTGCTGTCCCACCCGTGTCAAACGACGATGAATAGACAGGCTATAAAAAACACGAAATCATCCTTCAGAGGGGCCTATGGGGGTAGTTGGACTCGAATCAGCTGAGTCGTGACACGAGGGATTTACAGTCAGCCAAAATCCAATCTCCATCAGCCATCCTCAATACGTATCAACCTAATATTGAGACGATTATGGCCTAATTTGTGTTGAGAATTGTTTTGAAAAATTGACAGTTATTTCTTGTTGCTGTCCCACCAGTGTCCCATTTTTTCCAGACATTTAACTTTAAAGGCTGTTTCCCAACTCTGCTTCAATTTCTTCTACCGTAGGCAAACTGCCTCTCAAATCCTTTGGCAACGACTCAACCAACTTCACCTGATAGTCTGCTACCCCTATTGGTTTTCGCACGTCCCGCAAGGCATACTCAACGGTACATTTATCCTTCCCTTTGCAGAGAAGCAACCCTATTGTAGGGTTGTCGTCTGGATGCCTCAAAAGATCATCAATGGCAGATAGATAGAAATTGAGTTGACCTGTATCTCTTGGGTCAAACTCAGTCGCCTTAAGCTCCACGACCACGTAAAATCTGAGTTTAAGGTGATAGAAGAGAAGGTCGATGAAATACTCTTTTCCAGACACTTCAACCTTGTATTGCCTTCCTACAAATGCAAAACCTTCGCCTAGCTCGAGAAGAAATTTTTGAATGTGATCGATTAGCTCTTGCTCTAGCTCTTTTTCTCTAAACTTTTTTTCCAAGGCAAGAAATTGAAAGTTGTAAGGGTCCTTGAGAGTTTGTTCGGCTAGGTCTGATTGTGGGCTTGGAATTGTATGCTTGAAATTCGTTATTGCCTTTCCTTGTCGGCTGTACAGGTCTGATTCAATCCACATACTAAGCACGGATCGACTCCAGCCATTCTCCAACGTTTGCTGCGCGTACCAGAGTCTTTGATCTATGGTGGTGACCTTATCCATGAGGACAATGTTGTGACCCCATGGAATTTGGGCAACAACTGCTGCCCAATTAGAATCCGCATACATTTCTGCGAATTGGCGCATGTACTTCAAATTTCTAAAGGAAAATCCCGATATGTCGGGGAGGCCTGTACACAGGTCTTTTGAAAGCCGCTCGACAGTTTTCGCACCCCAACCTTCCTCTGTCACTTTTTCAGAAAGGATTTTGCCTATACGCCAATAGAGCATAATGAGCTCTTGCGTTACTGATTGGGCAGCTCGTAGCTGAGATTGTTGAACGTCGTTTTTGATTCGTTCTAAAACAGACGCATAGTCTCGAGGAATAATGGCGTTCTTAGCTGATTTTTCGTGAACCAATCGCTTCTTTTGGTCAGTCATGTCATTCATAGTAAATTGTTTAGCTTTCCATCGAGTTGTAGGTACTTTTGTTCCCGCGATAGTCCTCGTGAATAGCTTCCCGACGAGAATGCTCTGATTTTTCAAAAAAGTCAAACCATTGTGCTCAGGACAGTAAGCTCAGAAGTGCCTGCATAGTAGCCCTAGGACGATAACCCAATTGCGTGATAAATTTTAAGATCCCTCTTCTCCCATCAAAACCAGAATGTACATAGATGCCTCAGTCCAAAAAGTTCAAAAGCCCTTCAAAAAAATGAAAGCACCCATCAAGTAATGGCGAAGAAAATCATTGAAATGTTATCTGCCAAGAGAAGAATGAGGAGAGCTTCCCAAGCTCCATAGCGTTGAAGGATACGATTCTCCTCCTGTCTCCCTACCTGAAGATTCTCATATAGGAGGAAACGATGGATCCTGATGATCTAAAAATTCGAAAACGTAAATCAGACATAGTCCGATGGCAGCAATACACAGACCAAGTTGAGGGTGAGGGAAAAAATTCGATTCGCATCAAGGCTGGCCCTATGGCAGGACGGTCAGCCAAACAACTCGCTTTGGAAGGAACAACAGAATCAAATCCTTCTCAAGACTCAGAAATTCCTACAAAAGAAGATCTCAAAAGCCAAAAATGCACAAATACTACTGAGAAAACTGAGCATGTCTTTGGGAAGAAAAATTTGATCTCTCGGAAATGAGCGACAGCCTTCGGATCTTCTCCAAGAGCTTTTTCATTATAACAATCTGACGTGTTCACATACCATTCAGAACGGCATAAAACTTTTGGGTCGTGAATCGTCGTTTGCACAAAAGCCCTCAAACACAGGCGCATTATCAAGAAGCACGTGTATATTTAACACCACCCACATTAATACTTATCCCTTCTCCTCCTTCCTCGACACGACATACCTCATATGGACCTGGAGAATGAAGTCGAAAGCACGCCACCTTTTCGCCTAAGGGAAGAAGTTCATACGTTTTTCCTTCTTCTTGTGCCTTCCCCCCATCAATATCTATAAATAATTTGCTTCCCTCACAGTAAACGTCAACACTATGCTTTTTACTCTCGTCATCCAACGTTACCCATGTTCCTGCAGCCCTGTCAGCCCAACTCTCCACCTTCATTTGAGCCTGATCCAAGGGAAGCTGATTCAAGGGTGTAGAAAAATATTCTTCTTGTTTCACCTTTGCCTCCATGATTGACAATGCGTCCGCCTCTGGCCAACCATAGACTCTAGCAACACTCCCTACAATTTCACGATACAGATGCTTGCCATTGTTGGAGTTTGTTAAAACAATAACCCCCTTATCACGATTGCCTCTCAAGCAGGTTCTAACACCATCGAGCTCTCCATCATGAAGAAAATACTGAGACTCCGCTTTCCCATCGATCCCAATCCCTAGTCCATAGGCACGCTCTTTCACTCCAGTCACTTTCTCACTCTCATCTGTCCCTTTCATCATCTCTTCTGCTAACTCGCGGCTAATAATAGGAGGCTCTTTTCCTGGAGGACGTTTATCGGGTATATCTGAAAGAGCTTCTTGAATCCCAAGGATGACCTGAGCTAGCTCCTCGGCATTTGTCCAAAATCCTGCTGCACCTAAAAGGGGCGTAAGAACCCATGGACAGGCTGTGCACCTTTAGTTAGTGTCTCTTCGGACAAACCTTTGATGATATCAACCTCTCTCCGCTGTGGGGGTTCATCTTCTTCTTTGAGCGCTTGCACGGCATGTTCGCCAGACCCTTCCAAAGGTAACTGACCAACCTTTTGCCCATTTTCTGGAAGTGGCGCAGCAGAGATGCCCTCACCTATAGGGAGACCAGAACTGCTTGATGGTTCTGTCATAACTTTCCTCCAGCGTCAATCAAAAATAGATTTAAAATGTTTAGCCGAACCTTGTCTCTTAGTAACACGCCTTTCCGTTTTCTCAAAGTCATTTGACGTTGCGCCGCCATCTAGGCGAACGATAAGAAAAGGGCGTTGTTGCGTAAATGAAAAAGCGGATGGGATAGAGGTTGCTCTTTAGACTGCCAATGTCTAATTTTTTTGCTGTCTAACGGCAAAAAAAGAGACAAGCAATGAAAAGATCTTCCCAATATCGCATCCGCAACTGGGCC
>CAINFV010000084.1 GCA_903848235.1 Chlamydiia bacterium | reverse complement strand
TGAGACCGATTTCGCATTCGTTGTCTCTCAGACGATTGCATTTATCATAGATGGCCTGCCCAGGCCGATCTATGATAAATGCAATCGTCTGAGAGACAACCCTCTGCGAACTCGGTACCCAAAAAATGCTAAAGTCCAGTTAAATATTTTCTTCTTGGATAAAGATTCCTTTCGAGACTTTTTCAAAGAATTCTTGATAATATTTTGGGTCGCGAATTGAGGCCGATTTCATTGGTCGTCCGAAATTGTCGAGAGTTTTCTTGGAAAAATTGATGCGCACTCGCGTACTTGTGCCGTATTCGGAGACGTTGGCAGACACTTCTATAGTCTCTTGTTTTGCCCAGTGAGATTTTTTTTGTTTTGCCCAATAATAATTCTGTTGTTTTGCCCAATAAGAATTTGGATCATTGAAAAAAAGGTCCTCCATCTCCGGAGCAGGGTCTGCAATATCGATATTTTTCTCAGCACTGATGAGGCCAAGATCTGAGACTGCATTTTTGATGACAAAGCCTTCATCTTGCAAAACATTCAGCATGGTCTTCATGACCATTTTTGTGTCTTGCGTGTCAAACTGACGAGTTTCAAGTTCCCTAATTTGGAGTTGTGTTAGTTCTGGAGTAGGAGCATATGGAGCGCATCCTCCGAAGGTGATCGCTACTATGACAGGAAGAAGAAAAGCGGATTTTTTCGTGAACATTTTGTATTTTTGCTTGAATCAGTAGGTTTATGATTTTTTAGTCTGTTTTTCCAAAACTACAATTAAGTTGGTGTTTGTATGATAGTTGTAGTTGGAATAATTTTCTATTAGCAAAAAAATATGATAAAGAACTCACCATCTACGACAAGGCGCGATTTACGAATTCGAGCTAGACCTTTTCTCCAGCTTTGACAAAAGAGATAAAGCCGAACTGTTTGCTCAGCGAAGAGACGGCGGCTATCCAGATGGCAATAAAGAGAAACAGACAGACAGCTATATACGGAGTGATGGCACTTAATGTGCCAAAGAAGAGTAGTAAGACTTGTTGGATGAGAGACCCTCCGGACTTGCCGAAGCGAGAGCCGACGATATCAATCACCGCTTTGCCCTTGACCTTTGTCTCTGGGTCAAGGGGGATGTAGACCATCTCTTTGCTCGGGTCAAGGAGGGAGTATTTGGAAGCCTTGCTCAAGACATTTTGCACAGTGCCCACCATGACGGCGAGAAACAGAGGGGTAGTGCCAAGAGCGATGATAGAGATTGCCATCATATCCTTGAAGAGGATGATCCCAAAGAACGCGACGCCAGTGATCAGGAGGATGGCTGGTGTGAGCATCGCTGTGAGCTTCCAGCTCCTGCGTAAGAGGTTCCCTCCGACGAAGAGCATCATAAAGAGTGTTGTGATCCCGGTAGCTGTCGAGAAGTACCCCATGAACGTGTTGTAGTCATTTGGATCTGGATATTGAAGCTTTAGCTGCGCTTTCCAGGTTACCTCAAGAAGATTGATACAGACGCCATAGCAGATGACGATGGCTGCAATGCAGAGGATGTATTTAGAAGAGGCGAGATATTTAAGACTTTCGATGAGCCCGAGCTTGGGCTTTGTCTCTCGGGCTTTTACCTCATCTGGGTCGTAAAATACAGGTTCGATTAGAACATATCGATGGATCCACCAGTAGATTACCATGGTGATCAGCCCGGCAATAACGACGAAGCAGGTGAGGAAGTTTAAAGAAATCTGCCAGGCATCAACGCCAGCTGGCACAAACTTCCGAATATTGGAAACAGAGACACTTAAGGGCCCGGAGACTAAGAGCGAGAGGTTAGCACCAATACCGAAGAGTGCATAAAACCGCTTTGCCTCAGAGATTTTGGTAATGTCGTTGGCAAAGCCCCAGAAGAGCAGTCCGAGAACGGCGCTTCCCCACAGTTCAGCGAAGATATCGTAGAGAGCATAGGTCCAATTGCGGATGCATTCGACAAAGCCATGAAGGCCTGTTGGGAGAACAGCTTGAAGTCGGTCAGCAAATTCATGAGGATTCAGGAATTCTCGATTCGGATACAACACCGTGGCAAATAGCACAAAAAATCCGAGAAAGAAGGAGATGGTGAGATAAAAGAGGGTCTCTCGGCTTAAATAATTACTTAATTCTGAGTAGACGAGCATGAAGATGATTGCCGCTGGCATCGTCCCCCACACTTTAATGAATGGGACCGCTTCTGCACCAGCAGCAGTGACGATCAGCGTGTCTTTCGTATCTCGAAGAATTGTGTAATTGAAGGTAATAAAAAAGAAGAGAAGGAGCATTGGAACAACTTTTTTGAGTTCAAATGCGTGGATAGGCCAGAAAAATTCTCTTATTCTACTGAACTCATGAGGAGTCTTTGCAGACATCCAAAATCCTCTCTAATCGGTAGAGGCTTTTGCAAAAGCCTCGGTAATCTGCAGTATACCGTACATATGGCTTTTGAGAGTAGGTACAAAAATACAAAGGGCGAAGATGGAATACTTCCATCCTCGCCCTTTGATGCGACGCTAAAAAATGCTTATTGTCGCTTCTTATGCTTAGGACCCTGCTTTGACGCCCGTGAGCTGGTTGAACTGTCGGCTCAAAGAGCGTACAGCAACAATCCAGATTCCGATAAAGAAAAAGAGGATGACGGCGATGTATGGCGTGATGGCACCGATGCTACCGCAGGAGATCAAAAGTCCCTGCTGAATCAGCGATCCACCAGATTTTCCAAGTCGTGCACCAACGACGTCAATCGCTGCTTTACCCTTAATTTTTGATTCTGGGTCAAGCGGGATATAGGCGGTCTCTTTGGTCGGGTCAAAGAGCGAGTATTTGGAAGACTTGCTCATGATATTCTGGACAGCACCAAAAATGACCGCGAGGAACAGGGGTGTTGTTGTTATCCCAAACATGACAATAGAGTCTGGGAGAGAACCTCTAAAGAGGACGAACGTAAAGAACCCAGTTCCGGTGATTAACAGAACAATTGGCGTGAGGATGGCAGCAAAGCCCCAGCTTTTACGCATCGCGTTTCCGCCGACAAAGAGCATCATAAAGATGGTCACTACTCCGGTGCAGAACGAGAAATATCCCATAAACCGGCTGTAGTCATTTTGGTTTGGATATTGCAGCTTGAGCTGTGATTTCCACGTTACTTCAACGAGGTTAATGCAGATGCCATACGAGATGACGAGTGCTGCAATGCATAGGATGTACTTAGATTTCGCAAGGAATCCCAAGCTTTCAATGATCGACATTTTTGGTTTTGTCTTTCGTGCTTTGATCTCATTTGGATCGAAGAACCGTGAATCGGTGAGGACGTTGCGATTAATCCACCAGTAGGTAGCGATGACAGCAACCCCAGCGATGACAACGAAGGACATGAGATAATTCAAGGAAACCTGCCATGCATCTACTCCGGGGGGGAGAGAATCACGGATGTTGGAGACGAGAACGATCGTCGGGCCAGAGACGACTAGCGCTAAATTCGCACCAAGGCCGAACAGAGCATAGAATCGTTTTGCTTCTGAAATTTTCGTTGTATCGTTCGCAAAAGCCCAGAAAAGCAGTGAGAGAACGACGCTTCCCCATAGCTCGGCGAGAATGTAAAACAACCCAAAAGGCCAGTTTCTGATGGACTCTACGAAACCACTTGCCCCTGTGGGAAGAGATGCTTTGAGAGAATCAGCGAAGGCATTCGGTTGGAGGGATGATAAATTCGGGTAGATAACAGTTACAAAAAGAGCAAAGAAAAGAAGAAAAGGAGTAATGGTGACGTAGAAGAGATTTTCTCTGCTGAGGACGTTACTCAATTTCGCATAGAGCAGGGTAAAGAGGATAGCAGCAGGAACTACACCCCATACTTTGATAAAGGGAATGGCTTCAGCGCCTGCAGACGAGGTCACAAGAAGGGTATCTTTTGTATCTCGTAAAATCGTGTAGTTAAACGAGATAAAAAAGAACATCAAGAGCATCGGAATAATTTTCTTGAGCTCGAACGCATGGACTGGCCAGAAAAAGGCTCTCCATTTGCTAAACTCTGGTTTTACATCTGCGGACATACTACCTCAACACTTCTTTGTTATTGCTTAGGCCATAAGGAAAGCGCTGAGAGGCATTTGCAAAACTAGCAGGCGCGCTCTGCTCGCGGCGGCTTGAATAGAGAGTTTATTTCTCCTTATCAATAGCTAGCGCTATTGGCTTCGTCGAGATAAACTCGCCCTTCGTCGCCGGCGCTTCGCATATCGCATCCGCTAGTTTTGCAAATGCCGCTGAAGAAAAATACAAGATACTCACCTCGACTTTGTACAAAGTCGAGCTCACTAACTTTTTTCTCTCTTTGTCTCTTCAGCGCTATCGCTCCGATTCAGTACTAAGCAATTTTTGTTACAGATACAATCGGAACCACTTATTGTATTTTCTTTGTTTTTTGGATGCAAGAGGAAATATTGGTCGAAATTAGAAATCATTGGATTGGAATTGGGAATTGCAAGTTACTTGCCGTAAGCGACTTGCAATGTTTTTCCGTTTCAGTTTTGCTATAAAATAGAGAGGTTGTATAAGGAATTGTGAATTCGATCTATTGTTTTATAAGAATATATTGACGGGCCGGCCAGAGGAATTGAGATGGAGAAATTGCGAATTGAGGGGGGAGTCCCATTAGTTGGGGAAGTACAAGCATCGGGAGCAAAAAATGCAATGACGAAGCTTCTCGTTGCATCCCTGCTGTCTGATAAACCATGTACATTTTATAACGTTCCAGATATTGGCGATGTTCGTGTGACGGTCGAGCTTTGTCAAGAGATAGGAATGCAAGTAGAGTGGGATCACAGAGCTGGCATTCTCCACTGCCAAACAAAAGAGATTAAAACCTCCTATATACCTCAGAGGTTCTCTGGATCGAATAGAATTCCCATTTTAATGATCGGGGCTCTTCTAGGAAGAACTGAAGAGGATGTAATTGTACCAACCGTTGGTGGATGTGCCATTGGTCGCCGATCTGTCGATTTTCATATAGATGCTTTGACGAAGCTTGGCGCATGTGTTGAACATCGCGAGATGAAACGTGAAAGCGCATACTTTGCTCATGCTCACAATGGCTTGAGGGGCACGATTATTCGCCTGCCCTATCCCTCTATTGGAGCTACTGAAAACACTATTCTGGCAGCTGTCTCAGCACGAGGGACGACTATTTTGCAGAACGCTGCGGTAGAGCCCGAAATCATGGAGCTCATCCTGTTCTTGCAAAAGATAGGAGCACAAATTTCTGTTGAGGCAGATAGGACGATTCGAATTGTTGGCACTCGTGTCTTCTATGAAACAGGACACTCTGTTCTTCCGGACAGAATTGAAGCGGCATCTCTTGGCATGGCAGCCATAGGGACCAAGGGCCGTATTTTTGTCCGTGGCGCCGATCATTCGACCATGATGACATTTCTCAATAAGATTAGAGAGCTGGGCGGAGGGTTCACAGTAAAGCATGATGGCATTGAATTCTTCTATGATGGGCCATTGCAAGGAAGTCTTCATCTTGAAACAGATGTCCATCCTGGCTTTATGACAGACTGGCAGCCTCCTTTTACCGTTCTTCTCACACAGGCTACAGGGGCATCTGTTGTCCATGAGACTGTCTATGAGAATCGATTTGGCTTCACAAGTGCCCTTCGGGATATGGGAGCGGACATCAGTCTTTTCAAGCAGTGTCTTGGAAACAGGCCCTGCAGATTTGGCTCTTGTAGCTATTATCACAGCATTGTCGTCAAAGGCCCAACACCTTTTAAGGGGCAGGCATTGACAATCCCCGATCTTCGAGCGGGCTTTGCCTATGTCATGGCAGGCCTTATCGCATCAGGAACGACAACGATCTCGGGCGTCTATTTCCTTGACCGCGGGTATGAGCGTATTGTCGAAAAGCTTCAGGCGGTAGGGGCTCGCTGTGAGAGAATCGTCGAAGAAGAATTAGAAGTCTCGCTCCAAAAGACAGCTTTGGAAGTCTAGTCTTAGGGATCATACAGAAATAACTGTAAAAGCTATTTCTGTATGATCCCTTAGCTACATTTTCTCCGGCACAGAGATCCCTAAGAGGTTCAATCCTTTTTGAAGGGTCCATCCTGTAATGGTGACGAGGGCAAGGCGTTGGTTTTGTCGAACATCCCCTTCTACATGGCAGTCTCTAAAAAATGCGTTGAAGCCTTCTGCAAGGGCGTAGAGGTAATCGGTGAGACGGTTTGGGAGAAGGGTTTCTGTTAC
>CAINFV010000083.1 GCA_903848235.1 Chlamydiia bacterium | reverse complement strand
TGCGGCACTGCGTGTTGCCTCTATGCAACATTGATTTGGACTTTAGGCAAAGGGTACATCGAACTTAAGATGATAGGCGAACGTGACTTTTTTCTAAATTCTTTGTTTGAACTATAGCGCGAAAAAACAAAAATGCTTTGATCTGGAGATGTGCATTATGATTTTTTGCCAGTTAAAACTTGGACAAAATGGGTGGATTTGTCAAGATATGTCCATATTTTATCGAGCAGTTACTAGCCCCTCTTCATCCTGAAAGCAAGGCTGTTACGGCCAGTAAATTGATGGTACAAAGACTTAGAGAGCTTCTTTTTGCAAAAAAAAATTTCGCATTTGAAACCACGGCTGCAGGGACAAATTACGTAAAACACCTTCGAAATGCATGCCAAAGTGGCTATGAAATCAATTTGATATATCTATGGTTGAGCAGTCCAGATTTGGCCGTCAAACGAGTTGAGCATAGAGTTGTCGAAGGTGGTCATCACGTGCCTGAAGAGGTGATCAGAAGAAGATTCAAGGCGGGATTGAAAAATATTATACAACATTATTTGCCACTTGCTCATACGGCTCTAATTCTAGATAACTCATCGGAACAACAAAGAATAATTGCTAGAAAAAGTATTGGCGGTGAGTTAGAGATTGAAGAGGAATCGGTTTGGCAAGAAATATTGAGGTTGGCTCATGCCTAAAACAACACCGCTCGATGTTAATGAAATACTGCTGGAGGCTCACAGAAGAGGGGTCGAACAAGCTATTGACACATCAATTCGCACTGGTGTGCCATTGGTGGTTGAGAAAAGAGGAAAAATTCTCAAACTCAAACCCAAGTATAAATATGTCAAAGTGCCCATAAAATCGGCTAAAACGAAAGCGGTTTAAAAACAGGTGACCTCGACTTTGTACACTTTTTGGTGGAGCTGAAGCTGTCTCCCGAGGGAGAAACGTTTTTCCGAGATGTGTTGATTCCTCTTGCTCATCTTGAAATGGTTTTCAAAAAAAACACCGACGAAGGGGCGCGCTCGAGCCGGTTTTGAAATGATCGAGAACAAGGCTAGCATTCCGTGATACGCTGATGACCCTGAAACAGACATGTTTTAAGCTAGGTCGCAACTTTTGGGAGTACCCGGAGGAATGGTTTCATGGAGTGGTGGTTGACCTGGCGCAGTGCGTCCGTGAACGCCTCGAATGCCTTCTACGGCTTTGTCATGATGACTTGTGATACAGCTTCTGTCAGTGTACGCATTTTGAATCCTATCATTTCACCCCGTAGTCCAAATTGCTGCGTTGCGCTTACAAAGCAATTTTTCTGGTTGATGGCAATACTCCGGGGAAGATATAGTCACTTTCTTCCTTTTTTCTATGCGAAAGTGGCGGAATTGGTATACGCGCTACTTTGAGGTGGTAGTGAGGGTGACCTCGTGGGGGTTCAAGTCCCCCCTTTCGCATATTCTTCCTCGACTCCAATGGTCTCCATAACAGCAGCGAATAAGTCATCAGGAATATCTGCTGCTCGCCATGTCTCTTCCCCAGATGCGAATAGCTGCTCCGCCCTCTCTCTTCCTTCAGGCGTTACTGTTTTCAGTGTGGCGATCGACTGCGGCAATACCCCTTCTTGCTCGAAGAACGTCAGGGCAAACAAAAGAGGGGCTGCTTTCCAGTCATGGAAGGAGGGAAGGAGTCCGAGGAGGGAGAGGAGTAGGTGCCACCCTTCAGCTGATGGCGCGAGCATAGGAAGACACTTTTCAACGATGGCTCGTAAGAACAGAGCTCCTTTTGACGCTTCAGGAGAAGAGCGTAGCTCAGAGAACGTATCGAGGATTTCTACATCGCGTGCTACAGCAAAATCAGACGGCTGGAAGGTGATCGTTGCCTCAAGGAGGCAAAAGGGACTTAAAGATGTGCCTTTCCTTGGAATTGCCGAGAAGACGACCCGCCCTAACTGCTCTGAGAAACAGTGCACAATCCATACCCTGCCGCGGCTAGGAGTTGCACGGAGGACGAGAGCATTGATTCGAAGAGGCGATATAGTAGCCATAGATGACGGAATCCATTCACAAAAAGCATGGCCGGATGCTAGCATGCTCCTATCGATTCTTCCTATAGCCATGCACCGATAGCTCAACTGGATAGAGTACCTGGCTTCGAACCAGGGGGTTAGAGGTTCGATCCCTCTTCGGTGCATTTTTTTCAAAAAGATATGACGCTTATCAATCCTCTACAGTTCACTGCCCACGAATTCGCTGACCGCATGTACGCTGTCTGTGGGAGAGGCCGTGCACAGGCTCTTGCCCTTTATCAATGCTTTATCCGCGAAGGACAAGTCAGAGATACCCTTCCACAGTTTCGCAATGCCCCCCATCTGTACGAGCAGATGCGGCAGACGATAAAAGTAGATATAGACCCTGTCACGTTGATTCAAAGCACAGAGCGTGCTACCAAATTTCTCATGAAGACCCACGATGGCTATCTGGTAGAGTCTGTCATCATGTCGATGCAGAGCAGAAAGAGCCTTTGCGTCTCATCACAGATCGGCTGCCGGATGGCATGTGCTTTTTGTCATACTGGGCAGATGGGGTTTAAGAGGCATCTGGGTCCGGAAGAAATCGTCCAGCAGATGTTTGCCGCACGCCATGTGCTGAAGTCCTCGATCCAAAACGTCGTTTTTATGGGGATGGGGGAGCCTTTCGACAATTTCGAATCGGTGATGCAGGCGGTCCGCGTGCTCGCCGATCCGCTCTCTTTCGGGATAGGCCTTCGGCGTATCACCATCTCCACGAGCGGGGATATTCAAGGGATAAAAACGATGACGCGTGACGAGCGCCCGCTTCCCAACCTCGCCGTGTCGTTAGGGGCTCCAACAGATGCCATCCGCTCTAAAATAATGCCTCGTCGACGTGCAGAACCACTCCATGACTTGTACACGGCGATGTATGACTATTGTAGGACGAAGAAGCGTCAGATCCTTGTCTCCTACGTTCTTCTCTCGGATGTCAATGACTCATTAGAGTGCGCTGAGCAGCTCGCGATCTATCTTAAGGGGCTCGACGTAAGAGTCAATGTCATTCCCTATAATGCCTCTCCTGAAAGCGCCTTTGCCTGCCCTTCACAAGAGGCCATAACAGCTTTTGTCAGCCGCCTGCGGCATCACGCTCTCCCTGTCTTCGTGCGCCATGAGCGCGGCTCTTCTATCCAAGCAGCGTGCGGCCAGCTCGGTGGATAGTCCCTTAGGGGTCTTGCCTCGACGAGCTGTTCATGCACTTGCAGTGTGGGCAGCGATGAAACTGGGTATATGATTCGACAAGGTAGGACGAAGAGCAGTATTCGCACTTCGTATGAACAGAGGTGAGCCTGACGTTTGTCCGACGCTTCGCTGTATGGGAGTGTCGCAGCCAGGTGATCAGCAGGAGAATCAACACCCCGCCGACGTAGAGCATGCAAGCTGTTTCAGGGGCGATTTCAATCATGGCATCGGCTCTGCATCCAAAAGATTACTGATTGTATCAAATGTCCCAGCGAATTGCAGCGTGAGAATTCCAGAAATCGTTTTTTGCGATGTCTCTTGTGATGGGCGGAAGCGAAGGCACTTCACGATATGGGATGCCACTCCTTGAAGGCGTTTGTCAGTCATCTCTCGGATGCATGAGGCTGTAGCTATCTTTCCTGTGGAGGAAATGACGTCAACTTTAAATTCTACACGCGGCTGAATCTCAGAGAACGTTGGAGTAGAAAACAACGTTTCAAAAGTGGCTTTGCGGAAAAGATGTGATCCATCATCGATTAGCTGAAGTGAACGAAGGTTTTGGTGGAGCGTTACCTTCAGAGGGTAGACGCGACAGATATGGCGAGATGGGCTGAACTCATCAGAAAAGCTCCATGGGAGATTGATAATGGGGAGGAACTCCCTCGTCGCAGGCTCTGAAGAGTGGGGAGAAAGAAGAGATTGCGCATTGGCGCTGTGTACAGCAAATAGCGTGGTGGTCAGTGGGGAATGGGAGAGATGCAGCTCACGGGAGAATCGATAGCGAGGGTCTTCATCGCCGCTTTTCATGTCGGTGAGGACGGCGATGGCACTCTCCTCACTATCGAGAAAGACAGTTGGCGTTGGCGTGGGGCCATGGAGCTGCACATAGTTGATTCGGATCTGGAATGCCATGAGCATGATACAGTGGATGAGCAAAGAATAGACAAATGCCTTGGTGACAAGCCGTTTTGAGGGGCTCGTCCTCTCACGCCAGACGATAGAGACTTTGTCTGATGAATGACGTTTGAGGCGTAGCATGTCAGAGAGCCTCGATGTCAGGTTGAATCTTGATCTCTTCGGTTCTATACGCTAACCGTATACGAGGGGCTGTCTTGACGACTTCTGAGAAAAGCCGTAAGAACATCTCGTAGTCTACGCGCCTGTCAATACTCAACATTACGGTTGGTGTGACATTATGATGGGCCTCTTTCCACGCATTGATATGTCCTTGCAGCACCTCTTTGAGGGACATCAGATCAACGATTTCTTTCTTAGAGCCAACATAAATGACCTGGTCCTTGTCGACGATAACAACAAGTTGTGAGAGCTTCGCTTCTTCGGTACTCGTCACTTGTGGATTCTGAATCATCAAGGACTTCAGAGGAAGGGTGTCAGAGGTGATCAGAAAGAAGATTAACATCAAAAAGATCACGTCGACTAATGGCGTTAAGTCAATGAGGTTAAAACAAGGCTTGAGCCTAGTGGCACATTTCATAGGGCAATGAAAAACCCATTTTTGATGTTAATACCTTGTGGCAGGGAAGGTGAGAAGGTCGACAACCTCAGCGGCAGTCGCCTGTATCTCAACGGTAATCCCCTCAACGCGGCTGACAATGTAGTTATAGGCAAGGACGGCAGGAATAGCAACAACAAGCCCTGCCGCAGTTGTCACAAGAGCATATTCCATAGCCTCTCCGATCTGTGTGGAAGAGATTTCAACGAGGCTGCTCATCCTCATCTCTCCAAAGGCTCTGATAAATCCAAGGACCGTCCCCAAGAGTCCAATCAGTGGAGCGATATGTGCTATGATAGAGAGTATGCGAGCGTTCTTTTCCATTTTTGCAACCTCGATCATCCCTCGAAGTTCCATGGAATTTTCAATGTATTCTCTGCCCCGTTCATGCTGGATGATCCCAGACCGGATGATATTTGAGACGGCGCCTGGCCTCTTCTCGCATAAAGCAACGGCTTCTGCAATGTCGCCCCGTTCTATAGCGCTCTTCAACTCAATGAGAAGCGTGTCGGTATCAATATCGACCTTCCCAAGATACATCAGGCGTTCAATAAAGATAGCAACGCCGATTAAGGAACAGATGCCAATGACCACAAGGACGAGGTTCCATTGCGCCACCCACTCCCCAAGGATCGAAAAAAGATTCCACGAACTAGTTGGTTCCATACAATTCTCGTAGTTTACGGTCAGCAACGGCTCCCCATTCCCCGCCCTTTGCTGCAACAGATTCAAGTTGACGTACGGCAAGATCTTTCCTATGCAAGGATAGATAGAGGTCAGCTCGCAAGATCATAGCTTTCACCCGAAGTGAAGAGGCGTAGGGGCCATTAATAACCCAGGCAAGGAGGGCCATAGCTTTGTCGGGGCGATGCAACTCACGTAAGCATAGGCTTTTCTCCATGGCGATTTCAAGGGCTAGCTCAATGTCGTCTCTCTCCTCTGTCTCTCGAAGTCGTGAAAGAAGCCCCATCGCTTCTTCAGAGCGCTTCGATTCTCGGAGAGCCTTTGAGACGTACAAAAGCAAGCGAATGACTTGTCGTGAGCTATACCATGCTTCAGGAAACCCCTGTATTTTTGATATCGCTTCTTCTAGGTTCCTTCGGAATGTCTCGGCATAGATGTCGGCAGTATGGGAAAGGCAGAGGCAGCTGTGCAAAAAAGATATGCTGATGGACTGACCGCTCAGAGGGATCGAAGTGCGCACCGTATCAAGATCAAGGCGAAGGGTCCGTGCGGCATCTTCGAGTAGGGAGGGGAGTTCGTTAAAGGCGGAATCAGTGGTGATGTACCTCTCTAAAACCTCAATTTGTTCATTCTCCACGCCTAAGATCAATCCCCAGACGAAGCACAAGCCTTCAGAATCATGAAGGCTGGACAGGCTCTCAAGAGCATAGGCTCTCGATGTGTCAAATGATTTCTTGGCACTTTCAACACGCTCTTTGATGACGCTAGGCTCTTTGGATTTTAGAGCGTCGGCAACGATAGTTCGTGCTTCTGAACGGGCAATTAAAGCGAGGCCAAAGGAAGCCGCCGCGTTTTTTTGATCGCTTGGGAGCTGCTGTCGTGTTTCAAATAGATGGAGCATGAGTAGCAGGGTGTGGATGTCTGCGTTCTGCCGCTGGAAGATATACTGGATGAGGGCATTTCGATCGTCGGCAACATTTGGCACCTCTTCGAAAGCAAAGATGCAGGAGAGGACGGCTTGCGGTAAGCATGGGTAGGAGGGGTGGTGGGCGAGAAGCTCGCCGATGAGCTCATCTGCTTCTGCGTATTGATTTGTGTGGATGGCAAGGTCGACTAAGCAGTGCAGCAGCTGAGGGCGGACATCGATAAGGGTGGGCCCTTCGAGGCAATCTTGTAATGCTGCCGTCGCATGATCCGCAGGAATTTCGTCAGCCATTGCCTGCGAGTAGAGGAGAATAGAGCTGATATATCGAGAAAAAGGTGCAAGCTGATTGTCAGGGGCGACTTGGAAAGGCTGCTCTGCTCCAGCAGGCATCATATCGGGAATCCCTAGCCATGTGCCAAAAAAGCGGTCGCTGGCGGACAGAGAATCAGGGTTGAGTGAATCTGCTGGAGGAGATTTGGGATCAGTGCCTGCTAGGAGCAAGGAAAACAATGAGTGGTTGAGGGAAGAGTCTGATACTTCTATCATATCAAGAATGCCCTTAAGGGCTGATAGATACGATGGATCGCGGGTATTTCTATATAAAAAGAGATTCAGAGCGGCAAGGCGAAGCTGTGTGTTCGGGTGATTGCTGGAAGTAAACAATGGGAGGAGTCGTCGAGCTACCTCTTCAGCCTCTTTTGGCTGGTTCGAAGAAGTCAGAAGCATCACACGTTCAAAACCGCATTCTGCAAGAAGATGAAAAGCCGCTTCCCGCCACGGGGCGTTAAGAGAGCTCGAAGGTGCACTCAGCCCCGCCATCAGCTCTTGAACAGCGAGGGGAAGATTCTGTTCGAGGGCAGCTTGAAACCCGTGCAAAAGGCGTACAACGCCCTCTTTGCTCTTCACCCTGTCTTGCAGCAGAGTTACTATCTGGGAAAAGATTTCCGGAGAAGGAGCGCGAAGCGCCTCTTGAGCTTTCCAGAGTAGAAGGGCTGGGCTGAGAGCGGCGTCTTCTTGCAACCCCTTTTCTCGATCCAGCATCGAACACCATAAGTGCCTGTCAAGGAATGGATTTTTGAGAAATGGAGAGGAGAAATATTGCGCAAACCTATCGTAGGCTTTCCGTGTGTTATTTAGCTTAAGGTGCGCTGAAGCGATGAGAAAGAGACGCCGGGTAAGAAGGGGTTGATCTGGAGAATCGAAAAACAGTGCTTCATCCCAGTCGTGTAGGAGAGTCACCGTCTCTTGAAAATGACCAAGGCAAAAGTGCACTTCTGCTATGCGAAGACGGAGTTTTTCACGAATTCGTTTTTTTTCTACTGACGAGGACTGGTAGGGGAATTGTTGTCGGTCGATCGTGGATAGGACAAAGGTAAGAAGCGTGAGCGCTTCTTCCCATTTGCCACCGTCAGCAAGCCCGTCTCCTTGACGAAGCAGATAGCTGAGATACTCGTCTCTGAAGACAAGGACATTGGCAAGAGCTCCTTTATCTTCTAGTGGGAGATGGGCGCAGGAAGCCTTGATGATCTTTGATAAGAGGTGTTCTGCATCAACAAAACGATGCTGCTGAATCAACGACCGAGCAAGAGTGGTTTTTAAGGGAACTTGAAAACGATAGAGCTCTTCTTTTTTTGCATATGAGAGGAGAAGTTGTTCTTGCTCTTTGTAGTTTTCCAGGCGCTCAAAGCCCTTCGACAGAAGGAGTAAGATATGCACCTGGGCCTGTGGCTCGAGTCGTCGAAAGGATGGCTCTCGAAGAAGTGCTTGAAGGCTGTCAACGGCGGCTTGTAAGGCTTTTTCATCGTGACCTTCAATGGCTTTTTTTGCCTGCAGCGAAGTTCTAATGGCTTTTGAAGACAGCAGCGGGGATTCGGCCTGCGCCGTTGTTCCGACGACGAGGCTCAAAAGACAAACAATCGTACATGCCAAGCGCGCTGAATCAGCCATGGTACCAGAATGGTTTTCCTGTAAGAGACCCATGATAGGAACTATTCGTCATCTTGGCAAGCGACCATTTGCTGGCATGTTTTGTAATAAACAGCAGTTGTTGAAAGCTGTTTTGAGTTATGTGTGAATGGCAAAATAACGTCAGAGAAATAATCTTCTGACGGGCTCGCAATTTTCTAAAAAACCAAAAGATTGACAAATGGGACTGCCAGTTTTAGGTTTCTGTTCTGGTCTCCAATCCCACCTCGAATCGAAAATTCGTGCAAAAAGTTGAAAAATCTGTTGCAGAATATAGCGACCGTTGTCTAACAATCAGGTATAGATCCAAAAACAAAAAGGAGACTTCAGTATGGCCTTTCATGATACTGTCAAAGAAATTCGTTCTTTGCTCGCAGGGTTAACGATCGATATTGAGAAAGCTGCAAATGGGAACAAAGCAGCTTCTCAGCGCGTTAGAACAGGGACGATCAAACTTGAAAAAGCAGCAAAACGCTATCGCAAAGAATCGATCAAAGCTGAAAAATCAGGCAGCTTCAAAAAGCCAGCTCCAAAAAAAGCTGCAAAAGCAAAGCCTGAAAAGAAAGTAAAAGAAAAAGCAAAAGTGCAAGTGAAAGCGAAAGCGAAAGCGAAAGTTGTTCCTGTCAAAAAGCCAGCCAAAAAACGCTAGTTTTTGCTCAAGACCGGTTCTTTTCTCCAGAAATGAGGGGAAGAAAGAGGAAGGGAGGCGATGTCTCCCCTTCCTCTTTTTTTTGCCTTCGACAAGGCGTATAATCCTTTCCCTATGTATCCTCTCTCTGTTAGCATTTTCGCTTCTGTACTACATGGGGATAGATGACTTTAACGACACTTGAAATTACTGACTGGGATGCCACGGGGCGAGGGGTCGGAGAATACCTGCGCCATGATGAAAAACGTATTTCTGTTGCCGTCCCAGGGTCTATTGTAGGTGAAAGAGTTGAGGCCGGCTCTCTTGTGAAAAACAAGAAAAAACTCCCGCGTTTTGTTGCGCGCGATGTGTCGGTGTTGTCTCCTTCCCCTTATCGTGTAGTTCCTCTCTGCCCCCATGCGGGAGAATGTGGAGGATGTGTCTGGCAGCACATCTCGTATGAACATCAGCTCCAGGTGAAGCAAGAGAGGGTGAATAACCTCTTCGCACCGTTGTGCAGCAGCACAACAGCTTTCCGACCAATTATCGGGTGTGATGTCCCATGGCACTATCGCAATAAAATGGAGTTCTCCTTCTCCCAAGATCTGGAAGGAAAGTATTTTCTAGGGCTTTTCCATTGCCAACGCCGGCGATGTGTCCTTGATCTTAAAGCATGTTTTTTGACAAACGAGTGGATGGCGCAGGCCTTGCAGTCCGTCAAAGAATGGTGGAAGGCTTCAGGCCTTCATGCCTATCGCCCCTCGTCGAATACAGGGTCGCTCATCTGCGTGACGATGCGGGAGAGTGCAACGTTCGGGGATAGGATGGTCATCCTGACAGTCTCAGGAAATCCGGACTTCGCTCTCAGACAGCATCACATCGATGACTTTGTCTCTACCCTTCGCGCGGCCGCTACCCCGGAAAGAGGCACCCTATCAGTCATCCTCCGCATCCGTCAGATAGCGAAGAAGATGCCAACGCAGATCTATGAGATGATCCTCTTCGGGCCGGATTATATAAGAGAGCTTCTGGAAGTAGAGACGAAGGTGGGGACGAAGCGTGAGATGGAGCTGCAGATCAGCCCGCAGGCATTCTTCCAGCCGAATAGTCTGCAGGCGATGCGTATCTACTCCCATGCCCTTCAGATGGCGGACCTTCGTCATAATGATGTGCTGTTTGATCTCTACTGTGGTATTGGCGTTTTTGGAATGTTTGCTGCCTTAGAAGTCCGGATGGCCGTTGGCGTTGAGCTGTCAAAAGACTCTGCCTATGATGCCAAGACAAATGCAGCCCGCCTCGGCATTTCGAATTTTGCCATTCACTGCGGGGATGTGGCAGCTGTTGTTGCCAAGATGAAGCAGGAAGGTACTTTTGAGCGCCCCTCCACAGTGATCGTAGATCCACCACGCGCAGGGCTGATGCCGCAGGCAATCGATGAGATTCTATCCCTCGAGCCCTCTACCATTGTCTATGTCTCGTGCAACCCAGAAACCCAAGTGAAGGATGCAGCAGAGCTGCTACAACGCGGGTGGACCATTGCTGCTGTCCAGCCTGTCGATCAATTTCCTCATACGTTTCATGTAGAAAATATTCTTCTTTTACACAAAGGTCTTTAAAAAAACTTCTTATGCCTGCTCTTGCCTTCTCAGTTCTCAAACGATCTAGTTCTTCAAAAGCTCGTCTCGGACGTCTTGAAACAGCCCATGGCGTGATACAGACACCGATGTTCATGCCTGTTGGAACCCGTGGTGCCGTAAAGACGATGACAGAACGTCAAGTCAAAGAGGTGGGGGCGCAGATCATCCTTGGAAATACCTACCATCTGATGTTGCGACCTGGAGCGGAGCTCATAGAAAGAGCAGGGGGGCTGCATGCCTTCATCAACTGGGATCGGCCGATTCTCACGGATTCTGGTGGCTTTCAGGTTTTTTCACTCGCCTCACTGCGGAAGATGACAGACGAGGGCGTCCATTTTAAATCCCACATCGACGGGTCGGCACACTTCTTGGGGCCAAAAGAGAGCATGAAAATCCAAAATGCCTTAGGAGCGGATATTGTCATGTGCTTTGACGAGTGTCCCCCTAGCGATGCTCCTCTTCTTATGATCGAAGAGGCGGTGGCAAGGACGGTGGCGTGGGCCGAGATCTGCCGCGGCATGCCGTTGAAAGGACATCAAAATCTCTTTGGCATCGTGCAGGGGGGGATCGTGCCAGAGCTGCGGCAGTCATGTGCCGAGGCGCTTCGTCAGTTTGATTTTGAAGGTTTTGCAATTGGAGGGCTATCGGTGGGAGAGAGTGCAGCTGATATGTATGCTACGATTGACGCGACAGCACCATTTCTTCCCGATGATAAACCGCGATACCTGATGGGCGTTGGAACGCCGAGAAATCTTTTGGAAGGGGTGCTCCGAGGTATAGATCTCTTCGACTGCGTGATGCCGACGCGAAATGCTCGTCGTGGGACTGCGTTTACCTGGCAAGGGAAGATTGCCATTAAATCCGCTCGCTATTCTGAGGACTTCTCTCCATTGGATCCCGAGCTGAATGCCTATCCTTCTCAATTTTCAAAAGCGTATATCCGCCATCTCTTTAATGTGAATGAAATGACGGGTATGACATTGGTGTCGATGCAGAACTTGGCATTTTATCTCGATTTTATGCGTCAGCTTCGCGAGGCTATTGCCACCGACAGCCTTGACGCTTTTCGTCAGAAGGTAGATGCTTGTTACCCAGAATAACACTATTGATGAGGTGATTTATGTCCTTTTTTATTGCTGAAGGCCCAGTGCCGGCAGCTCCAATGCCGGATGGCGGCTTTGAGCAGACGCTGATCATGGTTGGGATTGCCCTTGTTTTTTTCTATTTTATCCTGTGGCGTCCAGAATCTAAGCGGCGCAAAGTGATGGATGCTAAGCGTCAAGGGATTAAGAAAGGAGACCGCGTGGTGGTCGCCGGTGGTATCCTCGGCGAGGTGTTTAAAGTACAGGCAGACACACTCATTATTCGTCTGACAGATGGCGCCAAAATGGAAGTCTTAAAATTAGCCATTCAGGATATTCAGCCATCGACAGAAGCTGCGGAAAAGAGTGAAGCATCAACGTCTTCGCAAGGGTAGTCATCTCTA
>CAINFV010000082.1 GCA_903848235.1 Chlamydiia bacterium | reverse complement strand
CAATATATTATTATTTTTAAATTTCGAAAGCCACTCGTGAGGGCTCTTTTTTTCATGGATTTGGGGTAAGAAAGTTGAGAACGGAGTCATTCGCTCTCTAGAAAACTACATCGCAAATGGCTCGCGCGAAAAGAGCGCGAAGGCTGTGGCCTACAGAACCGAACTTGTTACGAGCGGCACAGATACACAAGGAAGAGAAACAATGATATATGGCAGAACTTTTTGTAACAAATCAGACACCCATCCTTCCGAAGTGGTTCTCTCCCTGTTGTTATCCCTTTCAGTCGGTAAAAATCTACTAGTTGGCGGTCAGATTCGAGCTCGATACACCGTCTCTTCTTGGCCGCTTGTATCGTTCGATGGCCGGTATCTATGCCCTGAGACGGATGAGATAGTTTTTACAACGAGAGCACCACCGCTTCTCGCGACGAGGTCGATGGAGCTTCGCGTTCGTTCTGTTGCATGAGGTGGCGAAGGGCAAGGCAGGCTCCTGGCAAGGCGATCGCCGTGCCGTGGAGCATAAGTCCAAAGTCAGAGGCGATCCACCCTATAGCGAAGGAATAGACGGCGTCAACAGTAAACGCCACGAGAAGCGATGGAACAATGGCGCGCTCAAACAGCTCGTCAAAATTTTTCATTGAGAGAATAATCGAATCCCCTATCCCTTTGGATGAAAAATCACCACGAAGAGCTGTTTCCATCATAGGACACATAGGGACCATCTTTCTCCCCCATGAAATGGCAAGCGCGGGAATGGTCAACACTCCTCCTAAAAGCGACGAAAGAGCAACAAAAATTTCTGGAATGGCCCCGATTATTTTTTCAACGACACGGGCCACTTCTGGTGAGCATGTGTCACGAGTTAGTTTGACAGCCTTTTGTTTTTCGGTTTCATAGGCACGAGCGATCTCATCACATGAGTGCTGAACCATAGATGAACAGGAAGTCCATGTTTGTGATACGTTGTGGCCTAATGAATCAAAAAATGTTGTCATGTTATGCATGCTCTGTCCTAGGATGAGGATACACCACTTCCGGATTGGAAGGAGTGTACGTATAAACGAACAGCATAAGACACGTCAGACATTAATATTCGATTAAGAATCATTTCGCGAAGAGCACGATAGCTCGCGTCGCAATCAAAAGAGATTTGAAGATATATGCGAGAGAGGAACCCTGGATCTCCATACCCCCTAGGAGCCACGCTGAACGAAAACACGTGGTGGAATTTTTCCGTATATTCACCTCATCGTATTTCGCAATTGGTTATAGGGGACTACGCAACTGGAAGGGCAAAAGAAACATTCCCTCTTGATTCAGCTCTCAATCGAACGGGAGATATCTGGCACATCTCAATTAAGGCCTCAGAAGACCGACTTGTATGGGGATGGAACGTCGACCATGAAAACGTTGTTCGAGGCACGAAGATAGCTCGTCTTGCTACAGACCCATACGCAAAGCTTCTTAAAACCGGGAATCAATGGGGTGAGAATGGGTGGGGTTCTTTGGCTGAAGATAATGGTGTCCTCATAAGTGTCGCAACAGCACCCCATGAGTTCGCATGGAGCACCCCGTCTCATTCCCCTCTCATTCCCGACCATTTAATCATTTATGAAACGCATGTACGAGGATGCTCTGAGCACCCATCAAGCAAGAGCAAAAATCCCGGAACGTATCTGGGAATGATCGATACGCTTCCACACTTGAAGTCACTTGGAATCACCGCCATTGAGATTCTTCCTGTTTTTGAATTCGATGAATCAGAATGGAAACTGTCCAATCCAGTGACCGGAGAGCGCCTGTACAACTATTGGGGATATTCTCCCCTTAGTTTCTTCTCTCCAATGCAACGATACGGCACAACGTCAGATCCTATTCTGACCTCTGAGGAATTCAAGCGTCTTATTGCAGCAGCCCATGATTTCGGGATCGCCGTCATTCTTGATGTCGTCTATAACCATACTGGAGAAGGGAACGAACACGGGCCAGCCTACTCGTTTAAGGTCCTTGATGAGTCCGCCTATTATATTTTAGATAAGAACGCATCCTTTACCAACTACTCTGGATGCGGGAATACGCTCAATGCCAACCACCCCATTGTTATCGATCTCATTCTAAGTAGCCTCCGACATTGGGCGATCGAATACCGTATCGATGGATTTCGATTTGATTTGGCCTCAGCGATGACAAGAAATCAAGAGGGTGTTCCGATGGTCGAGCCGTCGGTCATAGAGGCGATTGTAAAAGATCCCGTCATCAGCAAATGCATGCTGATCGCTGAGCCTTGGGATGCCGCTGGCCTGTATCAAGCCGGCAGTCTCTTTTCACTCAATCAATGCCACGAAAATGCCTTTATGGAATGGAATGACCGGTTTCGTGACGACGTTCGAAAATTTATTCGAGGAACTCCGGGCACCTCTGGGCTTTTTGCAAGTCGACTCTGCGGATCAAAAGACATCTATGGACGAAAGGGATTCCCCAAAAACTCCATCAATTACATCGTCGCCCACGATGGTTTTTCACTCTTCGATCTTGTCAGTTATAACATGAAACATAATCTCGAAAATGGTGAACACAATCGCGACGGGATGAACGAAAATTTTTCATGGAACTGTGGTGAAGAGGGCCCGTCAGATCATCGGCATATCAATCGTCTTCGTGATCGACAGCTGAAGAATTTTATTGTCGCTCTTTTTCTCGCACAAGGCACCCCGATGATGCTCATGGGCGATGAGTGTCGTCGATCAAAGAAAGGGAACAACAATACCTGGTGTCAAGACTCACCGTTGAGCTGGTTGAACTGGGATGAGATTGGATCAAACAGAGACTGTAGCCGACTTATTTCAACGCTTATAACACTCCGTACAGAGACAGGCTGTTTTCATTCAGATAGGTTTTTATCCTCAGACGACATTCAGTGGCACGGAAACACGTTGTACGCTCCCAACTGGGATGAAAAAAATCAATTCGTGGCCTTTTCACTCCTTAAGGAAGAGAAGGAGCCGTGTCTCTTCATCGCCTTTAATGCGTCATCGGTCGAGCAATCTGTCGAAATCCCTCCTCTTTCAAGCGGCTCGTGGCATCTCGTCGTTCATACCTCAAAGAGTGCTCCAAACGATATGTATTGCCCCAACAAAGGCCCCAAAGTAATTTCTCATGCTCTCAAAATGAGGGCGCATTCATCACTTGTGCTCATTGCAAGCGCAAAATAATTAAAACAATAACTTCTTCAGTCACTCTGAAAGAACGATTTTTGTCATAGGCAATGATCGTATCTCTTCCCTCTTACCCGATATATAAGCTTGTACGATTTCCCGGAACTCTTTATATATTTCGACAAAAAACTTTCAAAGAAGGTGATCTATGCTTCGACTCTCCCTAAGCTGTGCTTTGATCATGATTCCCATTCTTCTCTCAGGTTCGACAGAAGAAACAGCAACTGCTGTGGCCGTTTCTCCTGAGCAGAGAGTGATACAACCTCTGCCTATGCCTGTTGATCTATCAGACACTGTCATTGTCGAAAAATCACGACCCGTCTCTATCAAAAAAATTCTTACAAATCATTCAATTAAGCTCACGATCCCAGAACGCATGGAAATCGCCTATGGCATCATGCAGGAATTTGCAGCGACCCCAAAAAAACAGCAGGGGCGTCATTCTTTAGGGGTAGATGATTTAGTCGTTGATATTGGCAAAGGAAAGCCAGGAGCTCGAACAGTGCGGGGCTATATTCTCATGTCTCCTTCAGGAGATTTTCATTTCGCCTCAAAAGGAAAAACGTTTCGAAATATCCCTAAGTACGCTTCCCCGGAAACGATCCTTCATTCCAAATTAGAAGGAGAGCACGCGTTCGAAAGCGATCTATATTCTATCGGCTGCATGTTCTGGGAGCTTATGAAGGGGAAAGCCCCTCTCTGGTCGAATCAAAAGTACTATAGGAAAGGAACGACCAAAAAAGAACATTATTACGAAAAACGCTTCTTTATTAATGCACTTCGAAGCCAGACCTCTCGCCCCTTAACCGCTCGAATATCAAAACTTATCGCAGCCCTTAAAAAAGAAACGGCTGTGTTGAAAAAGCTAACAGGCACTTCTTCAAAGAATACAGGCGACAAAAAACACCCTGCAAAAACGTTGAAAGCGCCCTCACCGAAAACTATGCAATCCCTTAATGCAAAGATACAAAAACTCACCGCGGCCCTTAGAAAAGAGACCTTCTTCGGGATTGTTGTAAAGATGGTCGATCCAGTTGCTGCAACACGTGAAAAGCCCAAGGCTATCTTTACAAGTCTAGAGGCGCTGTTGCATCCCAAGTCCCCTGAAGAGACCCTTAAAAAACCTCACGGAAGCAAGCACAAGAAGAAATAGCCCTCCAATCAAAAGAGGGCTTCCAAGAAGCCCTCTTTGTTCTCTTTTGACGACCGATACAAAAAGGCTGTGTATGACTCGTTTCATGTCACTTATCCCCCTTATTTTGTTCCCACTGGCGCTTCACGCCTCTCACCATTCAGTTTCTCGAAATCCCCCAACACGTCTCATCCAATCTAAAAACCAACAACAGACTCTGGCTCAACTAAGAACGTTGATAGAGGCTCATGCATGGAACGATGTTGGACTCCTTGTAAATAACGGGCTGAAATCACATACCATATCGCTTGATGATTTGCATGCACTTGCCCTTAACGCCTCTGACACCCCCTTTGCCGTGGCCCTGAAAAGTTCAGAAGCGATCATCGCCTTACAAGAAAAAACGGGCCTCTCCCTCGCCATCGCCTTTCCCATCGCTCTTTTTGCAGAAACTTCTCTTGCCGACGACGTTGCAAAGGGCACGTATTTTTGGTCAGAAGATCGCTTTAAAAGAGAGCTTCAGTACGATCCAGAGACAAAAAGATTCTTTATACATTTGGGAACGAAAGGCGTTGAGCCAATTGGTGAAGGCCGCAAAAAGGTAGTGACCAAAACAATCCTTTATGACCAGCTCAATCCCGAGGTTATGGCTCGAGGGGTTACTGAGTGGGACATCACAGAAGAGATGGATGCCATGCGAGCACTTAAAGGACTGCCCTGCCTTCTTCAGCCAGAAGCTCTGATGACACATACAGACAGCCACTCTAAAAAACAGATCATGACGATTGTGACAAAGATTTTCCGTCCAGGTTCTTTGCAAAGCGTTATTGACGATCACTCACTTAAACTAACCATTAAAGAGCGCTTAAAAATTGCTTATGACATTTTAAAAGGCATGTCGTTCATGCATGGGCATCACTATGTTCATCGTGACTTAGGCGCCCGGAATTATTTCGTTCGAATTACCGGAAAGAAACCGGGCCACAGAGTGATTGATGCCGTCGTTGCTGATATGGGAAGAACCATCCCAGTTTCTGAGGCGATACATGTTGCTGTCCAAGGAAATTCTTCATACATATCTCCAGAAGGATTTTTTCGCTCCAAAATGGCAACGACCGATTACTACTCAAGTGATATCTTTGCCGTAGGCTGCGTCTTATGGCAGCTTCATTACGGCCATATGCCCGCCTGGAGCAAAGAGCGGTACTATGCTCGAGAGTCACTGTCGTTGACAAAGAGATATAAAGCACACATGAAGCTGTTGAAGCACACCCGAGCTCGCCCATTGCAAGCCATTCTTCATAAAACAAAGCACGAGCAACGCTTTACATTAGAAGAGCGATTTTTAGAGCTCATCCTACGGATGACAGATCCAGATCCGACAAAGCGAGGAACGGCGACAGAGCTAAAGAATCAATGCCGCAGGTTTGTGTGGGATGGAATTTTGAAGTTATAAGATCAACATCGCATCGCCATAGGAAAACAGACGGAATTTTCGTTCTATGGCTTTGCGATACGCTTCCTTCATTAATTCATACCCCATAAAAGCACTGACGAGGACGAGAAGAGATGATCCGGGAGTATGAAAATTTGTTAGAAGGGAGCTTACGAATCGGAAGTTGTATCCTGGATACACAAACAAATTCGTCTCCCCATAGCCTGAAGAAATTTCCCCTCCCTCTCCCGCAACCGTCTCCAACACCCGAAGAGACGTTGTCCCAACAGCAAGACGGCGACTAGACATAGGAAGCGCATTCAGAACGCGTGTTGTATCTTCTGGAATCTCGAATGATTCCGTATGCATCTGATGCTTGCGAATATCTGGTGAGCGGATAGGAAGAAACGTCCCCGTTCCCACATGGAGCGTGACAAAAGATGTGCTGATATCGCGCGCTCTGAGGCGAGAAAAAAGGGACTCCGTAAAGTGAAGACCAGCTGTCGGGGCCGCGACAGAGCCAAATTTCTGCCCATAAATTGTTTGATATCGCTTCGCATCGAACTCTTCGACGGCCTTTCTCTGAATATAAGGGGGCAAAGGTATGGATCCCAGAGATTGTAAACGCCCTGGCGTAAGTGGTTCTGAAAAGACAAGAAGCCTCTGTCCCTCAGCTGAGGCATCCATTACTGTTGCCGTCACCCCTTCGGGAAAGAGAACGGTCATTCCAAGTGTCAGAAGCCTTGCGGGCTTGGCAAGCACCCACCATTCATTTAGCGATACAGCCTTTGTTAGAAGCAGCTGAATGGTTTTATTCTCTGCCGTGATTCCACATAATGCGGCGTGTATAACCTTGGTATTATTGAAAATCATCGCGTCATTTGGAGAGAGAAGAGCCGGAAGATCTGAAACAACACCTTCATCAATTGAGCCCGTCGTTCTATCGATGATAAGAAGGCGTGCACTATCTCTGGGA
Source organism: Chlamydiia bacterium (assembly GCA_903848235.1). Lineage (GTDB taxonomy): Bacteria > Chlamydiota > Chlamydiia > Chlamydiales > FEN-1388 > CAINFV01. Next base: position 4,037 of record CAINFV010000082.1, on the reverse strand, counting down.
TGTGCTGGATATTGTGCTATAAGCTCTTTAGGGGCCTCGAATTGATATGCTTCAAGAGAAAAGAGAGATTCATTCATTTGAAGAAAGGCTGTTTAAAAAAACCCCTCTTTGTAAGAAGAGGGGTTTTTGATGGAAAATCGATAGATAGTATAACCCACAATCGATTTTATTCCGCTGATTTCACAACTTCAAGATGCTCAACTGGTTTTTGTTCGACCATCATCAAATTTTGGTCTGGGAAAAATCGATGAAGAATGATTTTGGCATCTTTCCCATTTTTCGCCATCGAATGTACTTCTGAAACTGGCATTTTCTCGCGCACATCATCAATGGCCTTTTTATCAAAGGTTGTGCCGAGGTTTGATTGCTCACTCCCCGTCATGACAATTCTTTTCGTGACCTTCATGGCATCATGAAATGGTGTGTCAAAACGCACAATAGCATTTCCACGATATCCACAGCCATCAGCCGTCACATCCCAATAGATGCTATTGCTTGATAATAATTGTTGATACGCTTTGGTGCGAATGGCAATGGCATACGCGGCCAATGCTTCTTTTTGATCGGTCTCTCGTGGCAGGAAATTGTTACTGACAATGGATGCTGTAAAGTCATCCAGCGATGCCCAGTTTACTGCCGTCAAACGGTTGTCGACTTCATAGAACGTCGTCACTCCGGGATAGGCAATCCCGTTGACACATACTCCCGACGATGGCTCATCAGGAATAATCGTAATTTGAAAGATTCCTAAAAACTCCTGTCCCCATTTAATCCCATCTTGAGTAGGAATCATAGAGTATGCCGATCCCGTGAAGGCAGCGTCTAATTTTTTGCCCGTGTAGGGGTCATAAATGTTGTGTGGCCCTTTGACCTCGACGGCAAATCCATCTTGGTCTTTAGAAAGAAGAACCTTAATGATCGGCTCTTCGGTCATGAAGCGCACACGCGACAATTGTTGGTTATATACAGGGGTAGAAGAAGCCATCAATGGTGCCGTGCCACTCGTTGATAGCATAGAACTGAACACAAAAAGACCAAGTCCGAAGGTAATACTTTTCATTGATACACTCTGCCTCACTGATTGAGAAAAAACATGCTTTTACGGCGACATGCGCGTCGAAAGCGTTCGACGGACATGTTCACATCCTAACGCTGTAGATTCACGCCCTTTTGGGGTCTTTTTAATGAATCCACAGCAAATCAAAAATGGTTCGTGGACCTCTTCGATCGTATCAGGTTCTTCGGAAACGGCCGTTGCCAACGTATGCAATCCAACGGGCCCACCTCCAAACTGATGAACGATCGCATGAAGAACACGAAAATCCATCTCATCGAGTCCATGATCATCGATCATAAGCATATGCAATGCATCATGGACAACGTTCTTGGACACTTTAAGTCCAGCCTTTACTGACACAAAATCACGCACCCAGCGAAGAAGTCTATTGGCAATTCGTGGCGTTCCCCGACTTCGCTTTGCAATCTCTTCTAAGCTTTCTCGATCACATGGAAAGGAGAGAAGTTGACTGGACCGTTCGAGAATCTGAGTCAACGATACTACAGAATAGAAATCGAGACGAGAGGTAAAGAAAAATCGAGAACGAAATGGCGAAGAGAGAAGTCCTGGTCGTGTTGTCGCACCTACTAATGTAAATTTTGCCAAAGGAATTCGGGTGCTTTTAGGAATATCGAGAACAAAATCTTCCATAGCCGAATACAAGTATTCTTCGACTGTTTTATTCATGCGGTGAATTTCATCAATAAAAAGAATTTCACCCTCTTTCATTTTCGAGAGCTCTATTGCAAGATCGGCTGGGCGTTCTATGGCTGGTCCGGAGGTAACGACAAGTCGTGTATTCAGAGCGCTGGCAAGGATGTGTGAAAGAGTAGTCTTCCCAAGGCCTGGTGGGCCAGAAAAGAGGCAATGGCCAAGTGCTTCTGAGCGCATTTTAGCAGCCTTGATCAACACTTCGATTTGCCGACACACCTTTTCTTGACCAACAAAGTCAATAAGCGCTTTTGGACGCAAGGCATAATCGAAAGGTTCGTCAGGTTTTGTAAATAGCGACTCGATGAACCGCTCTGTCATAGCGAGCTTCTAGCCTCTGCAAGGAAATTCATATCGAAGCATAGTGCTCGATCGTGAACAGTGCAAGAGCAAAGTCAACTCTCTTGCCTAAAGGCGAAAGCTGTGCGACCACGAAGGGTATAGATTAGTATGGTGAAAGTCCATATCAGGACGAATTGCCTAGTCTTGCAACAGAAAGTAACTGCGTCATAGTGATATGAGGTGGAGAGCAACTGGAAGTGAACTATCAGTCCGTAGGATAACGAACTCGTTTCGGTCTTGATATGTGGAGAGCCGTCAGCCTTAAGGCGAATCCTAGAAGAATTGAGCACGCTGAATGGCAAGAGTAAAGCGATGCACAAACATACAGGGTGATTGGAGACGGAATGATAGGAAGATCTATACGATAAGTGGTGATACCTACCAAAAGCGTAAATCTTTGGGTAGGAGACAGAACCCTCATAGTACTGATGAAGTGCAGATAGCATAAACTGCATGGAGGGAAGGGGGGTAGGAAAATAGAAGTTTGAAGAACAAATGGATCAAAAGAAAGTTTCGTGAGTGACATGAAGTCTAAACAAGAAACAGAAACCCAAAGTAGACCCCGAGAGGATAGGTGGAACTGGGTAGAAGAAACCATTTGGACAGAAGACATGCTGACAGCCCTAGAGAATGGGGTGAAAGGAAATAAATGGTTTAGTCTAATAGACAAAGTTTACAAGCCCGAAACTCTTGCAAAAGCTTGGGAGCAAGTAAAAGCAAGGAAAGGAGCGGGTGGAATAGATCGAATGACTATTGGAATATTCCAGGCTAACGCAGGGAAATATCTCCAGGAGCTTGAGCAACAGCTGAAGTTTGGGAAATACGAACCGGCGGCCGTTAAAAGAGTGTACATACCCAAAGGAGATGGAAAAAAGCGCCCCCTGGGTATACCCACAGTGAAAGATCGAGTCATACAAACGGCTATTAAAATGACGATCGAACCCATATTCGAGAAGGAATTTCTACCATCTAGCTATGGGTTCAGACCAGGAAAAGGACAGAAAGATGCGTTAAGAGCAGTTGATCAACTAATCAAAGATGGCAACTGTTGGGTAGTGGATGCGGATCTTAAGAGCTATTTCGACACAATCCCTCATGAAGAACTCATGCGAGATGTGCGACAGAGGATCAGCGATGGAAGGATACTTAAACTCATTGAGGCATTCTTGAATCAAGAGATCATGGATGAAATGAACGGTTGGGTGCCAACGACAGGAACTCCGCAAGGAGCTGTTCTTAGCCCTCTACTAGCTAATGCCTACCTTCATCCTCTGGATGTTCTCATGCAACGGCAAGGATACCAAATGGTCCGCTTTGCGGACGATTTCGTGATCTTATGCAATAGCAAGGAAGAAGCAGAAAGAGCTCTAGACGCAGTTCGGGAATGGACTGTAGAAAGAGGTCTATGTCTTCATCCAGATAAAACTCATGTTGGCAACTGTAAAGAGGAAGGACAAGGATTCGAATTTCTCGGGTACAGATTTGAAGCAGGAAGGAAGTATGTACGCAAGAAGAGCTTTGAGAAACTCAAAGATAGCATTCGAGCGAAAACAGGCCGAAGCTGCGGAATATCTGTCGGGAAAGTAATCGAAAATCTTAACCCTCTTTTAATAGGTTGGTACAACTACTTTAAACACGCATACAAGACGACCTTTCCCTATATAGATGGATTTATCCGACGTCGCATCAGAGCGATTTTAAGAGCTCAGGAAAAGAGACGTGCGTTCGGTATGACACGAGAAGATCACAAACGATGGCCAAATAAGTACTTCGCGAATCTTGGCTTATTTACTATGGAAACGCATAGAGCCAACGAGGTAGCGTGTCGGTCCCGATGAGGAAACTATTGACTGGAGAGCCGTATGCGGGAAAACCGCCTGTACGGTTCGGAGGGAAGGGAGATCGGAAGGTCTTCCTTACCCCTATT
>CAINFV010000081.1 GCA_903848235.1 Chlamydiia bacterium | reverse complement strand
CGAAGCAGGTGGAGAGGCCGCAGCCGTTATTTTGTCCTTGGTTCAAACGTGCCGAGCGCTGAAGATCAATCCGAGAGAGTATCTCGAGGACGTAATGCGACGCCTCATGGGTCACTCTTCTCACAAACTTCAGGAGCTCCTCCCAAAACAATGGGCTCTTAGCAGGCCTTCAGCCTAATTGGCTCTCTACTAATCGGTTCAATTCTTCGCTAGATGGGTTCCGTTGACGCTTACCATGTTTTCACGACAACAAACTTCGTGCGGCTAATATTCCTAAATGTTTTGACAGGTTCTTATAAAGCTGAGGCAAGGCCCGCTACCCGTCAGGGTGCCTAGGGCTGCGCGGCTGAACGAGTTGCAATTACCTCCGCCAACTGAGGGATTTTGAACAGTCCGTTGATAGAGACTTGGCACCTCCACATCGCCTCTCAGCGACCGTCAGGTAACGATCATGCTCTTCCTCTCGTACCATTCAGAGATCAGCTCAAAAAGAACGTCTGTCTCGTGAGTATCCATCCTGGCATGTCCTTCAACTTAGGCGCTGGCCAACCCAGATTGATCCAAAGGCCATTGAGAAGTGGGACGTTAACTCGGAAATCAACACGGAAGAGCTAGGAAGCCAATCGCTTCCGTGTTCCCTCAGTCGCCGATGGGAAGTGCCATGTGGGGAGCGGTTAGCTCCTGGATCTTTACGGTACCCTTTCTGAACCTGGAATATTGCGATGATTTCTTCAGCGCTGAGAGAAACCTCTAAGGCCCAAATCACTCATAGGCACTTTGTTTTGCTATAAAGCGTGAATGAGGGTCCTTCGCAGAAGTCGCAATACGCAAGATAGACCCCTCCTCCATCATCTTATTAAGCCGTTGTCGAGCACTCCTAGAGCTTACTTTCCATAATTTCGTTACCTCCTGAGGCGTGATGGAGCCCTTATCTCGCAAAGTTTCGATCAATACCGCTTCCCAGGCGGAGAGTCGAGCCTTTTTGACATGAGTAGAAAATAGTGTTACTCGAAATTGGTTTCCCATTTCTTCAATTTCTGGTTTTTTCAGCCCTTGACGTTCGCACACAGCAAGCATCCGTTGAAGCCCGGAACCCCACTGCTCTATCAAATTCAACTCTCGAAATACCCGTCCCACTATCCGATTGCGCAATCTTGAAAATCCAGACAACGCTTTTTGCAACGTTTGACCAAAAGGTAGCCCACCAGGATTCGTAAATTCTATTCGATTATCGAATATTGCAATCTGAATATGACATCCTGTCATCGAATAATCAGCGTGCAGTAGCGCATTCGTCACGGCTTCCCGTATGGCAAATGGGGGATATTCTGGAACATCTTCGCGAAATATTTTTCCTATTTTACCAGCCATTCTAGTATTTCTATCGATAAATGCGATGACCTCGCCAATAGCAAAAGGCAGGCCAATTTTAATGTCTTGATGGTCTAAAATCTTTTCTTTCGAAATCCCAGAGAACCGAGCGCATCGAATAACTGAATCGGGCAGAAGTTCTACCCGATTTTTTCCGAATAATAACACCCCACCAACAGTAGGAGAGATTTTCCCCGCATGCGAGGAGAAAATTCCTAACGTTTCACAAGTCTTTTCTGACGGGTGTTTTTGCACCCATCCGAACGCCGTTTCGATCGACTCCCAATCAATATCCCCTCTCGTTTCAGACAGCTCATCATAAGTGCGATTTGTGGAAAAAAGTTTTAAAGCAGAAATCGTTTCAGAATCCGCCTTTCTATTTGTTGATCCAAATCGAACATATGTTCCTCGATCGATTCCTTCAGATTTATGATAATAAGGACCTGCCGCATGCGGAACATGAATTAATATAATTTCCTTATCTCTGTACGTGTGAATCTCAATGTCCGGCACAAGAAGAGGTGCTACACTGTCAGCAATAACGGATGCAAGCCTTTCTTCTTCTTGTAAAGAATCTGCAACACCGATGAGTTCTTTGTTTTTATCCCGCACACCAATCAAAATGGTCCCACCTGCAGTATTAGCAAACGCTATCACAGTCTTGACAATCCCCTGCAGGGCATTCGTGTTTTCCTTAAACTCGAGTGTTTTTCCCTCAGATCGCGAAAAATAGTTCTCTAGCATATGCCTCAAATGTCCCCTTTCGAAGTTTGTTCTGCATCAATCGATATGCGACACACAGCCACAAATTGAGACAGCGCGTGGCGTAACTCATGCATCCTTAACTCGGAATTTAACACGGAAGAACTAGGAAGTCCATTACTTCCATGTTGATTGCCTAGTAGGGAGTGGCCCCAGGGTTTTGAGGTCGAGAGCGGATGCAGGCCTACAATCCCTGGGCTGAATGCAGTTTTTAGCAATAGTCATTAGATGCATGGCTGTACGAGAGCTTTCTGGCTCACATTATGACTCAAAAATTTGCGGATCATCTTCCTCTCTACCGTATTGTTGACGGGTGTCGGAGTAGCTGCGAGCTCTTTGTTGTCTGTCATGCAATCCTCCTTCTTTGTGGCTGCTTAGGGAGGAAAAATACAGGGAGGGCGGTCAGGATGGAATATGGCTATCCTTGACGCTTACCATTTTGTGGTCCACTTTTGGTCCAGTACATCGCACGATCCCGCATGATTTCCGGTAATTTCTGATGATTTTATTTTTGGAGGATGAGTATCTTTCTCTCTGTGTTGTCAGGCAGTAGTACGTGATGTTCTGAAGGGACTTCGAACTTAAAATCCCCTGGGGGCAACCCCGTGCCGGTTCGAGTCCGGCCCCGAGCATTTTGATAATCAATAGTAGAGTATCTCTGGCTTGCGAGTGCTCAGATTATGCAGTACGAGTCGGATTTTGCATGGACTGATTTAGGCTCGGCCTTCAACCAACTCCTTCAGGCCGTAAATCCCCTCAAGTGTGTCTATAATCCGATCGCTAGATATGTGAGATAAACCAAGGGCTTTGCAATCAATCGGTCCATTATTTTTCAAGCGTCTCAAAAAGATCTGAAAATCCTTTTTAATGGATTGAGGCAGTCGCACTTGCTGATTGGGGGACAAAAGTTGATATAAGCGGAAACTGCCAACCAGGCCGGATCTCTTTTGACGGTACTCGACCGACTGGCCGGCCTACCCGGAATAATTCGTGCCAGTTTGGCTGGGGATTGCGTGCGGGCCCTCACAACCCGGGAAATCTCAATTT
>CAINFV010000080.1 GCA_903848235.1 Chlamydiia bacterium | reverse complement strand
TTCGGCAAAGACATCGGTTTACGTGTCCTAGCTGTGGAAGCTATCAGCACAGCGATCGCAATGCAGCGATCAACCTACTGAAGCTTGGCGAGTCTGCTGTCTCGCCAACGGCACTTGTCAACGTGCCAATGGTAGCGGCCCTTGCAGCCAGCTACAAGCCCCTCCCTTTAGGGAGGGGTAGTTGACCCATACCTACGGCCTAGGTGAAAAAACCGGCTGAAAAGTCAATTTCTTATTATAGATTAATTGCAAAAAACATGGTTTTTTGATTACACTCTGGACTTGATTTGTGGTTTTAATATTAATTGGCGCCTCTCATGAATAATATCGCCCCTTCAACGAGAATTTCTGGACTGTGGTCGCCAGAACCTTATCAACCGGATAGCACCGAAGACCTGCTCCTCCTTGGGCTGTCCTGTCAGGGCAGCAATGTCTATGCGCTGTTAAGGCGTGGACAGCTTTACGAAGAGGGAGGATACGTACCGCAAAATTAACAAGAGAATGCCTTTAGAAAACAGGTATGACCTTCAACAACTCCTTTTGGTGCGTATGGATATCCCACAATGGCATACAATATGGCAACGTAATTTCACTCGCGTCATCCCCTTCCTCGACTTCTGCCAAATCTCCCCATCTGATCGACTGCAGATCCTCTCTTCCTCCCCATTTCCCATCAATGTTCCAGAACGCATCGCCAAAAAAATCGAAAAAGGATCTATCGACGATCCGCTGTTTCGTCAGTTTGCTCCCCTCATGGCAGAAGAGACCGCAACCGCAGGGTTTGATGCCGATCCCCTCCATGAAACAACAGCGCACTGCACAGAGAACATCCTCTGCAAGTATCATGGACGAGCTCTGATCATCACCACACGGGCCTGCGGCATGCACTGCCGTTTTTGCTTTCGCCGCCATTATCCATATTGCCAAGGGCCTTCTGATTTTCATGATGAGCTATCATGGCTCCATGACCATCATGAAATCGACGAGGTGGTACTCAGTGGCGGCGACCCCCTTGCACAGCCGACAAGCCATCTAGAACGTCTCCTTTCTGCCTTGGGGAAGATCTCTCATATCAAGCGCATTCGACTCCATACGCGATTTCCAATCGGCATTCCAGAGCGTATTGACGATGAGCTTCTCTCTTCTCTTCAAAAAATACCTCAGCAGCTGCTCGTTGTACTACACGTCAATCATCCAAAAGAGCTTGATGACGAGGTGATAGTGTCGCTCTCACGTCTTCGGCGTTTGGGCATCCCACTCCTGAGTCAAACCGTACTCTTACGAGGAGTGAATGATCGTGTTGAGATTCTCGAATCTCTTTTTTCGACACTCGGAAATGCAGGTATCATCCCCTACTACCTTCATCAGCTTGACCGCGTCCTTGGTGCTGCCCATTATGAAGTGCCAGTACAGAAAGGACTGGCACTGGTAGAAGCTCTTAGGGGCAGAATGTCAGGCTATTTGGTACCGCAGTATGTTCAAGAAGTGGCGGGAAGGCCTTGTAAAATGGCTGTTAGCACCGCTATCACACTCTCCTAATGGAGACCCACTGGATATATCGGTCCGCCTCAACGGCTATGTGAATCCAAAACAATAGTAAGGGGGCTTCGAAAATAGAGTATGCTGCTGCTCGAAAGATCGATGCCGAAAACTCTATTCCTGTCGGCAACCCTTTCATCGTCCAGATCGTTGTAGCACCATATAAAATGACGGAAGGGATACTTCCGATAAAGAGAAGCTTGACCCGCAATACCCATTCGCGACGAAGAAGAACAAGAATCTCAGAGAAAAGCCCTTTCTGCTCAACGGCCGTCACAGCTAGTATCGTGCCAACGCTGAAGAGAACAAGAATGTGAAGGAAAAGGATGATGCCCATAACAAGGGTGATGATACTCGGCACCCACGAGAAAAACAGGTATACAGCGCCACCAAAGACAGGGATTGCCTCAATACCACACCACACAGCAACGGCAACTCCTAACAACAGCTCTACCACAGCAACACAAAGAGCGTAGAGAAACAATGCAACAGATTGTTTCCACCGCTGATGGACTGCCTCGTGAAGGGGAAGCGACTCATGGCCGGAGCGTGCACTGAGCGACCATGATGCTATGGGAGGAATGACAGCAACGGCGGGAAGAAGAGCAAAGGAAGCTGTCAGAAAAACCATTGGCAAGTGAAATACACCACCAATCCCTCCAAGGACAACACGGAGTACAATCCAAAAAATGGCCGTCAAAAACACACCGCTCGCACACAGCGCTATGGCACCAGAACTTTGTACTGTTCGCCCACTTCGCGCAACCATGCGCTCAAGGACTCGTTCATCCATGTAAAACTTCCTTCACTTAGACTTTGCACAAAGTCGAGGTCACTATTTTTCTGCTAGTGGAGTTTAGGCAAAATTTTGTCCAAACTCCAGTGTTAACTCAGACCAATAAATGTCGAACAGCATCTCGTTCTTCGATAAGCTCTTTTTCAGACACAAGCACCTCTTTCCACAGGGCGTCGGAGGGCCGCATCGAGGGGTCAATTGTCAGCCGATCGCCGTGCGTCCTACAGGGAAAGGAGAATACAAGATTTGGATCAATTCCGTAAGGGTTCCCCTTACTAAACACCGGCATAGAAACAAGACTATTTTCTTCTAACTGCCCCGTCATGACCGCCATAGCTGATACTGCAGCAAAAGCCGCAGACGCAGAGGATGATTTTCCACGAAGTTTAATAATTTCAGCCCCTCGCTTCCGAACAGAAGGGAGCATGGTTGAGAGGATCCAGGCCTCATCGACACAGGAAAGAGCGGCCTTCTTCCCTATCATCGTATGTTGAATATCTGGCACCAATGTTGAAGAATGGTTCCCCCAGATCACAACAGGAGAGACATCGCTGACATCAGCACCGGTTTTTTTCGCAAGCACTGCCCGTGCTCGAAATTCGTCAAGCCGCGTCAGCGCTGCAAATTGATCCGGAGAGATGGTTTTTGCATTGTGAAGGGCAATAAGACAATTGGTGTTGCAGGGGTTTCCTACTACCAGGACACGGACCCTTTTCTTCGCAGATCTATCTAATGCCTGTCCTTGCCGCTGGAAGATAACCCCGTTGGCTTGGAGAAGCTCTTTTCTCTCCATACCAGGACCTCGAGGCCTAGCGCCAACAAGAAATGCACAGTCGATATCACCAAAAAGATCAAAGGGATCTGATCCAACACGTATCTCATGAAGAGCAGGGAATGCGCAATCCTCGAGCTCCATCTTCAGCCCTTCGAGCTGAGGGGCCAAATCAGGGATCTCAAGAAGGTTGAGACTGATTTTCTGGTGAGGGCCGAAAACACCCCCACTTGCCAAAAAAAATACAAGATTATAACCGACGTTGCCAAGGCAACCGGTGACAGCACAACGAATCGCATCCATCGCATCACTCCTAAGTACACGTATGAACATCGATGCAGACACTCAATGCCGAATACAATACGGCATATATCCGGATACTATGTATCGGAAGAATTTTTTGATAGTACTGGCTTTTGCAAAACGAGCGGCTGCGCTCTGCTTGCGGAGTCTAGTTTTGCAAAAGCCTCAGTAAGAAGACTTTTGCAATAGCCGTTTCTACCTGCTATAATCCTTCATATTTTCACCGGTACACCACACTGTCATATGAGTCGTTCTTTTTTTGCCCTCCACATGCTGGCCGTAGCACTGCTCGCCAGCCTCTTTCTCCCCCACTCAGATGCCATATGGAAGGGTATCGATACTGTCTTTTTTGTAACTCTTAACTCATCTATTAGCGACCACCCTATTCAACAGGCTTTCTGGGCAGTCTTTAATATCAAAATTACTGACATCTTCGGCGCTTCCTTTCTCTTTGGCTGCTTTCTGCTCTATGTCTTCGAGGGTGAAGGCCAAGAACGGAGGAAAAGAGTGGCCGAACTCATCTATACCTTGGTGTGGTTTGAAATCAGCATTCTCCTCTGCAAGCAATGTTTCACCCCTATCTGTGAGCATCTTGGGATCTCAAGGCATAGCCCAACGGTGGTGATGAAGGCCTCGGTCATGCTCTCAGAAGTTGCGCCATGGGTAAAAATCAAGGACAGCTCCTACTTCTGCTTTCCCGCAGACCATGCGTGCATCGTCTTTCAGTGGTGCGCCTTCCTATGGTTTTTCGCTGGTTGGAAACGGGGGTTGTTTGCCTATCTCTTCTCAACACTTTTCATCCTCCCTAGACTTATCTCAGGAGCCCATTGGCTCAGCGACCTTATTGTGGGAAGCGGATCCATTGTCATCATCGCCCTCTCATGGGCACTGTGCACCCCATTATTGAACAGAGGCCTCCACTCCTTGTATCGCTTTGTAGGCTACCATCCACCTCTATGTACTCCAGGAGAAGTTGATGCTTAACCGCACTATCTATGACTCTATCGCCCTCGAAGCTCGCCACATCCGCACCTTAGAAACAATTCTTGAGCTCCTCACCTGGGATCAAGAGACGGTGATGCCAAAAGCAGCTAATGACCATCGGGCAAATCAAAAGGCGCTCCTCGCCGGAATCATCCATGATAAGAAAAGCGCTCCTCAGTATTTTGAACAGCTCGAGCAACTCCATGCTTCCGTCGAGGGTGATAGCGATGAAGCAATCGTCATCAAAAGGCTCCACAGAGATATTACAAAAGCAAGGCTGCTGCCAACACCTTTTGTGCAAGCACTGTCGCGTGCTACGTCAGAGGCTTTCGACGCATGGCATACAGCAAAACAGCAGAACCGGTGGACGCTGTTTATGCCCCACCTAGAGCGGCTCGTCGCCCTTATGCGGCAGAAGGCAGAATACCTCGGCTATGCACACCACCCTCTTGATGCCCTGATCGATGAACATGAGCCAGAGGCGACCACCGAAGAGATCTCCATACTGTTTTCATCGTTAAAAACAAAACTCCGCCTGCTGCTCGATGCCGTGCGACGCTCCCCGTTATATGGAAGACAGCGGATGGACTTTCCATCCACCCATGACGAACAGATGAAGGCTAGTAGAGAGGTTGCCACGTTTATTGGATTTGATTGGGACAGGGGACGCATAGATACCTCCGAGCACCCCTTTTCAGTCGGCATCCATCCCACTGACTCTCGCATCACGATACGTCGCTCCTCTAACGACCTGCTCGATCAGGTCATGTCTGCCCTCCATGAAACAGGCCATGGGATGTATGAAATGGGGTTAGATCGTCAGCACTTCGGAACTCCACTTGCAGAGGCTGCCTCGCTCAGCATCCACGAAAGCCAATCTCGCCTATGGGAGACGGTGATCGGCCACTCCCGTCCCTTTGCTCACCATCTATATTCAATTCTTTCTGGTTCTCTCAAAGAACGGCTTCCACACACTTCTGTACAGGAACTCTATGATGATCTCAACAGTGTGAACTGCTCTCTTATCAGAACACAGGCCGACGAAGTCACCTATCCGTTTCACGTGATACTCAGATTTGAAATCGAAAAAGAGCTCCTCGATGGTCGGCTGGCAGTAAAAGATATTCCCGAGCGGTGGAACACGGCCATGAAAGAGGCATTAGGAATCACTCCCAGCACAGACACCGAGGGGTGTCTCCAAGACGTCCACTGGTCACTTGGCAGTTTTGGCTATTTCCCAACATATACATTAGGGTCTCTCTACGCCGTCTGCTTTTTCCAAGCCATGGGAAATTCTCTGCCGAATAGAGATGAACTTCTTGCCAAGGGGGATTTCGCCCCTATCCATGAATGGCTGAAAGAACACGTATGGAGACATGGAAGACGGTTCTCAAGCCGTGAGTTAGTGACGCGAGCACTAGGAAGGCTTCCGACAGAAGATGACTATATCGGATATCTTCGGTCAAAATATGTAGGCTGATGTCCTGATGCCGGCAGCATGGCAGCAAAGGCTATCTCCTGAGGCAAAAACTTCACGATAGCATCAAGTGCCTTCTGCTCAAATAACCCATTTTCTTCTTGAGCTTCCCCTTCGAGGAAGCGTATGAACGCTGTCATCTTGGTATAGCGATCCGCAAAGAGGAGGCGATCTCTTTCTATAAGAGGAAGCCCCAAAAGCATCGCTGCAAGCCAATTCTTTTCATCTTCTGACGATAAACGCTGATTCAAAATTTTAAGAAGTGAGAACAGCTCTGCAATAGCTGACAAAGAAATATCAAGACCATCTTTGCAACTGATAAAGATGCTATCAGGATGAGTCTGTTCTATCACCCTCAGCATCAGAAGAAGATGGACGAGCTCGATGAATTCACAACGCTGTGCTTTTGCTAGCACATTACGTCCTGCAAAGAGGGATAAATGGAGAGCATCAATCAACACCTTTAGCTCAGTAACAACCTCAAAGGCTGGTGTAAGGGGAAGCAGCACTCCCCGGCCCGGATCCGTTAAGGCAGAGAACAGCTCTTCTTTAAACTTTTCTGCAGAGGTCTGTTTCTCATAGATGCCTTCTTGCCTATAAAAATCTCCATCACGGCAAAGAGAAAAGACTGAGATTAACGTGTTAGTCTCAGTCTGTCGCTGCAGCTCTTCGATTGCCTGGCAGCGAGCTCCATCTTTCCATCCAGTTCTATCCTGAAGGTTAATCACTAAAAAGCGTCCTGTCCGTCGCCCATGGCGACGCAGGGCCATCTGAAACACCTCTGAAGGGAAAGCAGAGTCAATTTTCTCCTGCCGTGTTGGAGAAGGAAGCCTGACGATAGGAATCACTTCCCCTCGCCATGAAAAGTTAAATAGATGCGTTGGAACAGCCCGTCCAACCAGCGGCTCGTAGAACTGCGACCTTCGTGTCTCCAGCTCCTGAAGCATGCGCACGAGTGTTGTATTCCCTCGCGTTCCTATGAGCTGGCGAAGGGCAGCAAAGTTTAAGTTCAACGTATGCGACAGCGTACCATCAGGAGGCCCGAGCTCTTCAATAGCTTGAATCATCCCCTGGTTGAGAAGCCCTGTGAAATGAGAGACGAGCTCTAGCGACAACGGAGCGCCATCGACGATGCTCGATGCTATGCTCTCTGATAATCTGAGCAACGCATACTCCCATGAATGTTCATTTGTCGGAGGATAGGTGACAAGGCGCTTAAAGTCCGAAGAATGAACAAAAAGGCTAAAATGACTTCGAAAGTCATCGAAATACTCTACGATGCCCTTTGCTCGAGGCGCATCTTTATGATGGATTGCCTGCAACGCTGCTACCATAAGTGCTATACATGGCGAGTACAAATCCATGACAAGCGGGCTGTCTTTAGCACGATGTGCTGCATGAAAAAAACCGTCTAAGACAGGATAGCAATTTCCTAAAAGATAATTTACCTCTGTTGCCACCTGTAATCGTTTCAGAGCATCGATCTCTGTTTCTAACGGTCCCCTCCCCTGCCAGTCCACAGCCTTCTCAATATCACTCGCAAGACGCATGCTCCGAATGAATTTTGGCGTGAAAAATCTCGTCCCATCAGCTTTCCTGATGAGAAGAAGCTCGTAGTCAATATCTCTCTGAATATCTTCTAGCTCAACGGTGAGAGGTGCATACGCCGCCCGCACAGACACTGCTGGAGGACTTACACCAGCTTTTGCGAGAATGTCAGCAATAGGCAGTGCAGTAATCCAAGCAGCGACTTTTCTAGGAACTGCGATAGGAACGATTTTTGTATCGTAGAACGTGCACAGGTCCAGAAATTCCTTCGACTCTTTAATGCTCTTTTCTTGCGACCCGAGAAAAAGTTTTGTGTAGCGATCGAGATTTTCGGATGCTTCGTCTACGATCATCATGATCGTCCGAATCCCTTCCACGGATTCTCTTCGGGCAAACCGTTCTCGTTCTGACTCATAGAAATTCTGAAAATAGCTCAGAACAACATGAAGCTTCTCTCGCATAATGGAGGTCATATGTTCTGCATTTTTCTGATGAAGCCATCGGACGGTTCTCACCATCACCGGTACTTCTCGTGACGGAGGAGCTGTCATGAGGGGGTCTTTGAGGGCCGACGCTAGCTCAATGTCTGCAATACTGGACAGTGTTTCAATGGCTGATACAATTGAAACATCTTCTGATTTAATCGTTTTGGTGGGCGCCATAGGACCCTCCTTATTCGATAACCACTAAATATTTTGATTCTTCATCAATTCAGTCCATTCACCTCTTTCGCTTTCTAATTCAATTATTACACTATTTATATATTTCAAACAAATTATTCAACAAAACACAGAATGCATTCATAAATTAAATACAAGAAATAATTGAAGGCGAATATTCAACCGATGATAGCTATAGGCGGCTCGCCCAGATAGTCAAAATTATTTAAACTTGACTCTCTATGGTTCCGTCACCTCGCAAACTAGACGAGGGAAGAACATATTTTGAAAATCTTGGAATGGAGGGAGGTATCGTCTTTTTATACAGCAAGGCTTTTACAAAACTCGCACAGATTTTCGGTTTACGCCGAGGTCCTGTCGCGAGTTTTGTAAAAGGTTCTGGAATAAGCGGCTTTTTAATGCCCTATCTTCAGTTTCTTATGGACGCTTTCGACGTTATTTTCGGTAACAGCCGTAATAGAAAACTTTTTCCATGAGTGTTTCCAAATCAAATGCGTTTTGAAGAATCGTTTTGAATTCGATGGAATGGTAGCGACAATTTTATTGCGCTTGTAAAGGCGATAGGCCGACGTGTCTGTTGATGGACTGACTTCCCAATTGCTTCTCAAGACATATTTATGCTTGTGGCTATGGTGTCGCTTCTTGTTTGTCCCCCTGAAATGGCGGGGAGGACGAGGAACGGAAGGTTGAGAGGTGTATTGGTACCGATCAGCGTCTGTGATTGGAGAGAAGCCTCCAGCCGCTTCGACCTGAATATCAACGGTACCAGGAGAACCAGCAGGGGCAATGGCGATAATTTCAGTCGGCGAGACAACCGTAAAGTTTGGTGCGATGACCGAGCCAAAATTGACAGCAATGACGCCCACGAAGGTAGTCCCAGTAATTGTTACTGACGTTCCTCCTGCAGGTAGCCCGCTGTTAGGCACGACACTGGTTACTGTTGGTGCGACATATTGAGTCGAGGACTGAATGGCACCCGCTGAACCAAATAGCCTCCACACGGCGGTGGCATTGCCGGCTGCATCCACGGCAATTTGAGGCACAAAGGAGCTCCCTACTAAGTCTGAGAGATCAACTGGGTCCACCGGCCAGCTCCCCATGTAGGGTTTTGTTGTGGCTTGAACGATGTCATAGATTCCGTTATGAACCTTCCACACGACGGTGGCATTGCCGGCTGCATCCACGGCAATTTGTGGCGCATCGGCGTCCAGTTCTGGGGCCGAGAGATTATTATCTGGGTCAATCGGCCAGCTCTCCCCGAAAAGCTTTGTTGAGGCTTGAACGATACCATGAGTTCCGTCGGATTGAATCCACACAGCGGTGGCATTGCCGGCTGCATCCACGGCAATTTGGGGACCCTGAGCTAATAGTGGTGCTGAGTCCGAGATATTTTCTAGACTCTGCCAGCTTTCTCCGAACAGTTTTGTTGAGGCTTGAATGACATAGTTTCCATCGAATTTCTGCCACACAACGGTAACATTGCGAGCAGCATCCACGGCAATTTGAGGCGTTGCGGCACTCAGTCCACTGCCCGAGAGAATAACTGGACCCAACCAACTCTCACCGAAGGGTTTTGTTGAGGATTGTATGTTACTGACGGGTCCACTAGTGCTTGTCCACACGGCGGTGGCATTGCCGTCCGCATCCACGGCAATCTCAGGCGAATCGGCATCATATCCTAGGGCGGATATAGTAACTGGGGCCTGCCAAATTTCTTCGAAGGGTTTTGTTGCGGCTTGAATGATAGAATTAGCTCCGTTGGATGTCTGCCACACGGCGATGGCAACGCCTGCTGCACCCACAGCTATTTGAGGAGAATTGGCGGCATGTTCTGGGTCTGAGAGACCGACTGGGTCCACCGACCAGCTCTCACCGAATTTTTTTGTTTTAGCGTAAACGACATTATTAGTTCCATAGAATCTTAACCACACGGCAGTGGCATTGCCAGCGGCATCCACAGCAATTTGAGGGAGGCTGGCGTCCTGTCCTGTGTCTGTGAGAATATCTGTGCCCGACCAACTCCCACCGAAGGGTTTTGTTGCGGATTGTATGATACTGTTGGGTCCACTAATGCTTGTCCACACGGCGGTGGCATTGCCGGCCGCATCCACGGCAATTTGAGGGTCATTAACGTTTGGGCCTGAGATCGGATCAGGAGTGGACCACGAGGCCTGTAGAGAGGCCATACACAAACAACAACACACATACTTTAACATGCGGTACATCTTAATCGCCTTTTCGTAAAACATGGTTACGAGAACTCACGGCCCAACGGACTTACTTTTGTGGCTTGTTCGACAAACCCAATGCAAAGAAAATTTTTATAGCTTGAAACGACCATTATGTCAACTAATCTGCTCCGAGCAATATATGAGCCGAGCAACCTTTTTTCTTTCGCGGAAAAAGATGAATTCCATCATTTCTCACCACAGTCCGATTTGCTGGAAACTGGCGTTCACACATGAAACCCATTGACGGAGCTGGCTCTGATCCATAGAATATCGTGGGTCTTGATATGGAAGAGTGGCAGAGTGGCCGAATGCGTCTGTCTTGAAAACAGATGTCGGGTTACCCGACCGTAGGTTCGAATCCTACCTCTTCCGTTGCCCCCTATAAAGAGCGCATGGAAAGTTGTACGTGATACTGGTAATGCCTCACATACAATATTCGTTGTGACCTGTGGAAGAGTGGCAGAGTGGCCGAATGCGTCTGTCTCGAAAACAGATGTCGGGTGACCCCCGACCGTAGGTTCGAATCCTACCTCTTCCGT
>CAINFV010000079.1 GCA_903848235.1 Chlamydiia bacterium | reverse complement strand
TCCTGTAATGGTGACGAGGGCAAGGCGTTGGTTTTGTCGAACATCCCCTTCTACATGGCAGTCTCTAAAAAATGCGTTGAAGCCTTCTGCAAGGGCGTAGAGGTAATCGGTGAGACGGTTTGGGAGAAGGGTTTCTGTTACTTCATCGAGGGTATCTGGAAACTGGCAGAGGGTTTTCGCAAGAGCGATCTCTGAGGGGTGCTGTAGATCAATCGAAGAGATGGCATCTAACGACTTCATGCCAATCTTCCTCTGTATGCTCGCTGTGCGGACATAGGAATACATGATGAAGGCTGCCGTATTGCCTTCGAAGCGGAGCATGCGATCATAGCTAAAGGCATAGTCGCTCATCCTGTGGGAAGAGAGGTCGGCATATTTGACGGCCCCGATGCCGAGGATCTTGGCAATCGAGGAATAGTCCTCTTCTGTCCAGTCAGGATTCTTCGAACGAAGGAGTGTATTGGCATGTGCAATCGCAGCTTGCAGAAGATCGATGAGCCGTTCTGTCTCTCCAGATCGTGTGCGGAATTTCTTTCCATCAGGCCCTAAAACCAAGCCAAACGGCACGTGGTCGACGCGAATCTCTTGGGGATTCATGATGCCAGCGCGCTCTGCAGCTTTAAAAATCATCTGAAAATGGGTTGCCTGTCCGCTGTCAGTGACATAGATAATGCGTTCGGCATGCTCTTCACGAATGCGCTGTGCGATGGCTGCCATATCGGTAGTATCGTAATTAAAGCCGCCATCTGACTTTTGCAGCATCAGAGGAAGAGGATTTCCTTCTCGATTTGAAAATCCTTCGAGAAAGATGCATTTGGCACCATCAGAGATGGTGACCAGCCCCTTATCATTCATCTCCTTGACAATCGATGGAAGCATTGGGTTATAGAACGATTCTCCCCGTTCTTGAATGGTCACATCAAGAAGAGCGTAGATCTCTTGATACGCCTTCTCAGAGATCTCGCAGATAATCTTCCAGATTAAAAGCGCCTCCTGCTCTCCTCCTTGAAGGAGAACAACCTCCTGTTGAGCTTGCTTTCGAAAGACAGTGTCAGCATCAAAGTGAACCTTGCTCTGACGGTATAGCTGCATGAGGTCTGACAGTGTAAAGGAGGATACTTTTTCTATCGAGAAGTCAGGAAGAGATTTGATATGGGCGATGAGCATGCCAAAAGCTGTTCCCCAGTCTCCGACGTGGTTTAAGCGGAGGACATCATGCCCTAAGGCTTCAAAGACCCTTGAAAGACAGTCGCCGATGATTGTGGATCGCAGGTGGCCCACATGCATCTCTTTGGCAATATTTGGGGACGAGAAGTCAATGACAACTCGCTGAATCCGGGCGGCGCGAGGGATGATGCTGTGTGTTTTGAGAGCATGGCGTAATTGATCGGCTAAAAAAGAGGGGTTGAGCTTGAGGTTGATAAATCCAGGGCCTGCAATGGCGATCTCCCCGCAGATTGTGGAGGCATGGGAAGGCATGGCGTTGATGATAGCGTCGGCAATGGTGCGGGGGGGGAGGCAGAGCTGCTTGGCCAGCTTCATGGCACTGTTGCATTGATAATCGCCAAAGGCGGTGTCCTTGGATTTTGCGACATCAAGGTCGATGTGCTGTAGGCTCGGGTATGCCGTCGCTGTTGCCTGTTGCAGCAGGTCTGTAAGTTGCCCGATGATCGATGACTGTGACATAACGCTCCCTTGCTTCAAGGTGGAAATTATATCATGTTTGCCATTGTGGATCAAAATGCTAAAGTCCAGTAAAAAGCTCTCTTGCAAAAAGTAATTGAAGGATATCTCCTGTGTACGCTACCCTTTATCCTGTCAACGAGTTCTCTTTTTCTCTCATCCTAAAAACGCTACCTTCTAAAAGACTATGTGTGACCTTTAGCGACTATAGAGCCTTGCGTCTGGTAGCTTTGACTGTATCTCTGGGAGAGAATGGGGTAACGTCGGATTCAGTACGAATATAGAAGGTGGCCATGACAAAACTCAGCGTTCCAGAGTATGTGCAAGAGTCGTTGCGAGAGTTTGTGACGAGTACTAAGCGTCCAGAACTCATCGCTACCTATCTTCACTATGTCGAGCACCTCTTAGCTCTCTCGCCGGTGCTTTTTGTGAAGGACAAGATGGTCTTCAAGAGCGTCGAAGATGCTGTACGCCTGTTAGAAGAACAGGGGAAGCTCTGGCGCGAGACAGAGATCAAAGTCGGCTATTTCAAATCAGCTGTCAATGATGAGACAACGAAGATTTATATCTGTCCATTTACCGGGAAGGTCTTTGGCAATAATACCCATCCAAATCCCCAAGATGCCATCTACGACTGGGTTGCCAAGTGCCCTGAAAATACAGAGCGCTCCGGCGGAGTGAAGGCAAAGCGATTTTTCATTTCAGAAGATCCAGAGGTGATAAGCGCGTATGCTAAAAAATGCGTAAGCAAAGCGCCGGTGGTCAAAGTTGTCTATTCCTCTGTCATCAACGGAAAACTGTTCCACTCGAAAGAATCTGTCATCGATGACTTCCGCGATAACTATCTCAAGCGTGTCTCTTTGGTAGAAGTGCAAGGGCAAAGTCGCTTTCATATTGAAGGCAGCTTTATGACTCTTATCGAAGAATATCTCCAAGAGGACAAGATAGCTGCCTTCGTCGAAGCTCTGTCTGAGTACGAAGAGTTTCTCCCTTACGTTGAGCTCTGGCTTGGCGAGGTAGAACAGGAAACGTAAAGTACGTGACGGATGACGCAGCAGCCTTCTAACCCCCAGTTTGCCTTCAAGTGCCAGTCCTCTCATGAGGATTGTCAACGCTTTATCCTCCACACATCTGACGAGATGATGGCTTTTGGCACTTCACTGGCAGGAGCCCTCTCTTTCCCAAGAGTCATTGCGTTGTGCGGCGATCTTGGGGCTGGTAAGACAACGATGGCAAAAGGGATTATCTCGGCGCTGACAGGAGTTCATCCTTCTGAAGTGACAAGTCCTACCTTTCAATATGTGCAGTTCTATACGCACGGCACCCTGCGCATCGCTCATTTTGATGTGTGGCGGCTTCATGGGGTGGATGAATTTGTGAGCCTTGGCCTCGAAGAATACCTTTCCGATTCCCTGGCCATCGTAGAATGGCCGGATCGTATTCACGAATTGCTACCCAAGAACACCCTATGGGTCAAAGCTTCGGTTATAGAGAGTGGACGATTGGTGACAATCAGCCAGTAAAGATATCACTCAACAGTGAGAGGACGTAGAACAATGCCGCTGCTTAAAAATTCCCAATTTGTCTGTTTTGATGTAGAGACAACAGGGCTTGATACGAAAAATGATCGGGTGATTGAACTGGCGGGGATCGTCTTTACAGAGGATGCCGTCACCGATGAATTTGAATCCCTTATTGACCCAGAACGGGATATTCCTCTACAGTCGCAGGCCATCCATAATATTTCCAATGACATGGTACAAGGCAAGCCAAAGATCGCTGATGTCCTTTTCCAGTTTCTCTCTTTTGTGGGAAACAGAACGATCATAGGGCATGGAATTCAATTTGACATCGATATCATATGCCAAGAGGCGGAGCGAGCTCGCATTCCGTGCACCCTCAAAGACAATCCTTCGATTGACACCCTTCGGTTGGCACGGCTGTATGGGGAGAGTCCTTCAAATTCTCTTGATGTGCTCAGACGCCATTTTAATATTCAAGCAGAAGGCGCCCATCGAGCAAAAAGCGACGTTCTTGTCAATATCCAGGTCTTTCGGCATCTGACACACCGGTTTACAACAACAGAGCAAGTTGATGCTGTATTGGCAAAGCCAATCATGATGAAAAACATGCCATTGGGAAAACACAAGGGCAGGTCTTTCCGAGATATTCCCATCGAGTATCTCTGCTGGGCTGCACGGCAAGACTTTGATAGAGACCTTCTTTTCTCTTTGCGTTCAGAAATTGCTCGCCGTAAAAAAGGCGGGACGTTTTGCGAAGCGTCGAATCCATTCGGTACTTTGTAGACGTTTTTGCAAAAACCTCTGTAACTCCAAATTCACAGAATCAAAAAAGTCCTGTTGAAGTAAATTCTTCAATAAGAGAGATATTGGATCAAGTAGTTCATTTGATTCTTTCTTCTTTGCATTTAGGAGTGTGTATATGGTCATGCAGCTTAAAGATCTTTCTATGAAAGGGAAGCGAGTGCTCATGCGCGTTGATTTCAACGTGCCGATGACAAAACAGGGTGCTATTAGTGATGACAGCCGCATTCGAGCTGCCCTCCCTTCCATTCAAGAGATCATAAAGGCGGGAGGAAAAGTCATCCTCATGAGCCATCTTGGCCGGCCGAAAGGAGTGACGCCGTCGTGCACTCTGAAGCCATGCGCTGATCGTCTATCAGAGCTCTTAGGAAAGCCAGTGCGCTTTGTGAATGACTGTATCGGAGATGTTGTGCAAAAGGCTGTATCTGAGATGAAAGAGGGCGATGTCATTCTCTTAGAAAACCTCCGTTTTTACGAAGCTGAAGAACATCCTGACAAATATCCTGAATTCGTTAAGAAGCTGGCGATGCTCGGTGATGTCTATGTCAATGATGCCTTTGGAACTGCCCACAGGGCTCATGCTTCAACTGCCTTGATTGCTAAATATTTTCCCAAGAAAGCTGCTGCAGGATTGTTGATGATCAAGGAAGTGGAGGCGCTTGGCGCCTCGCTTCTTAACCCCAAGAGGCCTTTTGTGGCTATCATTGGCGGAGCGAAAATTTCAACGAAGATTGGTGTTTTGAAGTCGCTTGTCCATAAAGCAGATTTTCTGCTGATCGGCGGCGCCATGACATTTACCTTTATGAAGGCTGTAGGGCTGAGTGTGGGGACGTCTCCTGTCGAAGAGACCATGATCGACGAGGCCATAGGAGTGATGCAAGAAGCGAAAGATCTTGGGAAAAAGACCTATTTTCCTCTCGATCTTGTTGTAGCTTCTGAATTTAAAGATGACGCTCCATCTAAAGTTATCGATATCCAAGAGGGGATTCCAGACGGCTTTCAGGGGATGGATATAGGGCCTAAGACCATTGAGCTCTGGAAGCCGGTGTTAGAGGCTTCTCATACCATCTTTTGGAATGGGCCTGTTGGCGTCTTTGAATTTCCGACCTTTGCAAAAGGGACGAAGGCTCTTGCTCAGATTGTTGCCAATTGTAAAAAAGCATTTACAGTTGTCGGCGGCGGCGATTCCATTGCGGCCTTAGAGCAATCAGGCTTGCAAGGAGCTGTCTCCCACGTTTCTACAGGCGGTGGTGCCTCGCTGGAGTTTATCGAACAAGGCACGCTCCCTGGGATTGAGGCGTTAGAAGAAGCTGCCAAAGCTGAGGTAAATTGATGGAAAAAACCATTCTTTGGCAGTGTGTCGACTCTTCTTCATCTTCGTGAGTTACTGTTGTACGGTCGTTGATTTGTTTTGGAAAGTGGTGTCTACAATAGAGATGAAAATTTCTACTTCACGGGAAAAAAGGTTCGCCATCATTTGTATTGCCAATAGATCGTTTGAGCTTGTTATGTCATCTTGTTTTAATGCCTCGACGACTGTCATGAGGAGCTTGTACGTTGCATCAATTTTATCGACTGTCGTTTCGAGTTGCGAAGAGCTCTCTCTGCTGAGAGGCGCGGCGAAGAGAGGTGAGTCCTTGATCTCGCTGTATGTTGCTAAAATTGTTTGATATTGTTTTTGTACTATTTCGCCATAGGCATGTAAAGATTCCATTTTTGTTTCACCTGTATTGATTTTATTGTTTGTTGGGGCAATAGATTATACCATTTTCGATTGCTTTCTAGAAACTGGACTTTAGGAGTCGAGCGGTAATAAATGCTACGATTTGGCTGGCTGCAATCATCGATCTGTTGACGATCGTTCCTTGCCAATAGCCCGCTATGAGCGTCGTCACGATCGTTAACATCTCGACGGTTTCGCTCACCCAAGCATTTTTTGAGCATCGATAGCAACCTTGACTCGATGAGAACGGGATCATCCCTTGTAAATTCGGACTAGGCAAATTACGTGTACTCGAGCTCGTTTTCTGTAATTGAGCCTTCCATGAAAGCAAAGTCATGAGTATTCTCCAAATTTGATACGAGTATAGGAGCGTGTGATAATGTTCAGATGGTGTCTCTCGTTATTCCTGTTTGCATCGGCAGCAGGACTTTTTCCATCAGCGATGGGTCCTGCGGAGCTAACACCTCCTGAGGTTGTCGAACGGGCTAAAGAGATGATGTCCTATCACCCAACATTTCAACAGATGACCCCTGAGTTGGCGGGAAGATTACTCGCCACATTTTGCGATGAACTTGATCCCTTGAAGACCTATCTTCTGAAAAAAGAGGTCGCTGTATGGATAGACCCCCCGCAGAAGATAATAGAGAAGGTGATCTCCTCCTTCAATGAGGGGCACTTTGAGATGTTCGAGGATATGCTCCATCGTATGGCGCAAGCCATTGCCCGTCGTAAGGCACTTCAGAGCCGTCTTGCAAAGGACACGCTTCCCAAAGGCGCTTCTATCCGTTTTAACGAGCTCGACTGGGCAGAAGATGAAGAAGATTTGTATCAACGGCTGCGTACCATGCGCGCAGTGCAGGAAGATGCTGCAGAACATCTTGACGCGAAACTCTGTCAGACAGCGATTCAGAGAATTCTCAAACGGCAGCTTGCCTTTGAACAGCAGAGAACACCCAAAGACCAGCTTTTGTTCAAACAGACTGTAGCGACATTTCTCATGAAGGCATTTGCCGAAGCTTTGGATTCGCAAAGTGCCTTTTTCACACCATCAGAGGCAAAACAGCTTTTGATCTCCATGCAGCAACGGCTCTTTGGCATTGGCATCCTTCTTCGGGATGATATCGACGGGTTTTCTGTCATAAAACTGGTAGAAGGTGGTCCGGCAGACAGGCAAAAAGGGCTTGAGCTCGGTGATAAGGTCATTGCGGTTAATGACGAGCCTGTTATCGGATTAGACATGATGGATGTAGTAGAGATGATACGAGGAGAGCCTGGCTCGGTAGTTACACTTAAAGTTGTCAGGCGCTGTGAGGAGAACGGAAAAGAGACACAGCACCCTGTTGCGGTCAGGCTGAAACGAGGGGAGGTAGTGGTCAAAGATCTTCGGTATGGAACGCAGATCATGCCCTTCGGTGATGGTGTTATCGCATACCTGCGGCTTCACTCGTTTTATCAAGATGATGAGACATCATCCTATGCGGATTTACTCGCATCTCTCGAACAGCTTCAAAGGGAGCATGTTGTTCAAGGGGTGATTCTTGATCTTCGTTGTAACCCAGGTGGATTGCTCTCGCAAGCTGTTGCTGTGACAGGATTATTCATTGAAAAAGGGATTGTCGTTACTGTGAAGGATGAGATGGGTAACTTTTCTCACATGCGGAACATAGCGAGTAAAAAGGCATGGGATGGCCCCTTGATCGTCTTAATCAACAGGGCGAGTGCTTCGGCATCGGAGATTGTCGCTCAAGCTCTTCAGGACTGGGGGCGTGCCATTATCGTCGGAGATGACAGGTCCTTTGGGAAAGGGTCGTTCCAGCTGTTTACCCTTTGTGTCGATGGCGTGACACCGCCAAATCCTCGAGGAGAATATAAAGTTACTCGGGGAAGGTACTACACCGTTTCAGGGAAAACGCCTCAGCTCACTGGCGTTCACTCGGATATCGTGGTCCCAGGACTGCTTTGCTTTGCAGAGATTGGCGAGCTGTATTCGAAATTCCCCCTGCCACCGGATGCGATACCGGCCCATTTCGAAGACACCTTCGAGGATGTGCCATTCTTCCAACTGCCGCTGTTGCGAAAACTCTATTCCTTTGCCCAACAGCAGAAGACAGATCAATGGACACGTGCGATGCCTGAACTGAAAAAACGATCAGAACAGCGCTTGGCACAGAATGCTGCCTACCAGCACTTTATTGATGAGGTGAAGGCGAACAATGACAGTTCATCAGGCGATGACTCCCAGAAGTCTGTGGACCTCCAGCTTGAAGAGACATGGAGTATCCTCAAGGACTTCGTCTCTATTTCACGCAAAGAGGCGGAAGGGGTCGATCAGCGGAAGGCGGCGTGAAGTCGAGGTTTCTTGCAATCTAAGGCATTTGCGGGGAAAATGTGTATGATGAGCGGTTTTAAGCTCCCGACCTTCTTTGCATAACACTGTGTCTTGAGTCGGGTGTTCCTTCTCCCATTCCTGGGTTTTTTTGAAGAAGGGGACTCGTAGGGATACACTAACATTTGATTAAACACTATGACAGTCCGTGTTCGTATTGCTCCATCTCCTACCGGAGACCCACATGTTGGCACAGCCTATATGGCCCTCTTCAACCTGATCTTTGCTCGCCATTTCGGTGGGAAATTTATCATTCGCATCGAAGACACTGACCAGAAGCGAAGCCGCCCAGAATACGAAGAAAATATTTACAAAGCCTTGAAATGGTGCGGCATCGAGTGGGATGAAGGACCGGATAAAGGTGGCCCTTTTGCTCCATATCGTCAGTCGGAGCGTACAGAGATCTATCGGAAGCATTGTAATCTCCTGCTTGAGGCAGGAAAGGCTTATAAGTGTTTTACAACACCCGAAGAGCTGGCCGACCTGCGCAAGCTTGGCAAACAAGGCTATGACCGTCGAGATCGCTTCCTGTCCGAAGAAGAGGTCAAAGAGCGTGAGGCGGCAGGGCTTCCCTATGTCGTGCGGTTGAAAGTGCCGACGTCTGGAGAGTGCGTCATCGAAGATGGCATCAAAGGTCGTATTACCTTCCCGTGGGCCGACGTTGATGATCAGATCCTCCTCAAATCCGACGGCTTCCCTACCTACCATCTGGCTTGTGTTGTCGACGATCACCTGATGGAAATCACCCATATCCTCCGAGGCGATGAGTGGATGAGCTCGACGCCGAAACACCTATACTTGTATGAAGCTTTTGGATGGGAACCGCCTGTCTTCATGCATATACCATTGCTCTTAGGAAAAGATGGGCGGAAGCTATCGAAACGAC
The DNA here is from genome assembly GCA_903848235.1 of Chlamydiia bacterium. Classification (GTDB taxonomy): domain Bacteria; phylum Chlamydiota; class Chlamydiia; order Chlamydiales; family FEN-1388; genus CAINFV01. The sequence goes on along the minus strand of CAINFV010000079.1, from coordinate 10,580 downwards.
GAAACCCAACGTCGATCTTTTACTTTCGAGACTGCGGATATTTGTCAGAAGCGTTTATGAATTTCTTAACGCTGATGGGATATAGCATGGCCGATGGCCGTGAGGTATATCCTCTAGAAGAGATTATCCGTGAGTTTGACCCTTCGCGAATCGGCATCTCGCCAGCTGTCTTTGCCATGCAAAAGCTGGATTGGATGAATCAGCACTATCTCATCGAAAATATTCCGCAAGATCAACTGTGGGGGCGCATCAAAGAATGGAGTTTCAACGAGGACTTCATGCAACGCCTCATGCCGCTGTGCCACTCTCGGATGAAGACGTTCGGCGAGTTTATGGAGCTCTCCGACTTTCTCTTTGTCAACCACTTGAAATATACCCCAGAGCTGTTTGAAATTGACGGCCTAGAGCCCACTGGCGTTGCCTGCATGTTCCAGGCGATGATCTGGTCTATGGACACCCAGGAAAACTGGCGGAGCACTGGCTTTAGTCAAGCATCGCGCGACATTGCGACCCGCTTTACTGTGAACTATAAGAAAGTTGTCATCCCCCTCCTCTATGCCTCTCTCATGGGTCGCCGCCAAGGGCTTCCTCTCTTTGAGTCCATAGATCTGCTTGGCAAGGACCGAGTGCGAGCACGTCTTCTGTTGTCGATTGAATTTTTAGGTGGGCTATCATCGAAGAAGACAGAGGCTCTGAAAAGCGCTTGGGAGCGAGGCGAGGTCGACGTGTCGAAGTTATGATGAGCAGCTCGCAAGGATGTATCCGGGGAACAATTGTTGAACGGTACTGCCTGAACAAGCCTTCGTCGTCCAGGCAGACGTGGCACATTGTCATCGACATCACCGGCGGGCATCTGCCATTTCGCCCTGGGGATAGCATCGGCGTATGGCCGAAGAACCCAGAAGAGATTGTCAGGGAGCTGATCCGCTATTTTCACCTCCTTCCCACCACCACTATCATCGATCCGAGGACACAACAGACAGCGCTGCTTCGCACCTACCTCGAGGAAGTCGTTGACCTCAATAGGGTCTCCTCTCGATTCGTTGAGCTGATTGGCCAAACAGCGATGTCACATGAAAACCGTCAAGAGATCTGCGCCGCTGTTGCGGCCGACCGGAGCTTTGAGGGCTATGATGTCCTCGACTTCCTCCGCACTTTTGCACCTGGCGGCGTTGCGTTTGAGGATGTCTCTTCTGGATTCCTGCCTATCATCCCCCGTCTGTATTCTATCTCTTCAGGGCCGACACGTAGCGTCAATTGCATAGACCTTACTGTAGGTCGTGTTCAGTATGAGTGCGATGGCCGCCTTCGCCTTGGCCTCTGTTCCAACTATCTGATCTCAGCTCCCCCACATGCCGCATCGCTGCGCCTCTTTCATCAGCCCTCCTCGCACTTTGCCTTTCCTACCACCTCCGACACACCCCTTGTCATGATAGGGTCCGGCACTGGCGTTGCTCCCTTCCGCGCCTATATGCAAGAAGTGGAGATGGGGGCTATCACCCCTCCTCCCTGCTGGCTGTTTTTCGGCGAGCAACAGAGGACGACGGACTTTTTCTACGAAGAGTTTTGGAATGCCCAGGTGGCTGCCGGTCGCTTGAGGCTTGACCTTGCCTTTTCTCAAGATCAAGAGCATAAAATCTATGTTCAACATCGGATGTGGGAGCGACGCTCAGAGCTATGGCAGTGGCTTGATGATGGAGCTGCCATCCTCGTCTGCGGAAATGCTAAGAAGATGGCAAAAGATGTTGATGCCTGCCTTGCCAATATTGGGGTGAGTGAGGGCAGTCTATCGCCAGAGGCGGCTCTGCGCTTCCTCAGGCAGTTGCGGCATCAGGGGCGATATATACGCGATGTCTATTGAGAAAGAGGTGTTTCTGTTGTGGTGATGCATGCAACGCAATGCATCCCTGCACCGCAGCTGCAGTCTGTCAGGCCGTCGCCAGAGAGGGTGCACAAACCAATCTGGTGCAAAGCGAGGTTGAGGAGATGGGCAATGTTCTGACGGATAGTGGCAAGCTCATCCTTCGAAAGCTTTGGAGTGTTGCCTTCTAAATTCAAGGCGATATGAGAAATAGTCTGGTTTTTGATTAGAGTCTTTGCGCGCTCGAGAAAGACTTGGCTGTCTGTAATACCTTCTCTTTTCTTGAGATGATCAATCATTTCGTCAAGTGAGCTGTCTGTTAAGGATGCAATCGCTTGGCATAATGACTCACAGATGACATCGCCGTCAGAGTCTGCTTGAAAGCCAGGCGCATTTTTGATCAGGATGCCGCCCAAGATACAGGGCTTTGTATGCGTTTCTGGAAGAAACCGTCTAAGACTTCGACCGAATCCTGTACGAATGATAGCAGGCATAACTTCTTTTTATGTTCGTGGGTGAGGATATATATCAAGGAGTTGCCAGCAACTGGTGGCAACTCCTTGACGATCAAGGGGAAAAACGAGGACTATTAGGTCACTGCTTCTACGTAGGTATTCCAGAGGTTATTGTCAACGAGTCCATTACGAATAGAAGCGATCAATTCGCGTTTGATGACTTTCAGTTCTTTGCGTGGAAGTAGTTTGCGGACCATATCTTTATTGCCAGCACCGCGGGCTAAGGTGAGAAGACATTCGATGTCTGTTTCGCTGAGGACTACTTGTCCTTTCTTTTTCCTGGAGCCGCGAGCAGCGCGTTGTTTTGGTTTTACAGTAAGAGGTTTGTCAGCATCGATAATAAAGCGGCGAATCATATCAGCAAGACGTTCTGGTCCTTGATGTTTCATTTTACGAAGGGTAAAATGATGCATATATCCGCCAGTAACCATTGGTAAATAACGACAAAGGTCGTTTTCCTTTTTACCGCCAATCTTTTTAATAGCACCGGTAATGAGCTGATCGAGCTCAGCACTCATTGTTGACATAGTTGATCCCTGTTTTTTCTCTTGTTCTGTATACATCTCTACAAACCTCTAAACTTATGGCTGTAATCCGAAAAAAGTAACCGATACGGTGTCCTAGATAACAAATACAAAATGAATAGTCAATGGAATAGTTTTCCGATGGTAGGATTTCTCTCTATAAAAATTTTCCGGAAGTAGGATGGAATTGAGGTTATTGGTCTATTTATTGAATGCCAAAGTCTTGCGCCATAGGCTCATCCATAACATGTAAACTCAGGCTAAATGAATGCAATAGTTTGATTCCAAAGAGTCCAAAAAATGATAGACTCTGCTGGACTCAATCTTTTGAGCTTTTTTTAACTTGTAAATTCTGGCCAGTAGAAGGTTTGTTTGTGTTTATGAAGAAAAGGCGTTGGTGGCTGCTTCTGACGTGTTGTGTATTAGGATCCTTCGGCTGCCAAGAGATGGAACTGCAGCATCAGAAGGTTAGAGCATGGATGAAAGATGATGGAAAGATAAAAGCACTCTGCACAACAGCCTTTGTAGGAACCCTTGTACGCGAGGTCGGCGGGGGGAGTGTTGACGTGTTGGAACTGGTGAGCGGCCAAAATGATCCCCATTCATATCAGCTTGTCAAGGGAGATGATGAGAAATTCCGTCGAGCAGATATTGTTTTCTCCTCTGGCCTTGGATTAGAACAGGGGACAAGCCTTGCTCGATATCTGTCATCCTACAATGCATGTGCTGTGGGAGATTCTATTGTTCGCCTGACGCACGATGCGATTTTCATAGGGCCGACCGTAGACCCTCATATCTGGATGGATATCTCGCTGTGGGCTCAGGGGGCGCAGATTATCTCTGAGCGTCTGTCTAACATCCGGCCAGAGCTCTCAGAATACTTCCAAAAGCAGGCGACGGAAACAATCAAAAAACTCATGAGAGTTCATGTGCGGATTAAGAGGATGCTTCACGAAATTCCTCTTAAAAATCGGTATCTCGTCACATCTCACGATGCTTTGCAGTATTTCTGTAGGGCATACCTTGCTGGCCCAAAAGAGAGGGGATCAGGGGGATGGAAAAAAAGGTGTATGGCGCCAGAAGGGTTTTCTCCCGAAAGCCAGATCAGCACCCAAGATCTCAACGAAGTCGTCTCGTATATTCTTCAACATCAAGTGGAGGTGGTGTTTTCTGAGTTGGGAACGAATCAAGATTCATTACGAAAAGTTATCGAAGTGTGTTCGGAAAAAGGTCGTGCTGTAGTGCTCTCTGAAGATTCTCTTTATTCTGATACCATGGGTATCCACATGACGTATGAAGAGACGATGAAACAGAATGCGCAGACTCTTTGTTCTGTGCTCATACAGGCAAAAAAATGAAAAGTGATAAGCCGGCAGCACTTGATGTGCGAGGGTTGATGGTACACTACGGAGCCTCTCCTATTGTGTGGGATCTTCATCTCGCCGTTCCCTCGGGTCATCTTGTAGGAATCATGGGGCCGAATGGAGCCGGAAAGACCACGTTTATAAAGGCGGTTTTGGAATTACTCGAAGGGACGACTGGTGTTGTCAGGCTGCTAGGGCATAAGCTAAAGACCATACGGCGGAAGATTGCCTATGTGCCGCAGCGTGAGGTAGTAGACTGGGATTTTCCCATGACAGTTCGCGATTTAGTAGAGATGGGCTGCTATCCAAAACGAGGGCTCTTCCGCTCTCTTCAGCGAGAAGATCATCAGCGTATTGAAGAAGCTCTGGACAAGCTTGGGTTGACATCTATGGCAGGCGTGCAGATCGGGGAACTTTCTGGAGGACAGCGGCAACGTGCATTCGTATCACGCGCTATTGCGCAAGATGCGGATTTATATTTCCTCGATGAGCCTTTTGGAGGAATTGATCAGGTGAGTGAACACATCCTTATGGATGTGCTACGGGCCCTTCGTGATGAAGGAAAAACAATTTTTGTTGTGCATCATGACTTGGTAACAGCGGGGAAATATTTTGACTGGGCGATTCTCATGAATACACGCCTCATAGCCAATGGCCCTATGCAGAAGGTGTTTACCTCCGAGAACTTGTATATGACCTATGGGAAAAACCTAGCTCTTGTAGAGGATGTCGTGAAGATATTATCAACCTTTGCGGAAGGAAGGGCCGTCCATGGAGGCGCTTGAAAGCCTTTTTCTTGATCCTGTCCTCAGAGGGCCTCTGTTTGCCTGTGCCCTAATGGGCGCTTTAGGGGGTGTGATCGGAGTGTTGGTTGTCTTCCGACGGCAGTCATTGGTAGGAGAGACGCTATCGCATGCCTGCTATCCAGGAATGGTCATCGGGGCAATCCTTGCAGGAGCTGTTTTTCACATAGCATCTCCTACTGTTACCACGTTGATCACGTTTGTGGGGGCTGCAGGAAGTGCGTTGCTGGCTGCAAAGGCTGCCCATTGGCTTGTGAAGCATAGGTATGCGTCGAGTGATGCAGCACTCTCCTGTCTGCTCTCATTTTCTTTTGCAACAGGCCTTCTGCTGATCTCTGCTCTACAGTCTGTCTATCCTGCCCTCTGGCGTAGCTTGCAATCTCTTCTTATGGGGCAGGCGGCTACGATGAGAGATCGCTATGTCCTCTTATCATTTGTGCTCTCTACAGTAGGCCTTGGACTGGTGGTGCTCTGCCAAAGGTCATTGAAAGCAACGCTTTTTGACACCGACTTCGCCACTCTTTCGCACTTGACAAATCGAGGCTTGGAGTGGATGTTCCTCGCACTTCTTGTCCTCACTGTTATTGTTAGCATTCGCTTGATGGGGGTAGTGCTTCTCTCGTCTATCTTGATCTTCCCCGCTGTGTCGGCACGGCTTTTGACATCAAATTTCGAGAAACTTTTAAAAATTGCTGCAGCTATTGGATGTCTCTGCGGTTTTGTGGGAGTTCTTCTCTCTCATCAGTGTGCGATTTTTGTTCAAAACGCTACGGGGCATGCCTTATGGCTGCCGACAGGCCCTCTCATTGCCTTATCTCTCACCGGCTGCTTCTGTGCTGTCCTCCTCTTTTCTCCGTCAGAAGGCCTGATCGTCAGAATGTGGCGACGCCGTGTCTTCGTACGCCGCTGTCAAATTGAAAATATCATCAAGCTGATGTGGAAGGAATGCTTTCGTACGGATAGATGGACTATTGCCGTAGGTGAGCTGCATGAGATATTTCCATTGCCAAGGCGCTCTATGAAGACTCTCCTCAGACGGCTTGTAAGCTCGGGCTTTGTCCGAATCCTTCCTCATGGGCTGTTGGAGATGACGCCGAGGGGCATGTACACAGGGAAAAAACTAGTGCGCCTTCACAGGCTATGGGAGTTGTACTTGGTAGAGTGTTGCGGGATGCCTAAAGAGCGGGTGCATCCGAGGGCAGAGGAGATGGAGCATATTCTGACTCCTGAAGTAGAGGCAGAACTCACACGCGTCCTTGAAAACCCAAGCTTTGACCCTCATAAACAGCCAATCCCTTCTGCTGACACGGAGGCCTTGCATGTCTAAGAGTATCGAAAACCTTTATGTACGTCTCATACGGGCCGCTGCCTCTTCCTGGTTGGTCTCCCTGTGTTTGTTTCCCTTGGCGCTGTTGAGCTATTTCTTTCGCGCTGCTGCTGCCCTTCGCCGGGTGGTGTATGTACGAAGGGCGGGGCGGCGTACGGTGACGACGCCTGTGATCAGTGTTGGCAATATCACTGTCGGAGGAACGGGGAAGACGCCTTTCATCTCTCTTCTCCTGAATCATCTGACTGGGAAGATAGGTCTTGCCACTCGTGGGTATCGGAGGGCTGTACATGGGCTGTATGTGACACCGGGCAGTATCTGCAGTCCTCGGCGAGGGGGTGATGAAGCTACGCTGATCGGCAGGAGGCATCCGTCAATAACCATCGCTGTTTCTGATGACAAGTGGGAGGCGGTACATTCCCTTGATGGCAGATGCGACCTTATTGTGCTCGACGATGGGCTTGCTCGCTATGACATCCCACAGCGGCTGCAGATTGCCACTGTGGATTGCCAGTGTCCTGATGGGTATGGATGGCTGTTGCCGCGAGGGCTTTGTAGAGAGCCTTTTTCTCGTCTTCGTGATGTCGATTATATTGTCATTACCAATGCCGACGCCTCGCTGCCCGCTCTTTGCTCTTCACTTCGGCCTTTTTCCCGTCCCCTCATCGTGACAGAGCCTGTGATACAGCGGTTTTTTTGTCCTGATGGAAGTACATTTCCTCTTGCCAGAGGGCAGGCAGTGGCACTTATGTCTGGCATTGCCCACCCGGAGTATTTTCGACGGTCAATGGTGGCAATGGGATTCGATGTCGTCGATCACCTTATTCTCAAAGATCACGCTGATATCACTGATAAGAAGGTGCTGTCCTTTGCAGCGAAGGTACGCTCCTCCGTTCCCGATGCCATTGTTGTTGGAACAGAAAAGGATTTTTTCCGAAAGGAAACATGGCCTGCCATTCCTTTATGCTTCTCGCAGATGGAGTTGTGCATCATCGAAGGCCATGAGGCGTTTGCAGCATTGCTAGTCCAAGTGTCGAAGTTAGGGACTTAGGAAAAGAGTCCGTATAAGTACTGATAGGTGACACAGACGCCATCAGGCAGAGAAAAGTGCTGCGTGTAGTATTCTACCAGCTTGTGCATCTGCTCATTGTGAATAAGCGATTCCTTACGAAGTTTCGTAGGCGCTCCGCCGATCTCCTGTATGAACCTGATGATATCCATGGGCGTTGGCACCGTCATCTGAAACTCTTCAACTACAGACCTTTTTGTCGTCAGCCCTGCATCTAAAAATAATGAAGCATAGTCGTTTTCTGTGAATAATTCGGCATAGCGAATCGGTGTTCCAGTGGCAGACAGATAACTTTCGTATAACTCCATAAGCGTCCTCGACAGGGGCGTAGCGACGAGAAACTGCCCTGAAGAAGTTAAGGACTGTTTGATATTGGCAAGTGCCAGTTTTTTATTTCGAAACCACTGGAAGCTATTCGTCGATACTACAAGGTCAAAATGAGCTGTTTCACAGAATTCTTCGGCAGAAGCGACGATGCCAAATGTCTTTTCATCATTGGCAAAGCGAGTAAGATACTCGTCGATCATCCCAGCAGCAGGGTCGACGCCGGTGATATAGGCTGTTGGGTATTTTTCTCTTAACAGAGATGACATAATACCAGTGCCGCATCCGAGATCTGCGATTCTCGTCGCACGCTGAGGTAAGAATGAGCAGAGCCTGTTGGCAACTCGTCGCTGCGGTTCTGCCCATGCGTCGTACGTCCGAGCGGCTTTTGAAAACCGTTCTGCTACCACTTGTGTGTCTATATCTATCCCTTCGACCATATCAACCTCCATCGTTGAAAAATTATAAAGCCCAGCTATGAACGAGAAATAGCTGTCGTTACCGCGAAGAAAAACTGGTATGTCAAGTCAACGCCATCATCGAAGGAAAAGTGTTCGTTATAGAATCTGAGAAGCGTTTCTAACTGTTTTTGTGGGATGGAAGAGTCGTCAGAGAGCCCTTTTGGCGCTCCTCCGATACGACGTAATGAGTTGACGACGAACAGTGCATCAGGAACTCTCAAGCGCACCTCTTCGACGAGAATATGTTCTAGAAGAAATCCTGCTTGCAAGAACAGGGATGTGTACTCAGCGGCTGTTAATAGTTTGAGGCCTGGCATTTCGGTGCCAGTTGCCGCTCTATAGCTCTCACAGAGTTCTGGAATAGACCCGTCGATAGGAATTGCTACTGCTAGACACCCTTCTGGAGTAAGCGACGACCGAATATTGCGAAGAGCCTTCAATTTATCATTGAACCAATGCATGCTGCATGTTGCTACAGCAAGGTCGAAAGAGGATGGTGAGGAATAGTCTTCTGCAGTGCCGATGATAAACGTGGTTTTTTCGTCATTAGAAAAGCGCCTTGTACACTGTTCGATCATCCCTTCTGCAGGATCTACCCCCGTTATGTGTGCTGTTCGATACCGTTTGCGGACAAGATCTGTCATAAGCCCTGTTCCGCAGCCAATGTCGAGGATTTCTGTTGCGTCATCTGGTAGAAAAGTACAGAGCTTTTTTGCAACGATCGTCTGTGGCAAGGCCCATGCATCGTAGGTGTGTGCTGCATTGGAAAAGCTTTTTGCAATTACCGTTGTGTCTATCACTGCTGTCATAGGGAAAACTCCATCTGTTGGGGCGAAGGCTTAAAAAAAACCTGGCGTCGCTGGATGATGTCTGAAGCACAGGTGGTGGGTGGTGGGCAGGGCCGCCTTTTTTCCGCACGACGATTGTTCCTCATCTTGGGAGAAGGAGGGGGAAAGTCGTGAAGAAACTTCACAATCCCTCGATTTCGCAAGAAGTATACGATCAGCGGGTAGGAAGTGCAAGATCCTAAACAATTCTGCTACTAGCAGCTTGCTCGAGGAGTCTGAGGAAGACAAGAAGGGGGCCAGAGCTGTATTCTTAATCTAATACCGATTCTTGAACAAGAAGAGGTATATTAAGCGTGAAAAGTACGGGGTCCTTTCGATGAATATCCAGACAGCAGATGTTGATGCAGTTTCAGCGACCACACAAGGTCAGCCTCTGGGGCTCATCAATGAGCTTTTACATGATCTGCAAGCCAATGTCGAACTGCTCTTCACCCGGTTTGACACTCGGCAATTCGCTACAATCGTGGAACTTGTGCTTCATTCGGAAGGAGCTGTTTTCTTCACTGGAATTGGCAAGAGCGGAATTATCGCAAAAAAGATTGCAACGACCTTTTGTTCATCTGGAACGAAAGCATTTTATCTGTCTGCGCAGAATGCTCTTCATGGAGATATTGGTGTTGTAGGACGGGATGATATCGTCTTTTTGCTGAGTAAGAGCGGTGAGACGGCGGAGCTTTTGGAATTGTGCCCTGCCCTTCGTAACAAAGGAGCCTCTCTTGTCGCTGTTGTGACGAATGAGGCATCACGCCTGGCAAAAGCCTGTCAGAGGTGCTTTGTCCTCCCAGAATTAAAAGAGCTTTGTCCTTTTGACCTTGCCCCTACAACGTCTACGATTGCCCAGCTTGTTTTCGGAGATCTTTTAGCAATGGCATTGATGCGGCTCAAGGGAATTTCTCTTTCTGATTTTATCCAAAATCACCCTGGAGGGCGTATTGGAAGAAGGAGGCTTGTCAAGGTTCGCGATTTGATGGTGTCTGGAGATGCGATGCCGGTGTGCTCTCCTTCCGATGCCCTTGGAGATATGCTCGTTGAGCTTTCGAACAAGCAATGCGGATGTATCTGTGTCATTGATGATGATTCGATGCTTCTAGGCATCTTCACTGATGGTGATCTTCGACGGACACTTCAGAAATTAGGACCTGCGGCACTTGGATCTACTATGGGGGCTTTGATGACAAAGACTCCCAGGACAATCTCCCCAGACATACTGGCGTATGAGGCTATGCAACAGATGGAAGCCGACCAAAAGCATCCAGTCTTTGTGCTCGCTGTTGTCGATGAAGGACGCTGTGTTGGCTTGATTAAGATGCACGATATTCTTCAGTCGGGCATCTAGCCCACAACCTAGTCCCTAGAAGCTTTTGCAAAAGCATCCCTAACCATTCATTTATCGTATCTTAATTGTTCCTGCTCGATACTTTGTTTTCATATAGAGCTAATTTCTAGAAATAAAGGAGTGGGCAATGAGCGTTTCAAGAGTGAAT
>CAINFV010000078.1 GCA_903848235.1 Chlamydiia bacterium | reverse complement strand
GTGTCGTCACTGGAACCCCACCGACATGAAAAGATTCTTTTACAACGCATTCATACACTTGCGAATTTTCCATTTTTACTGCCCAGCCCGGTGTGGTGGTAACAATTATATAATATATATACATAGCCAGATAACTCCTCGCTGGTCCCTTTAAGGGCTCGGGAGCTAAATGGAATTTTTTATGTTCATCTGTGGCATGGTGATATAGCTAAGAACAGACAAGCATACAGTAGTTACTTAAGTCATTGTTGCTATATTAGACTGGAAACTAAGTCTGCGTATTTGTAGTTTCGTTGATATAGAGATCCTGAAGCTCCTCTGCTTCTTTAATGAATAGTTCCAGTGCGACAATATGTTCTCGCCTTCCCAGAAGGTCTGCAATCGTGTGTGGGTAAAATCCGATATTGTTGACGAGCTTAGTCCGTGCAACGCCTTGGAAGCTGCAGTGAAGAATGAAGTGTGCAATGGAGTCTTGCTCTACACCGCACCAATGGCAGGTAGGTGATGGGCATAGTTTCCATTTGTGTAGGAGATCGTTAGTTGGAAACCGTCCTGAAACTAGCCTACGAGCTCTATAGCAGTCTCGCGAGTCTTCTGCATCAACGCAAGCTTTTGGTTTTCGTGGGAAGGTGAGTTTCGCAAAAGATTTGATCGATTTGAAAGTCGGGAAGAGGGAAGCTGTGAGTGAGCCTACTTCGGGTGTCCATTCGAGACTTTGGTAACCCTGTATTTGGGAATCTATTATTGATTGGATCTGAGTTTTGGTAGTAGCAATAGAGGTGTGGGTGCCACAGCCTGCTGCGCCTACTTTTGCTAACAAGTCTGCTTCTTCGTTACCAGCTACATTGGAGTGACCTTTTACCCAGTGAAGCTCGAAAATGAGTTCATGAGAACAGAGTAGTCCATGGACTTCTTTGATACGTTGGTATTTAGCTTTCCAGGGGGATTTGATTCCATGTAGGGCGGCTTGATTATCCACAAACAGCAGGCATCTACTAGGCTGAGTGGCAAGTTTGCCTAGGACTTTGGAGCACATAGACGGGACATTGGAGATTCCTTCTACTTCTGCTTAGTATACTGTGGACCACGGGGGGAGAGTAATGGAAGTTGAGTCGATTGGGTTGTCAAGGTTTGGGTATTGGTAGAGGATCGCACTTGCTCCTGTCCCTTCTTCTGTTTTAGACCCATCGGAGTACGCTACCAGGTCCCCAGGTTTGCATTCGGCGATATGTTCAGAGCCATCGAGTGTAACTCTGATTCTTTGTCTGTGCCAAGGTTCAGTTTCAATTCGAGTTTTCGAGTCGTGGTAGAAGGAAGTGAGGAGGTCCTGGGGGAGATTGAGTTTGTTAGTGAGAAGTGTGTTTAAGGTGTATGAGTGGTCTGTTGCCGGGTTTAGCAGTTCATATAAGTGAGCTTCGCTGTAGAAGACAGAGGAGAGGATCGACAGGAAGCGCCTAGCAGTTTCTCGCATGACGAGGAGTCTGGGTGGCAAGATATCTGCCAATGGAAATAAGACCTCCGAAGAGACCGATTTTTGACATTTGACTATTAGCAGTGCTCCTAGACGGAGGGTCTTGGTAATTTTATCCATACTTGATTTGATTTCAAAGACTGTGAACCATGTGGGTAGTCCGTAGAAAAGTTTAGGCAGGATTGCTCCCATGTAGATGGTTGCAAAGTGAGAAGAGGGTACGTTGAAATTAGATTTAGCGCACGATCTTAAAGAGAATAGTATGGATCGGGCTTTGCTGCAGACTTTTTCCAGATGAGCTTTGAAGGTGAGTTTTTCATCGAAAATGACTCCGAGGAATTTGAGTTCGCTGACTTGTTTAATTACTCCAAAATTGTGCGCTGAGAGTTGGAGGTCTATTGAGGGGAGATTTGCTTTGTAGAAAGTCATTAGTCTGGTTTTATTTTCCCCAAATGATGCTTTATTTTCTTGTGCCCAGGTGGCTGCTTCTCCTAGAATGATGGTTACGGAGTCTTTGAGCTTTCCAATCTCGTGTCTGCTGAAGGGAAACAGAAGAAGGACATCGTCTGCCCAGGCGAAAGTGTCCAGAAAGCGAGGAAAGACATTGTACTTTGTGAGCTTGTCTAAGAGGGTGTCCAGGAAAATGTTCCATAGGAAGGGAGAAAGAACTGCTCCTTGTGGTGTAGATCGAGTAAGGGTTTTGATGGCTGTGCCCCCACCATAGGTTAGTGAAATATTTCTATCGGAAAGATAATTCTGAATCAGTTTGACATATTGCATGGGCATGCCTTTATCAATGAGATTTTTCAAAATGGCTGGATGCCAGGCTCTATCGAAAGCCGCTGAGATATCAAGTGAGATGGCAGCTACCATGTCGTGAGTGTGGGCCAGATTAGACTGGATAACTTTGTGTACTTCGTGTAGGACAGCTTCTGTGCTTGAGCCTTTGATAAAACCCCGCTGCGCTGTGTTGTGCCATTTGATGTTCATGCTGTTGAAGCGTTCAAGTAGAATTTTCTCGAGGCCTTTGCCTAATACTGGAAGCAAAGTGATTGGGCGCTGGGATTTGTGGCTGGATCTGTCAACTTTTGATGATTCCTTAGGTATGGTGAGCAGTGTCCCTGCTTTCCATGCATTGGGGAAGTATGATAGTTCGAGACACGCATTGAAAAGCTCGGCCAGGGGAGATGCAAGGAGATCGAGGGACCACTGAATGAAGGCTGCTGGGAGGGAGTCCGGAGAGGAAGAATAAGGCTTTAGAGCGGAGAAGGCTGTGTGTATTTCAGTCTTTGTGATTTTGCTGATGGGTGAGAGAGGAGTACTCTCCTTAGTTTTGAAGGCAACAAAGTTCTTGACTTCCTGGTGACATGGGCGTTCAGAGTTTAGATCGTCATCAGGAAAGAAAAGGTTTAGTAACTCTGCTGCATTCTTATCTGGATCAGTTATGATTGGATTGCCGTTGTGGTCTGCCAAAGTAATATGGCCCCCTAAAGGCCTTTTTCTTGAAAGTATTTTGTATAATTTCCATGGCTTTTCCATCTTGTTGCAGAGACTTTGGAAATGACTTCTTCTAGACCTGTCAAACTCCCGTTTTAGATCTTTTGAAATTGTGAGGAATAGTTGCTTAGCTTCTGGGTTGCTGTTTTGTTTGAGTACTGCTTTTGCTTCTTGCTTTTGTCTGTAGAGGTCTTCGAGTTGGTTGGACCACCATGGTTGCTGAGCTCTGGGCGGGCGGGATTTTGAGGACAGGCTTTTCCTTGCTGCGTCCAATATAAGGTTTCGTATGTTATTGGCGGCTTTATCAATCTCAGATTTTGATGTTAAGCTTTCAGGGTTAAAATCTCTGCAGAAATCAGGGAAGCTTTCTTGAAGTTTATTTCTGTAAGTGTCTTTATCCACAGATTTTATCCAGTCATTTCGTTCTTTTGTGGCAGGTGGAGAGCCTGCAATATTGATGGAGAAAATTGCTCCCCTGTGGTCTGATCCGAATTCATCTTGCGGCAGAATTTCCCAAGAGGTTTGGTTTCTGAAAAGGGATTCTGAAAGCAGCGCTGCGTCAATAAATGAGGATCCTGTTGAGCTCGAGAAAGTTGGCATTGTGGACGCATCGTTTGCCACTATCAGGTTGTTAGTTAGTGCGAATTCTTCTATCCATTCCCCTCGAGGGCAAGTTTTGGGCGAGTTCCAAAGAATGCTGTTCGAGTTTAAGTCTCCAGCTATTATGGCTGAGGAGAGATGTGCGCCTACAAGGGGTTCAAGAATCTGGGTGGGGGGGAATTGACTATTGTTATTGCTTGTTTTCGGTATGTACACTGAAAAGAGGGAGACGACCGAGTGGGAAGTAGCGATTCTAGCCGCTGCTCTATCTTTGGTGGACAACTGAGCGATGAAGACTGGATTTGCGGATGAGGGAGCCCAAATTGTTGATCTGCACCTGTTTGTTTCTGAGCTGTCCTCGGGAGGATGGAAAAGGGAAACATATCCTTGGGGAGGTTTATTTAGCTCGCTTGGAGGGGGCTCTTGTAATAAGCAGATCAAAGGAATGTCCTGACTCTTAAGTAAGTCGTTGTATCTGTATACAAATAGTCTTAGTCGTTGAGTTGCTATTCTACTTCTATTAAGATTCAAGTACAGAACATGGACTTGTGACAGATGTAAGTTGTGGGTACCTTTTTTCTCTCTAGAGGGTAGAGTTCTAACCTGGGAGGTTGGGTTGACTTTATTATGTTTGCAAGAAATTTTGTTAGGCGAGCAAT
>CAINFV010000077.1 GCA_903848235.1 Chlamydiia bacterium | reverse complement strand
TTCAACCGCACATTGAAGATTGGCGCTCCATGGTCGATAGCATCATGATCGACTCCGCCTACGCTGGCAATATCTTCAATATCACCCTCTCGGATGTCCCTGAAAAGAAGAATGATCTGGTGCTGGGGAAGTATGTGGTGCAAGCCGCCCCGGGCGCAACCGTTGCGGTCAAAGTGACGGATATGCTGGGCGAAGAAGTGCTCGTGCTGCAGCAAGTCTGAGTTGGCGAGTCTGTCCGATCAATTTCATTTTATTAACTGATGTTACGCAGCGAGCGTGAACGGGATCGGGTAAGATTCGAGCATGGATAAAGAGAATCTAGAACTGTACACAGATTATTTACTCAGCACCTTTGGATATGCCACAGCAACCGGTCTTTCAGCGATGGTAAATGGACAAGTTAGCCACGACCAAGTTACTCGTTTTCTGTCTGGTGAAGAGTACACGTCAAAGGATTTGTGGCAAGAAGTCAAAGCCACGGTTCGCAAGGTAGAACGGGAAGATGCGGTTTTGATCTTTGACGACACCATTCAAGAGAAGCCATATACGGACGAAAACGAAGTAATGTGTTGGCATTATGATCATAGTAAAGGTCGGGCGGTACAGGGTTTCAACCTGCTCAATTGCCTGTATCACGTAGAAGACATCTCCATTCCGGTGGCATTTGAGTTGATCAAAAAGCCGATCGAATATTGTGATCTCAAAACACATAAACTGAAGCGTGCCAGTTTGGTCACGAAGAACGAATTGATGAGAGCTATGTTGGATGTTTGTGTGCGCAATAAACTGTTGTTTCGCTTTGTCTTGTTCGATATCTGGTTTTCATCCAAAGAAAACATGATTTACATCAAAGAAACATTCGCAAAGGATTTCATCTGCGCCCTGAAAGGCAATCGCCTGGCTGCCATAAGTGCGGAAGACGCTCAAGACAACCGTTTCACTTCGATTGAAGATCTGCCCTGGCAAGAAGAGAGCATGTTTACAGGCTGGCTCAAAGACGTACCTTTTCCTGTACTACTCGTGCGCCAAATCTTCACTAATAAGGATGGCAGCACAGGAATTCTCTATCTTGCTTGCAGCGACACAACGGTGACACGGGAGTTCATTCAAACGACCTATCAAAAACGATGGCCGATTGAAGTCTTCCACAAATCACTCAAACACAATGCTGCCTTGGGCAAAGCGCCCGTCCGCAGAGTCGTCACCCAGAATAACCATGTCTTTGCTGTTCTTTATGCTTTCTTCAAACTGGAGTGTCTCAAGATAAAGCGCCATCTCAACCATTTCGCCTTGCGTTCTCATTTGTACCTCAAGGCCATTCGCGTTGCCTACGATGAGCTCCAACTTCTCAAGGCTGCGTAACATCAGTTATTAAGCTGGAAATGCCCGCCTGATCAGTCTGGGTTAAAAAACGCCCCGTAAGGGGCGTTGCTATTTCTCGATCGTTTCTTTGGTACGCCGGTAGGGGATCAATAACAGGAACCCAATGGCGATGATCGCCTCACCGACTTGCACGCCGGCAGCCTGCCAGGGGCCGAAGAAGGGTACACGTGGCCGCAACTGGGTGCC
>CAINFV010000076.1 GCA_903848235.1 Chlamydiia bacterium | reverse complement strand
CCCCTGTTTTTTTCCCTTACACTCTCCATCAACTGGTTGCTCGGGGCTCCCGCAGTAACCCTAGTAAGCCCGAACTTTGGACCTGCTGCTGGAGGAGAGACCGTCACCATTACAGGAACTGGGTTTACTGGCGTGTCTGATGTGAAATTTGGTCCGACGTCAGGAACCATCGTCACTAGTTCTGACACGCAGATTACCGTACAAACACCACAGTCCGTTCCAGGAACGGTGCATATTTCCGTTACAGTGGGGTCGGACACCTCTCCTACAACACCGGCAGACCGGTATACCTACCAAGGAAATTGGTTTGCCTATGTGTCTGGCGTAATCCAAGAAGAACAGATGTCCGATACACCAACGGCCTGGTACATAAACCTTGCCGACAACCAGATCAAGGGGGACATCTCTCTTTTACAGCAATTCGCCCCTGGAGGAATTGCCATTACGCCTGATGGAAGGACCGTGTATGTTGGAGATCGAGGCAACGAAAAAGCGGCCACACAACCTAAAGTTTCAGCAAACACATACGTAAATGCTATTGATGTCATTCTCAAAACATCAACGTTTATTAAATGCAATGATCACATGAACAGCCCTTGTGTCGCAATTGCTCCAGATGGCACGACTGTTTACCCAACTTTTTTGGGTGAGGATGAAGTCGGGCTAATCGATGTTGCCACGCGGACACTCCTTCCAACAACGCTCTCTCCCACCGGCAACTATCCATATGGGATTGCAGTTTCGCCTAATGGAAAAAAAATCTATGTTGCAAATTCCAATGGGTCTTCCGCCACTGTTTTTGAAGAAGGGATTCTCCCAAAAACTATTACTTTACCCGACAATCCTTTTCTCATTGCTATTACTCCAGACGGAAGCGAGGTGTATGTAACTTCTCGTAGTAATCAGGTATATGTCATTGACACCTTGTCAGATGAACGGAAGTCGACTATCTCTATACCTGGAGCAACCAACTGCCTGGGAATAGCAATCTCCCCGGACGGCAGATTTGTGTATATAGGAGACAACAATTTACCCACCGTGTACCAAATTAACTGCTCCACAAAGCAAATAGACAATACCATCGATTGCGGCACGACGCCTCCTATAGGAATCTCCATCGCTCCAGATGGGAAAACAGCATACGTTGTTGTTGCCCAAAACGATCAATTAATATTCACCGTCAAAGTCATCGACCTCACACAAGATCCGCCTGCGGTCGTACAGACGATTCCCTTTGTAACAGAAGCTAACATAGGGTTCATCGCCATCACCCCTGACCCATCCCCTGCTGCTGAGTTTTCGGTTACCGCTGGCGCTGCAGGATCACCGACGGCTTTTAATGCATCACGATCTGTAACGGCGGTTGGAACGGTCGTCCAGTACGTTTGGAATTTTGGCGATGGCTCGTCAGAAGAGACAACAACAACTCCAACGGTTTCCCATACCTACGCTCAAGGGGGAACATACACGGTAGGACTGACGGTAACAAACTCCGCAGGAACCTCCGTAGTACAAACGTTCACTGGCCAGACGGTCAGCAATAACGGTTCGTTTGACAATGCTCATTTCGAACAGGTCATCACCATCCAATCTCCTTCAAACCCTCTCAAACGTCCTCACCATTTCCGTGGGAAGATCCTTAAACACCATCACCACCTGAAACTAACAACGGAGTGGAAACAAAGCCTCTCACCAGGGAAGATCAAGTATCAAATTTTTGAAGACCACAAAAAGATCTACACCACAAAAAAACTTCACTTCAAAAAGAGCCTGCATCCAAAAGACTTTTACAAACATCACCTCCACGACTATAAAAAGTACCTCGAGCACCGCTATAGCGTCCGCGCTGTCAACGCCGCCGGGCAGACCAGTCCATTTACCCACCTAGACATGGAGTGATCGTCACTTCCTGATCTCCTGCTGCATGCCTTAACCCTTATCCACTCTGGATAAGGGTTAAGGGTGCATATTCAATTTTTCGACATAGACATAAATCCCCACTCCTCGATACAAGTAAAATTAATTATGTATTTTTGGAGGAGGTCTTCATGTCGCTATCTAAGTCGCTGTTGCCGCTGTTTTTTTCCTTTACGCTCTCTGTCAACTGGTTGCTCGGGGCTCCCGCAGTAACCCTAGTAAGCCCGAACTTTGGACCTGCTGCTGGAGGAGAAACCGTCACCATTACAGGAACTGGGTTTACTGGCGTGTCTGATGTGAAATTTGGTCCGACGTCAGGAACAATCGTCACTAGTTCTGACACGCAGATTACCGTACAAACACCACAGTCCGTTCCAGGAACGGTGCATATTTCCGTTACAGTAGGAGCGGACACCTCTCCTGCCACACCAGCAGATCGGTATACCTACCAAGGGAATTGGCTTGCCTATGTGTCTGGCCGAAGTCTAGTTTCCCCACAAATTTGGCTGCCAATGGCTTGGTATATAGATCTTGCTGACAACACCCTCAAGGGAGCCCTAACTCTCCTACAAAGGGCAGCTAGGGGCATCGCCATTACACCTGATGGAAGAACTGCGTATGTTGGAGATAGCGGATCATTACTAGCAGCACAACCTAAAGCTATAAACACATACGTAAATGCTATCGATCTTATTCTCAATATACCAACAGCTATTGAATGCGATGGGCATCAGGATAGCGGTTTCCTCGCGATTTCACCTAATGGACTGACAGTTTTCCCAACCCTCGGGGCAGATAATGTCGTCGGGCGAATTCCCGTCGCAACAAACACCTTCGAAGGAACTGTGTTCTCTACAGGTAATTATCCAGAAGGCATCGCCATCACCCCTGATGGGACAAAAATCTATACAGCTAATAAAGGGAGTGGATCTGTCACCGTATACACCCAAGGGGGAGGGACGAAGAGCGTTACCATACCTGATCTCCCCTCGCAAATCGCCATTTCACCTAATAGAAATGAGGCATATGTTGTAGCCAACCAAACCGTTTACATCATTGATACGTCGACTGATATACTCCTTCCTCAATCTATCCCAACCAACCTGACCATCAATAGCATCGCCATCAGTCCTGACGGAAACTTTGTTTATGTAGCAGAAGCTGAATATTCTATGCTGCCACAGACAAACAGTGTTGCCCAAATTAGCACTGCAACAAAGGCCATTGTTCAAACAATCGATTTGGGAACTAATACCCCAGATGGCATCGCCATCGCTCCAGATGGAAAAACGGCGTATGTTGCGGTCTCTGGGAGTGGTGTTGCGGTGATCGATCTCATTGAAGATCCACCAGCCCTTACAACAATCGTCCCTCTGTCAAACGTACATGATACTCCAGCTTATGTCGCCATCACACCTGACCCATCTCCTGCTGCTGAGTTTTCAGTTACCGTTAGCATGGCAGAATCACCAACGGCTTTTGATGCCTCACGGTCAGTGACAGCTGTTGGGACAATCGTCCAGTATGTTTGGAATTTTGGCGATGGCTCGCCGGATGTGACGACTACAGGCCCAACCGTTTCTCATACCTACGCTCAAGGGGGAACATACACGGTAGGCCTGACGGTTACCAACTCCGCAGGAACTTCCGTAGTACAAACGTTCACTGGCCAGACGGTCAGCAATAACGGTTCGTTTGACAATGCTCATTTCGAACAGGTCATCACCATCCAATCGTCTTCTAGCCTCAAACGCCCTCACCATTTCCGAGGGAAGATCCATAAACATCATCACCACCTGAAACTAACAACAGAGTGGAAACGAAGCCACTCACCAGGGAAGGTCAAGTATCAGATTTTCAAAGACAACAAAAAGATCTACACCACAAAAAAACTTCATTTTAAAAAGAGCCTGCATCCAAAAGACTATTACAAAGATCACCTCCACGACTATAAGAAGTTCCTCGATCACCGCTATAGCGTCCGCGCTGTTAACATCGCTGGAGAGGAAAGCCCTTTTACCCGATTAGACATGGAGTGAGCATCACGTTCCCTCCGCATGAGTAGCAATCTACCGGTTGCTACTCATGAGTCTGGCGCAATATTGGTTTGGAGAATAACGGTCGGCGGCTACCACCTTCTTCTACCAACGGCGTCCATGGTTTCTAGCACGCATGAAGAATACAATAGCGATGAGAAGCCCCGCACACAGCGAAAGAGCCAACACCCCGCCCCGATGGTTTTTTAGAAATTTCTGAGAGGCAAGGAAGCGCTGATGCCACGTGGTATCACGATGTTCTGAGGCAAGAAGTGGAATGCGATCTACTTCTGTATCATCAGCGAAGATTCGCAAAACACCGACCTCATGCCCCTGTTCGACAGGAAATTTCAAGTCTTTCCACTCTACAAGAGCGCGGATGCTCGGCTCTTCAGAAGGGTAAAAGCTCACTGCCGCTTCTCTCTCTGAGAAGAGCGACAGAGGCGTCATCTGCCCTTCAATCTCCCGTTTGAGTTGAAGAGGGCCGTTTTCAACGATGACACGGCGGGTTTTCTCCTCGTTGAGAAACCGCTGGAGAAGCTTCTTGGCCCCAACGAACATCTGCTTTCTATCTGGGCAGTGAAGAAGAACGACGATTAAAGAACGGTCTGACGTCTCACCAGTGGCGATAAGACAGTTCTGTGCGCGTGCATGAGATCCTGTTTTCACGCCTGTGGCACGGTCGTAGTAATATGGCCCCGGAAGAAGGAGTTTATTCGTCTGCTGCCAGGTGACAGCAGGTTGTTTGTTGGTTCGCTCTTTGGTATACGTTGTCGTACCAACAATCTTTCGAAAGAGCGGCATCTGCATGCCATACTTCGTGATGATGGCAAGATCATAAGCAGTAGTGGCATGCTGTGGATGGTGAAGACCATGCGGGTTTAAAAACCTGGTATTCGTACAGCCGAGCGACTCTGCGAAGCGATTTATCTGATCAATACATGCTTCTATAGAGCCATTCCCCCAGTAATAGGCAAGGGTATTGGCAGCATCATTCCCAGAAGGGAGCATGGCACCATAAAGAGCGTCTTTGAGAAAGATGACCTCCCCATTTTTCAATCCTGCTGACGACCCTCGTGCCTCGAGGATATACGCAGGGTACTTAGAGAAGTTATCACGGCTTTTTTCAGCGTCAAGAACAGCCTTCACCGCTTCTGCTGGAACCACTATTTTCTGATTCAGATCTATGCTAGGCGTGCTTAGCACATACGCCAGGAGCGCCACTTTTGTGGTACTTGCAGGGTATAATTTCTGATGGGCGGACCGTTGGAGCAGCACACGTCCCGTCTGTGCATTCATGACGACAAAGGCTGTCAATTCTTGTGATGTCTCAGCACTTCCAGGTGTTACTACCAAAAGCATCCACACCATCAAACCAATCGTCGTGCGTCCGAACATAGATCTCCATTGATAAAAACAAGTATTGCACATGGGAAATAAAACACCCAACAGTACACTATGGGGTGTTTTTCGATGGTCAAATCTCAAGCCTTTTCCGCGACAAAAAACTGCAAGTTTCAGCTCTCACCAGTATAAAAGAAGTCTACAAAGCCTGCCGTGGGAAGTCAAGAAGCAGAAAAGACACTCTCGTCAGAAGCTCTTATTTCCTAGTGCTGTCGCTTCATCCAATGACGGCAAGGAGACCCATTCCTTTCAGGGATGGGAGGAATTGCCGCTATTTTTGATAGCATGAATTTTGTATAAAAGATATTCTTTCTGGCTATGAAGCGCACAGTAGCATTGAACCTCACATTGCCTCCAGAAGGGCTTAGTCCCATTTTGCAAACTAATGACGCGTTCGCTGACGCCTGTAACGAAATTGTGCCATTTGCAGTTCAAAATCGATGTTGGAACAACGTCGCCCTCCATCGCCTGTGCTATTATGAGATCCGCAAACGCTTTCCCCTTCTTGGCTCGCAGATGGT
>CAINFV010000075.1 GCA_903848235.1 Chlamydiia bacterium | reverse complement strand
TGGAGGATAGCGACGGCCTCCAGATTAGAGATCGAGGATACCTTTGAACAAATTCCCGCCAAACTTTTGCAGATAGAAACCCCTGTGTAAACGGTAGAGGCTTTTTCAAAACTAGCGGGCACGCTCTGCTCGCGTCGGCTAATTTTGCAAAAGCCTCAGTAGTTGTTGGATTTAACTGGACTTTAGCATTTTTTGGGCACCAAGTTCGCAGAGCGGTGTCTTTCAGACAATTGCATTTATCATAGATCGGCCTAGGCAGGCCATCTATGATAAATGCAAGAAGTATGAGAGACAACGAATGCGAAATCGGTCTCAAAAAATGCTAAAGTCCAGTTTTAAGCTCTGCTTGTAATTGTTCCACATTCTGAAAGAGAATAAAGCTCATCCCAAGCTGCTGCGCAGCCCGAATGTTCTCAGAGCTGTCGTCTATCATAATGCAATCTTGAGGTTTGGCTTGAAGTCGTTGTAAGAGAATTTGAAAGGCCTCTATCTTCGGCTTTTCAACGCCGATCTCGCAGGAGAGCACCAGAGGGTCAAAGTAGAGGTAGAGTCCCTTGTCCCTGATAACCTTTGCTTGATGCTTCTGCACATTCGACAACATAGCTACTCGATAGCCCTGCCCTTTGAGTGTTTTTACCAGTTCGATCATACGAGGAATAGGGCGTACGGCGGATTGTTTGGCAATGTCAAGAGTCTCATTCCAATTCTGTGGAAGTGAGGTGTTTGTCGATGCAGCGTATTCCTTCCAAAACTCTTCTTCTGAGATTCCTTTCGCTTGAGATTCTCGGAGGTGGTCAAGGACCTGTGCTACTTGAGGGCGAGAGCAGTTAAGGGCTCTTTGTAAGTGGAGATAGAGTGCCTCCTTGTCCGCCTCGGCGATGACACCGCCAAAATCAAAGACAAGGATCGGCTTCGGGCGTTCATGCGCTTCGTTACATGAGAGGGAAAAAAAGAAAGAGCTGAAGAGTAATGCTAGAGTTAGTATTTTTTTCATTATAGTAGCCTCAAAAAACAAAACATCTAATTGTGCAGTATACCTTGATTCCTTGTTATATTTCCTGAGATAAATGAGACAGTATTAAGATCCAAAGGTGACCTTTCTGAGGGCCTGCCTAGAAAGAAAGGCTTGTGTTTGTGTACTCTATGATATACCTAAAAATGAATAGGTAGCAACTTGGGGTTAAAGGGTGGATGCAATGCAAAGAAAAAAAGTTGACGTGGCAGTCCTTGGAGCCGGGCCTGGCGGCTACCCAGCAGCGATTCGATGTGCTCAGGGTGGGAAAAAAGTTGCCCTGATTGAAGCAAAAGAAGTTGGCGGAACCTGTCTTAACCGTGGGTGTATCCCAACAAAAACTCTGCTGAAAAGTGTGATGCTCTTAAGTGAGATCTCCCATTCTGCAGAATTTGGATTGCATGTGACGGGCGCTACGGTTGAGTGGTCAGAGCTCGTCGCAAAAAAGAATTCCGTTGTGTCAGGACTGCGTGCCAGCCTTGAAGGTCTTATTCAATCCAATGGGGTGGAACTCATCTATGGCCGGGGGATGCTGATCTCTGCTAAAGAGATCGAAATCACAGGCAAAACACCGATGATCGTACAGGCAGAGCATATTATCATTGCCACCGGTTCTGAGGCCAAAGAGATCCCAACGATTCCTTTTGATCACCAAACCATCTACAACTCTACATCCATCCTTGACCTCGAGAAGCTTCCGAAAAGCATTATCGTTGTCGGAGGTGGAGCGAATGGATGTGAGTTTGCTTCGCTTTTCGCAACACTCGGGGTGAAGGTATCTATCGTAGAGATGCTCCCAAGGATCCTCCCGCTAGAGAGCGACGTGGTATCCTCAGCTGTGGCGAAAGCCTTTCTCAAAGACGGAATTGAGATTTTCTGTAATGAAAAGGTTATGACCTCAAAACTGACTGATGATGGGGTAGATATTACGTTGAGCAGTGGAAAAACTATCCATGGTTCAATTGCTATGGTATCTGCTGGAAGAGCGCTGAACACCGATACCATTGGTCTTTCTGCAGTAGGTGTCAGAGTCGATCGGGGTGCTGTGGTAACTGACGATAGAATGTCCACAAATATCAACGGCATCTGGGCGATAGGCGATATTACAGCACGCTATTTATATGCCCATGTGGCAACCCATCAGGGGCTGGTGGCAGCGGAAAACATTTTAGGAAATCGCAAAAAGATGTACTACAATGCCATTCCTGGGGCTCTTTTCACACGGCCGGAAGTAGGCTCTGTGGGATATTCTTTAGAAGAAGCACAAAAAAAAGGGCTTAAACCCAAGACGGCGATGTTCCCCTTACAAGCCTTGGGGAGGGCGCACGCCTCCAGCCATACAGAAGGTTTTGTGCAGCTGGTCTTCGAAGAAGAGACAGGCCGCATCCTTGGAGCGCAGGCCGTTGGCTATCATGCAGCAGAGCTTATTGCTGAAATGGGGCTTGCTATTACCAATGAGCTGACGCTTGAGTGTG
>CAINFV010000074.1 GCA_903848235.1 Chlamydiia bacterium | reverse complement strand
TTTGGGCACCGAGTTCGCAGAGGGTTGTCTCTCAGACGATTGCATTTATCATAGATCGGCCTGGGCAGGCCATCTATGATAAATGCAATCGTCTGAGAGACAACGAATGCGAAATCGGTCTCAAAAAATGCTAAAGTCCAGCTTTGGTCAAAAAGCGGTTTTATGCTTAAAACAAAGGCTGCAGATTTGAATTGGAAAAATCGGGCCCAATACCCGATGTAGCGGCCGCTGACACTTCTCACCGAAGATGGGGCCAAAAATTGTGCAATATCGAGGTAACATGTTGAAAACTTCTGTTGCACTCTGAATGGGCAACCTTGATTTTCAATCTCTTAAGCGTCGATGGCCAGCAGCACACCCATGAGCTATATCTCTTCTTGTTCAAAAATCTGATTTCACGCTTAAAAAAAGCCTCGGGAATCGACGATCAAAAAGTAACCCATATTACAATATGGGACCCTTTTTGATCGTCAAATTACGAGAGCTTTTTCTTAAGCGTCAAACCGATTCTTGAACAAGAAGAGGTATAGATTTGTGGTCGTTGTGCCTTGATCCTCATACTTGTAAGAATTGTCACGAATGTTTATAAAGTCTCCAGAAAATAAACATTAAAAATGGGTCGTGTATGCTTCGATTTTCGTTAGCTTTCGCTCTTCTGGCAGCTCCAGTCATCCTCCCAGCAACGCAAGACATACTTTCAGCTCCCACGAGGGGCTTTCAACAAGAATCACATCAGACAAAGGCCATTAATGAAACACTTCTTCGCCGTCTCATAGAAGAATGCAAATGGTCAGCGCTCAGTCACGCCGTGAAAAGTGGCATTCAAAAGCATAATATCACTCTTCGCGACCTCCAGATGCTCGCGCTTTCACACCCAGGCACTCCCTTTTTCAACGCCGTTCTTGCCACAAAGAATATCATGTCACTCCATGTTCAAACAGGGCTCTCGCTTGCTGTAGCATTTCCTATTGCTCTATTTGCTGAGACGTCCATGATCAGCGAAGTTGAAAAGGGAAAGCACTTCTGGGATAGCCATCGCTTCGGCCGAGAGCTGCAATATGACAGAGATCACAAACATCTCTTCATCCACCTAGGAACCCACGGGGTAAAACCTGTAGGAATTGGGCGGATGAAAGTCGTTACAAAAACCATTCTCTATGACAGGCAGAACCCCGAGGTGATGGCCAGAGGCGTTTCTGAAGCGGGATGCAAACGTGAAATGTACGCGATGAAAAAACTCGTCGGCCTTCCCCACGTTCTTGAAGCTCAAGCGCTGATGCGGCACAAAGATCCAAAAAGCGGGAAGATGCTCGCGTCGATTGTTACACGTATCATCCGTCCTGGGTCTCTCTATAACGTCCTCGAAAAGAACTCTTCGTGGAAGCTCACGTTAAAAGAACGGGTAAAAATTGCCTGTGACATTATGAAGGGAATCTCTGGGATGCAGATGATGAACTTTGCGCATTGCGACCTTGGTGTCAAAAACTACTTCGTCAAAATTCGCGGAACTCACCCAGGGCACAGAAAAATCGTCGCCTACGTGGCGGACTTCGGAAGAACGATTCCTATTAAGACCGCCAAAGACTCCCCTGTCCAGGGAAACTCTCGTTATATGCCTCCAGAGGCGATATATCGCGAAAAAATGCATGGCAAGCAGTACTTCAACAGCGATCTGTTTGCTGTTGGTTGTGTCTTCTGGCAGCTCTATTTCGGCGATCTTCCTCCCTGGTCTGACTCAGAATATTTTAAAAAAGAATCAGTCCCCAAAAAACATCGCTATCGAGCAAAAGTCTATTATATCAACATCTTCCGCCACAGGATCCAGGAAAAGTACCTTTCAGGGATAAAGAAAAAGCCAACTCTCAAGCAAGGCTTCTTGAAAATCATCCTGCAGTTAACAGACCCATCGCCTGCGAAGCGCGGCACGGCACAAAAACATCACATCGCCCTGCATAGGCTTCTCTACGGAAAATCTCCCGTTGACTCAGCACGGGAAGCGGCCTCTAGAAATAAGAAGAATGGGGCCCAAGGAGCAGGGCACCATTCTGATAAACGAACCAAAAAATGCCTAGAAACTGAGGCAAACTAGCTTTGCATTGAGCCTCCCTACGACAAAGGACGCGAGGCCTTTGTCGTGTAGAGCGGCTCGGAAGTCATCATCGCGTAAAACAGATCATGGTGTAAAAAACCTTTTACATAAAAGTTGTGAGCTTATGATTCAGCTATCCTTAGTTGTCGCTTTGGCCGTATGCCCTATTTTCTTACCCGCTACCTCCACACACCAGACCTCTTCACATACACGTGAATTGACAAGCAGCCAACATCAGCGGATGGATCTCATCAGACGACTGATAGACTCAAAAGCATGGGCGGAGATTTCAAAACAAGTGCGGATCGGTGCAAAAAGTCGTGAAATCACACTCCATGACCTTCAGACACTCGCTCTTACCTACCCAGGAACCCCCTTCGCACTAGCTGTCTTCGGCACCAAAAACATCCTCTCTCTTTCCGAGAAGACGGGGCTGCCTTTTCAAGTTGCCTTTCCTATTGCCCTGTTTGCCGAGACAACGCTTGCCGATGAAATAGCACGAGGAACGCTCTTCTGGTCCGACCATCGTTTTGGACGAGAACTCCAATATGACCCTGAAACACATCAATTTTTTATCCACCTTGGGACGAAAGGGGTCGAGGCAATTGGTGAAGGGAGGAAGAAGGTAGTGACAAAAACCATCCTCTATGACCGCTCGCAGCCAGAAGTCTTAGCCCGAGGGTGTACTGAATGGGATATTACAAGTGAGTTTACGGCGATGAGCCGCCTTGAAAGCAGCCCCTGCGTCTTACATGCAAAAGCCCTTATGAGGCATACGAACCCCTCCAGTAAAAAAGCTATCATGACGATCGTCACCCCCCTCTTTCGACCAGGATCTCTCCAAAGTGTCATCGACAATCACTCTCTCAAGCTCACGTTCAAAGAGCGCCTGAAAATTGCCTGTGATATCATCACCGGGCTTGGCGCCATGCATCAGAAGCTATATGTCCATCGTGACTTAGGAGCCCGGAATTACTTCGTCGATATTGAAGGAAAAAAGCCAGGCCACAGACGTATCAGAGCTGTTGTTGCCGACTTAGGCAGGACACTTGCCCTCGTCCGCGCCTATAAAGTTCCTGTCCAAGGAAATGCATGCTATCTGTCACCAGAAGGGTTCTTCCGATCAAAGATGATGGGGTTTGACTATTTTAATAGTGATGTCTTTGCCATGGGCTGCGTGATGTGGCAGATCTACTTTGGCGAGCTACCAGCATGGGGGAAAAAACGGTTCTTCAGGATGGAAGGCCTCCCTCTCAAGAAGCGCTATCAAAAGCACATGAAGCTTCTCAAGCACACCCGTACGCGTCCTCTGAAATATCTTCATGCAAAGCACAAGAAGATGATACCCCTGACTTTTGAAGACCGATTTTTGGCGCTTATCTTACAAATGACAGATCCAGACCCTGCTCAACGGGGAAAGGCTGTCGATCTTCGAACACAGTTTCAAGCCCTCTTAAAAGAAGTAGAGGAATAACAGTCAACCGTGTGATTTAAACTGGACTTTAGCATTTTTTGAGACCGATTTCGCATTCGTTGTCTCTCATACTTCTTGCATTTATCATAGATGGCC
>CAINFV010000073.1 GCA_903848235.1 Chlamydiia bacterium | reverse complement strand
TATCGGAAAGTTCGGTGATTGACGATGACCCGGAAGAGGACACGCCGCCCGCTATTCAAGAACTGGACCCTCTGCTAGCACCCGCAGAAGAATTATTACCACCACTACCAGAAAAAGCAGCGCCTTTACCTCCACCGGTTGTAGCGCTCAATCCCATATTTTCGGCAGATAAAAAACCTAATGAAATTCTTCAAGCCTTAACTAAATGGAAGAGTAGGGTAAGCCCCGAAATGGCGCCCCCTGGTTCACCACTTGCTACGTGTGTCGAAAACGTTGATGCTATTGTTGCATATATTATAAAACAGCAAGAAGGTTGGGGCGAATGGAAACGTTGGACTCAGGGATTTAAAGATGGCTTCCTACTTAACCTCGTTAGATACATGCAGAGCGCGCGGACAGCCCTAGAAGATTTAAAAAAACAAGAAGGTTTTCCCAGCGATTTTTCCATAGAAAATCTTAAAATCCCCGAACTCGGGACTATGGAAGAGGGAATTCTGCAATGAACATAGGGATGAGCAAGTCATACCAGGGAAAATACATATCTCTTAGACCGGTTTGAAACAGGGTTTCTAACAAAATGGTGGAAGCATGAAAGGAAGCAAATGCTTATGCATGCCCCCAAAAGTCATAATGTACGACCGTGATCATATGGTACCGTCCAGCCTTCTCTGGCAGCCTTACAACTACGTACTCAAGGGTGTGAACTCCCGTCACAGATCCCGCCTACGATGTCCAATCGGCGCCCTCTTCATGCCACAAAATTCTTGAATCCTGTTGCAATAAATATGTTGTTTTTTCCATAGATTGGGGTTCAAGCCCAAGTTGCCGCCTATTCGTTAGACTCAACTTCGTTGGACGGCCGTCTAGGGCGCTTCGCTCCTCGTCAAGGGCTACACCCTTGACGTCGTCTCGAATCGCTCAATCTGGCTCGCCCACCATCGTTGCCCCTAACGAATAGGTAGCAACTTGTGTTTCAATGACTGGCGCCCCTTAAAATACTTAAGGAGAATACGAGATGGAAGAAACACCAAGAGCAGCAGAAGGAATCTCAGAACAGGATTTTCATGCAGCCGCTGCCGCAAAACTATCTCCCGAAGTTCAGGCAACAGTAGATGTCTTTTCAGCGACGGGACTCTCTCACCAAGCCGACACACTCCCTCCCCTCGATCATGCCGCCGAGGAAGATATACCATTATTCAGTGAAGGCGAGGAAGAGGCAGTATTATCTCAACGCCTTCTCCCCGACTCATTTTGTAATGGTATTGAGGAGGCAAAAGTTAATGCTGAATCCCAAGGGAGAAGTGCCGAATACATTGCATTCGAGGAGTACACATTATCTCAGATTCATAAACACGTGGACGACGCCGTTGCTATGGCTGGATTTGAACCAGTATACCACGACGAAAACAGAACTACCATCTTGGAGCATGAAGTTTTGCTTCTGAAAGATCGAATTATTATTGTGGCAAATCCAGGCGAAGCATTGACTCAAGACACGATTAAGAAAATTGTTGACAATCTGAAAGCCATAGCAAGCGCCCCAGCTTCTGATCCAGAAGGGGCTAGAATAGCAAAACATAAGCCATTGCTCGATCGATTTACCGCATCAGGTCAAATGGTGATGCCTCTTTCAAAAGAACTAACCGACCGTGCAAACACCACTGCCGAAGAAGTTACCAAAGAATTTCTTCAAGCAGCCCCCGATGCAGTCAGGAAGACACCCCACCCCGACCCCATGCGCAGCATTCGCGCTTTTCGCGAAGAGAGGGTCGGCCGAGAGGCATTATCTGCAGGCCTAGCATCTGCCACATCACCACCGGCACCACTCAAACCATGGAACCCTACGACAAGAGAACAGCTGAGGCAACGCGACTATGCTTTTCGTCATCATATCAGAACGAAAGTCCAAGCTTCAAAACCTCCTCAACGACGTGAAGTCACTAAACCACTCGCACATCCAACCGATGTTAACAAACAAAAAATTGATGAGTTAAAATCCGTATTTTCAACGCCCCCTACCCTACAAGAGCTTCAGAGAAGCCTATATGAATGGCGACAGGAAGCTATGACACTCAGCAATCGTACTCCGTCACTTGACCAGCACATTGCTGCTGTTTCGAAAATCATTGATTACTTTGAAGCACAACAAGCCCTATCTGGCGCAAGTTTGCCGATGGTAATACCAATACTCCGAGACCAGAAAGAAATATCTAAATTCGAAGCAGTGAAGGCCATACAGTTCCTTAAAACCACCGTTTTTTCAGCTGCGGTTAGGGCGGTTACGATAGATTCATTGGACCTAGGTCTTCCCGACCCAAAAGCACCCCCGATAATCGAATCGGTTACAGAAGAAGAAGAAAAAGAAGAAGAAGCTACATCCCCTCCAGGCGTTCAAGGAACTGGAGACGATAAACCCAAAAGCATAGAAGACGTCGACTAATCCTTAACAGATCCGAATCCACCCCACCCCCTCCGTAACGTCGGGACTGTTGTGGATTGCCGCCCATTTTTTTGCTCTATTCATCCAAACGCCACGAATGGCTTGCTGGATCTATAATGGAAATATTCTCTGTTTATCAAGAGTCCATATGTGTATAATGAAGTTGTTTTATGAAAAAAGAATATAGGTTCATGTCCAAGAAAAAAAATCCCCCCCAGTCCTCATCGCGAGAAAAGCGCCTTTTTGACAATCTCTTCAAAACAACGTACGAGTTCATCAAAGGCCGCCACTACGCACCACAAACAAAATGCTCACTCATTGAACGTTTGAATATTCATCCAGATCACCTCGAGATCTTCGAAGGTGTTCTCCACTCCCTGAAAACAGAAGGGAAGATCCACGTGGTAGATGAGAAATATCTCCCTATTGCAGAGACCAAGGCAATCCCCCTCGCCAAGGGTGAGTCTATCATCCGAGGGACAATCTCCGTTCACCCCAGAGGGTTTGGATTTGTCAACCAGCCATCCCCTCAGCAGGATATCTTCATCCCCAAAATGATGATCAGCGGCGCTGTCGACGGCGATACCGTCGACGTCATCACAAACCTCACGACATTTTCAGAAAAAGGACCAGAAGGAAAGGTCGTCGCTGTCGTCGAACGAAAACGCAAACAGGTTCTAGGAACGGTTGTCGAGTGTTCGCACACCTCCGCTACTATCTACTCCTCACTCCTCGGCGAGATGCATCCTATAGAATGCAATCTCAACCCAGCAGTACCTGTCAAAAAAGGAGATCGCGTCGCCATCGACGTCATCGCCTGGGGACCGAAGAAAGAACCTACCTCATGCTCTATCGCTAAGGTCCTGGGTAATGTCAAAGACCCTGCCGTAGACCTCCCATTCGTCATCCTCGATAGCGGCATACGCCATGAGTTCCCAACAGCTGCCGTAGAAGAGGCAATGACATTCGGCACCCGCGTGCGGCCGTCAGACCTCAAAGGACGGGTCGACTTACGGGATCTCGAATGCGTGACCATCGACCCAGATACCGCGAAAGACTTCGACGATGCTATCTCCCTCGAAGTGGTGGGAACCACCTATCGTATCGGCGTTCATATCGCCGATGTCACCCACTACGTCCGTGAGAATAGCGCTCTAGACATAGAAGCTGCCCTCCGCTGTAACTCCACCTACTTTCCCAACACCTGCATCCCCATGCTCCCCAAAGAGCTGTCGGAAAACCTCTGCTCACTGAAGCCAAATGTCAGCCGCCTTGCTGTCTCTGTCTTTTTCAATATCTCAGAAACCGGTGAGACAACAGGCTGGGAGATCGTCAGAAGCGTTATAAAAAGCAAAAAGCGATTTACCTATAAGCAAGTCAAAACAATTCTCGACGGAAAGGCTACAAGCCCCCACGAGCCGCTCCTCAGAAATATGGTTCGCGTCTGCGAGCTGCTCAAAATACGACGCAGCGAACGGGGAAGCGTGCAGCTGTATGTCCCAGAGCTCATCATCAAAGTCGATACCGATGGCAAGCCCACCGGCATGGAGCTCGTCGACTACGACATCACCCACCAGATGGTCGAAGAGTTTATGCTCAAGGCCAATGAGATCGTCGCTATCCACCTAGGACGCCTTGGCAAAGAAGTCTCCTACAGAGTCCACGAAGAGCCCGCAGAAGAGTCGCTACGCGACTTCTCTACTCTCGTCGCTGCCTTCGGCTATGAGCTTCCACCAGTGCCAGAGCCTCATGATATACAACGGTTTTTCCTGGAGCTAGAAGGCTCTGTGCATGCCAGCTACCTTGCTATTTGCTATATCAAGAGCATGCGCCTTGCCTGCTACTCCCCCGATAACATCGGCCACTACGGCTTAAGCCTCGAACACTACTGCCATTTTACCAGCCCTATCCGTCGATATATCGACGTTATCATCCACCGCCTGCTCCTCGAAAACGGCCCTGACAAAGAGACGCTTGCAAAGATCTGCCAAGATGCGTCGGAAAAAGAGCGTATCAGCGCTCGCGCCGAAGGCTCGCTGATTGCAATAAAAAAACTCAGATATATCCATCAGATGCTTCAGCAGTCGCCTCACAAGAGCTTTCGGGCTATCATCACCAGGGTAAAGCCGTTTGGCATCTTCTTTGACATCGTCGATGTCATGGTAGAAGGGTTTCTCCATGTCTCAGCACTCGAAGATGACTACTTTCTCTATGATGACTCCCGCTCACAGCTCTGGGGAAGTGATACTGGCATCACCTATCACTCAGGAGACCATATCATCGTCTCCTGCGAAGGTGTTGACATCATCATGCAAGAAGCATCGTGGAAGATGATAGGAAGAGAAGAGTCGGACACCAAAAAGCTGCCAACGCCTAAAAAACATAAGCGCCGAAGGGTGAAGAAATGAAAAAGTATGTGATGACAGGGCTTGTCATGCTCCTACCTCTCGCTCTGACATTGTGGATCATCAGCTCGCTGATACACTGGCTCACAGAGCCTTTTGTTGGCATCGCAGAGCGGATTCTCTCTGCTGTAGGCCTCATAGGAACGCCGATTCTCTTTATCAGCGCTGAAAACGTGCTCCTCGGCCTCAGCCAGCTGCTCGTCCTTGCTGCTCTCCTTAGTTTTATCATCCTCATCGGTGCCATAGGACGGCATTTTTTCTTCCGCTATCTGATTCGCCTCAGCGATGCTGTTCTCCATAAGATCCCCGTCATCAGCAGCGTCTACAAGACATCACAAGAGCTCATCCAAACACTCCTTACTACTGACAACAGAGCGTTTAAGCAGGTCGTCCTCGTTCCCTTTCCTAACGCTGACTGCCTGAGCATCGGCCTCGTCACCCGCGAAGGGCCCGCAGCACCGCATCTCATCCCAGTCTTTGTGCCTACCACGCCAAACCCCACCTCTGGATATCTCATCATGTTCGACCGCTCGAAGGTCACCCCTCTTGATATGACCGTCGAAGAAGCCTTTCGCTATATCATCTCCTGCGGCGTTCTCATCACCAATACCTCCTTTTCATCAACACCTGCTATCACCGATGAGACGAATCCCCCTTCTCCGGATGCGGAGCTGCATACATGATAAAAAAGCATGTGATAACAGGGCTTGTCATACTCCTACCCCTTTTTTTGACACTCTGGATTCTCGGCGCCCTCATCCAATGGCTTACAGGGCCGTGCATCGGCATCACTGAAACGATGCTTCGCGCAGCAGGCCTTCAGGAAAAGCCTTTTCTCTTTATGAACGCCGATGCCGTCCTCCTTCATGTCAGTCAACTGGTGGCGATGGTCGAACTTATCATCTCTGTCATCATCATCGGCACTCTAGGGCGTCACTATCTGCTGCGCCCCCTCGCTACACTCAGCGATGCTGTGATCCATAAGATCCCTCTGATCGGCAGTATCTACTCAACGACACATGACCTCATCAATGCTCTCACCTCACATGATGCCAGTGCTTTTAACAATGTCGTCCTCGTTCCCTTTCCCAACGCCGACTGCTATAGCATCGGCCTTGTCACCAGCGAAGGCCCT
>CAINFV010000072.1 GCA_903848235.1 Chlamydiia bacterium | reverse complement strand
TAATTTTGAGTTGGGAAGGTCAAGAGTGGGCAATGGCCTGGAATAGTCGACCCCCTGGCCAGCCCTCTTTCCACAAATCCCTCAAATTGACAACTCTATTTTTTAAATACCCCCTAAATTTGCCTTGTATTGAGTCAAAAATCATTTTGAATGGACATATGCCCTCAATAAAAGATCGTCGATCCTAGGGCGTCTGGTGAAGAGTTTGGGGGCTCCTAGAGGGCTAGTGCCATGGCCTGGGATATCTGACCTTGAGGTTTTTTTAGGACATTCTTATTGCTGATGTCTGTTGAACCTGTTGGGGCTGGATGTCTTCTGCCCCTGGCTAATACTGCCACTGACCCCCTAGCCTGAACTTTTTCTTCGGCAAGTCGTAATCTTTATTTGATTGAAGTATTGATTTTATAGCCCCTTAAACTAATCCCTTAACAATCTGTCAACTCTTATAACAACCCAATATCAACCCCTAGCTGTAATATCAGTAACTATGAAAGGAACTCTGCAAGCATTAAGTCTTTACAAGCATGAAAGAGATGAAGGGGTGATTGAGCCGACCTGGTTAACGTTCGAGCCGCTGAAATTGAGGGTAGAGACCTTTGGCAATTAAGGCTGTTTATCAAACACCTATCGCATGCCATTTATCATATAATAGATGCTTCCTGAATAGTCCCAAAGACCCCCAAAGCCACCTTGGCTACACTGTGGTGTATTACTGAAGTACAGCGATACTGTTGTATTGCAATATCATTATATCAATGAATCAGCTGCGAGAAATGCTTGTAGATAGAAATTAGTGACAATAAATATTTTTAATGGTAGGGTGAGCGAAATGAGGAAAAGGTGTGTGTGAAAGTTTATGAATAATGTAGTATGTGGGTAGATCTGAAATTGATCAAAATAAGAGAGCCCACTCAGCGTTATCAGCGTCGAGTGAGCTTACAAAGGTCTTGGTGTCGCAACCGGGGCTTCTTACTTGATCATATCTGATCTGGAAATTTTAGAGAATCTTCATAGGAAAAAAACTTTCCTAGAGAGCCTTTAGAGTCTCCTAACCTCACAACACAAAAAAAGTGAGAGAATGATATGGTCGAGACACAAAAAAAGCCCCTTTCATCAAGTTCTAAGCCCATTCCTTCCTATATCCAGTCCATTATCAACAAACTTCCTAATAAAGACATTTTATCAACCTCTGATGTCTTTGCCCTTGGCATTGTCTCTGATCGTTCTACCCTGACGTACTGGAGGACTAAGGGAACTGGCCCAAAATTTATCCAGATGTCGCCTGGGAGGATAATTTATCAAAAGAGTGATGTATTGGAGTGGTTGGAGGGTAGGTACTATGGAGCGAAAGATGAAATTTAAATACCTCTCCCTGGAGTCTAAGAGGGACAAATTATTCAGAGACCATGACGAAATGACAAATAGGATGCAGTCCAGCCCTGAAGGAAGTCTTGAGAGAGATATTCTGTTGATGAGAGCGGAGAGAATCGCCAGGGAGTATAGGCAAGTACTAACATTGATAAAGATGCAGCAAGAACTTGATGATGAGAGGACTGCTTAGATTATGAAGAAAGAGAAGATCAAGTAGATTATGAACAAGAAAACTGAGGGAGCCATACAAACCACTCCCTCAACAAAAGGACACATATATGACGAATTCTAGCACAGATCCAGAATATCCACAACCTGACAATCAACTTTTTGACTGTGAGGATCCAGAGCGAAAAGTTCTGGAAGATCGTCTAAAGGAGGTATTGGAGGAGAATAGACAAACCATCCTCAAAGATCACATGCCAGCGCCTCAAGAAGGCATCAAATTTGCCACTGGTGACGTCAAAAGCTCTGAAGCAGATAAACGCACCTTCTCTGTAAGTCGAGTTGATGGAAGGGACGTGGAGAAGAAAACAGCTACTGTCAATGATTCAATGCTAATCGTCGAGGAAAAATCAAATGTATTTACCCCTATGTCATACAAGACCCTGTTACAACTCCCACCAAAAGAGTGGATTATCGATAGATTCTTCGGAATTGGAGATCTCTGCATGCTCTATGGAGCGTCCGGAAGTGGTAAAACGTTTATTTCAATAGATATGATTGTCTCCTCATACAAGGGAAGTAAATGGGCTAATCGATTTGATATAAAAAAACGTCCAATAAATGTTTTTTACTGCGCCGGTGAGGGTGTAAGTGGATTGCCAGCACGTTTTGAGGCTGCTGTAAAACATTACGAACTTGACGATTTGCCTAACTTAACTTTTTTCCCAAAGATTCCACAGCTTTATCTAGATAATGGAGAGTCGATTGATGTGTTTAAAAAAGAGCTAGAGAATGGAATAAAAGATAACAAATTAACATCTCCTGATCTCATTGTTATCGATACTATGCATACCGCTATTTTAGAAGCTGAAGAAAACTCATCCCGGGATATGGGGAAGGTCTTACATAAGTGCAGAGACATAGCCGCCAGCCAAAAATGTGCAGTTTTACTTGTTCATCACTCAAACAAACTAGGTTCATCAGAAAGAGGGAGTGGAGCAGTGAGGGGGTCTTGTGATTGTATTATCGAAATTCAAGGAGCAGATTCGGGAAAGTCTTCTAAGATGGTGTGTTCGAAATTGAAGGACGGTGAATCCTGGCAAACGCAAGAGTTTCGACTGGAGAAAATGGAAGGAAGCTCAAGTGTATATGTATCATGGGGTGAACTATGCGATGCAAACAAATCTGGAGTCAAAAACGAACATAATGAAGAACAATATAAAGAAGTCCTAATTAACGAATTAAGAAAAGATCCAGGATTAAGGCATAGTAGTACTCGTCTATCTAAAAATCTCGGTCAGAGTACTGATTATACAAAAAAGATATTAATGAAGATGGTGGATGATGGAATGTGTCAAAAAGAATTGCCAGCTCCTGAAAAAATTGCAGGACCTCACAATTCATGGCAATTTTATATTTAATGTTTACGAGACGGTCAAGTTTGCATAATTCTTTTCTTGTAGACCATTCTTTGTAGAGTAACGCTATTACTACGTAATATAGCGCACTCTACAAGACGAAAATTGGTTGCAGAATGCCCTCACACGAACTCTGCAAAGAACTCTGCAAGAGAAAAAAACCTCTTAGAATAGTGTATCAGCAACTCTGCAAGGGTTTTTTGCTTGTAGAGTACTCTACAAGAACTAAAAATAAACAAAATTATTGTCAATTTTGAAGGAATGGAGATTGCCCAAAATGAAATAGGCCAGAATAAAAAGATTCAATACAGGTTTCCATGAAAACACTAACTTACTACGAACAACTATCTTCCCATTTAAACTATCTACAACTAAAAGGGCTAGAAATAAAGGAAATTCTTGTCAATTCAAAAGCCTGGATTAGATGCCGTAATGCAGTAATTGAGGGAATGAGTAATCAAGGGAAAGAGAGATTAAGTCATCGGGATGGCGATTGTGTGTATAGAACTTCAACCTTTAAGATGGAAAATGGCCTGTGTGGAATGATAACAAACTATCGAATAGGATCTGAGAAAGGTACTTATAAGACTTATGGGGAATGGGAAACTAGTTCAAACAAAGGGTGTGTTGCTGATAAAGAACAAGAATTGCCGAAGAAAAAAGAGTTGGGTTTAGAGATTGTTGGCAGCATTGACGACATTCTAGCCGGCCATGAAAGAGCTGCTCGTTCTACTTTTGGGTTCTGGATCAACTCGTCCACCTCTGGTACTTCCGATTACCTTGTTCGTAAACAGGTTGGCTCCTATGGTCTACGGTTTCGATCTACCCCTCAATATGGCAATGTTGCGGTTGTCCCTATGCGGGATTCAGCTGGAAAGCTATGGAGCTATCAGATCCTTAACGGGGATGGGAGCAAGAGAATGGTGACTGGAGGCCGGACTGTTGGATTATATCACTTACTACGACCACCTGAAACTTCTGTGTCCTCTAATGCTGGAGTTATTGGTTTGGCTGAGGGATATGCAACAGCCGCGACCTGTCTGGAGTTGACTGGCTTCCCCGTGGCGTGTGCGTTCTCGTCTGAAAATCTTGTGGCTGTGACAGAGGCACTATTAGAACTTTTTTCTTCGGCAAATCTTATTGTCTTTGCTGACAACGACCGGCATCTCTCCACCAACACCGGCCTAAATCACGCCCTCGAAGCTCAAAAGCTCTCTCCTTCTCGAATAATCGTCGCCACTCCTAACTTTGGAAACCTACCCCCAACAAAAGATGCCTCAGACTGGAATGACTTAGTTCGACTTTTAGGAG
>CAINFV010000071.1 GCA_903848235.1 Chlamydiia bacterium | reverse complement strand
TGCTCTTTTTTGAACATTGTAGAGAATTGTTTAATGGCTTGTTTGCGAAAGAGACCGTCAATGACGTGGCTATCGAGGTCAATGCCAAAGAGGTTGTTTCAGAGCTTTCTCGCGCCGTCATGGACCTGCCAGTTGGGCAATCTTTGATTGTCCCTGTCACGCCAAAGAAACACATCGCTGTTCTGGAAATTCGAAAAACAGGGGAATCGAAATTTTCACTCGCGTATTTTAACACTTCTCCTCCAGCGAAAAGTGACGCTCATGTTGAGGCGGTAAAGGAAAAAAGAGACAGTAGGCACGACTATGCCTATCCTGTACTTTTTGAGAACGTATCAGCAGATACGATGACGCAACTCCTTCAACGTGTTGTTGATTACAATCTTGGAGCACAGATGTTTAAAAACGGCAGTTCCAAGACTAAAAACTTTAGTTCCGGCAAGTTCTATGACATCTTGTACAAACTGGCAGGGACCGATTCTGATCCAGAGAGAACTAAGGGTGGCAGATCTATCGTTCCCTACAAAATCCAGATCCGTGGGAGCTGCTCATATGATTCGATACGTTCCTGGTTCCGTCAGGAGTGTTTTGATCATGGAGAGGCGGGTGTGAAATGGTATCGAAAATTTATGCTGCTTCAGTTGGACAGAAAATGCCAGAAAGCCAAGGAGATTTTGGATGAAGAGGCCTCTTTGGCTCCTTCGCCGAGGGCCGTTGGTGATTCTCTCTCTTCGAGTGTTAGCGATTCTCTGGCTTCTTACCAGGCAAGAGAGCAGATATTGATGGAGGCCAAGAAGAAGCTAGCGCTCAGGGCGAAGAAACTCGAAGTCGCTACTTTTGGCTCGTTCCGAAGGGTGGGAATAGTTCCTTGCCTGGTGAGCCTGTTCAAGAAGGCGGCTTCCTTATTGTGGATGGCGTAATAAATAAATTGCTCGATAATTTTTATCACTACGTATACGTTGAGGACACGAACTGAAGAGGGGGAAGAGCTGTGACAACACCAACGCCAATTCAAGATGTCATCAAGTCTTTAGAGAGCCTTGGGCTTAAGGTCATCTTTTGTGAGAAAACCGATGAGCTGCCGTTTGATGTTGCTATTACAAGCCTTGGGTTTGATGAAAAAAACCGTCCGCTGACGTTGCAGGTGCAACAATATTCACAAAAAATTGTGACGGCTCTTGCAGAGGAGCATGAAGAGAGCCCTGCAGAGAGCACTGATCTTCAGATGTTAGGCTTTTTGCTGACGGTTCCAATTGAGATTCCATCAGAGACAGTGCCTGAGGTACTTCGGCTCTTAGCGCTTGCGAATAAGTCCTTTCCGCTGGGGGCCTTGAATTTCTCTGAGATAGAAAATGCCGTTTATTTCAGTTATGGGTATCCGGTTTTTTCGAATCCTCCGGACGACATGACGATTCTCATGATCATTAATACCATTTTGTTTGCCAGAGATTCCTTTTTCCCAACCATCGATGATGTGGCATCGTCACGGCAGACGGTTGATACGTTGATTGGGGAAAAGTGATCGTTCTGGCTTATGTAGGGGTGTGGCGATGGAGTCGGACGAATTATCTTTTTCCCCAGTGCATTCTGGACAGGATTTTTATTTCGATGATCCTGACGAATCTAAAGAAGGTGTCAAGCTTGAACCTAGGAAACCTGGAGAAGGGTTTAGTGGACATGCTCCGCCAGGTACTTGGGCCGAATTAGCTCATGGGACACATGTACCCCGATTACTGTCTGACCATCTGCGTCATCTGGTCATGGTGGCTTATGGATCGGTGGACGTTTATGAAAAAAATGAGATGGCTTTTCTTGGGACTCTTACTGACGCTGCCGCAAAGGTTGGTATTTCCAGTTTAAATGTTGTTGCGGGAGCTTTTCTTGTTATAGGGGTCCTCCCAAACCTTGCTTCAAAAATGACACTCATTTGTCAGTATAAAAAGCGTCTTGAGCTGGCAGAAGAGATGGTCAGAAATATTGGAAAAGCTCTTGATGGCGCAAAAAAAGAGCTTGAGGAGCTGTCCCCCGACGATAGGAAGGACGTTGCTAAATGCCGCCATCTCCGCAACATTATCCTGTACTTGAGTCGTGAGCTGGACCGAACTACAGCAGCCCGTGACGCTCTCATAGAGTCAACGTTTAGGCTGTCGTCTGCGGCCAACAATGTAGTGGAAGTGGCCGCTGGATCGGTTCGGATAGCGAAGGCGGCGGGTGGGCTGGGCGCACATATGTCTACCCAGGCAACGGCACATTTGGCGACTGCTGTCCCGGCCTTAGGGATAGCAGTAGGCGGATTCTGGGCGATTTATGGCGGTGTGATGACGGCCAGAAGCACAAAGGACTACTTAAGGGTTAACGGAGAGTTGAAACAAACGAAGGCTGAGATTTTTATCCGCTACGAACTCGATGAAGCAACTAGTAAACGGCTCTCGGAGTTTCACGCTGCACACATGGGCGAAAGAAAAACAGATGAAGAACTACGGGCCGCGTTGAAAGAAGAGCATGAAAAGGCCTGCAGGGAGGCCGAGGAGAAACATCCAGGAGCAGCAAAGGCGGAAGAACCAAAACCTTTGACTGCTGAGCAGTATAAAGCTTACGCGAGAGCACAAGCTGAAGCACCCCCAGATAAACCAGCGCCGGCGAAAAAATCTCTTGCAGAACGATGCAAGGCATTAAAGAGAGCGGTTCTCGAGAAGAAAAGTCAACTCTTGACATTAGAGAGAAGGAAGCAGATTTGCAGGGTATGCCATTTTGCACTTCTTACGGCCGTGGGGGTACTAGGGATTGCTGCTGGGGCTGTGGCAATAGCGTTCAGTGGCGGGGCTGCCACTCCTTTTGTCCTTCTTGGACTGTTTGGTCTTATGGTGATTGTTGGCGGTGGCGTTTTTGGATCGGATGTTATGGGGGGAATACTGGAGAAAGCGAAGAAAAAGGAGGGCTCTGTTGGGTTAAGTCCAGAGCTTAAACACCGTACTGGGATACGAAGGCTTGAGGATTTAGGTCCCATGGCGCATGAGATTTTCGAATCATCGGAAATACTTGAGGAACGCGCTCGCTATCTTCGAGCGATGGGTGTTGGCGACGGCGAAGAGAACCCAACACAGACGTGCTTAGAATATGCAGCGACTGAAGGCGAAATTCTTGAAGCGCTGACCCATCATTTCGGAATACTGTTTCCGAAAGAGCCTGAGGAGGAGATGCGTCATCTCTTATATTCATTTGGGATAGAACACGTTTCTTCGGCAGCAGAGCTTGCTGATGATATTTTGAGTCTTGTGGATGTTGGTGATGTTTTAAGCCCTAAAACTGCTGCTGAAGCGTTGCTTGAAAAGATGGGAATTGATCTGAAAGACGTGGAGGGAGGGGCGTTGATGATCGATTCGATAAAGTTAGCAGAAATTTTAGA
This sequence comes from Chlamydiia bacterium, assembly GCA_903848235.1. Taxonomy (GTDB): domain Bacteria; phylum Chlamydiota; class Chlamydiia; order Chlamydiales; family FEN-1388; genus CAINFV01. The sequence goes on along the minus strand of CAINFV010000071.1, from coordinate 4,777 downwards.
CAAACGTTTTTCAGGGCTATTCCCCAAAGAGGAAAAGCTTCGACAGAAGTTGTACGATTTTGGAGTTACCTGTCTCACAACGCCAGAGGCTTTGGCCAAGGAGATTCTTGCTTCCGACGATCCCAGCAAGAGATTGGCACTGCTGAAAGACCTCGGGATTAAAGAGAAGGAAATTCTTGACTCTAGTCAGAAGCCTCCAACACTAAGCTCGATTAAACTGTCTGAAACATTACGAACTCGTTGTGGATATCTTTTCCCGAATATGGATAGTGTGCTGGACCACTTCGATGAATATGGCATAAGAGATTTCACCACAGCGGAAGCACTTGCAGCAGAGGTGTTCGGGATAGAGCCAGAATTGGCCAGAAATATGCTCTTACGAAAGTTGGGGATAAACCCGAATAATATTAAAGAAGAGGGGCTGACGGAAATCTTCAAAACAAACTTTCAATACCTTTTTCCAGATTTAGTAAGAAAAACTATAAGAGAGTCCTCTATTGATCCTTTTTCTACGCCGGCCAAGCTTATTGAAGCGATTCAGGGTAAGGGGGAGATAGCAAGGAAGGCACTATTGCAACAGTTAGGTATTGACGCTTCGTTGTGGGAAGAGAGAGGTACTCTGGCAGATATTTTGGAGCGTAACTTCCCTTATCTTTTTTCGTCCTTAGTAAGAGAGAGTTTTGCAATTCAAGGCTTGACGGCGTTTACGATGCCATCCGCACTTGCCGAATCGATTAAAGAGATGGAGGATGTGATAGAGCGCACCCGACTATTGCAGCGTTTAGGCATTGACCCTTCGTTGGGTGATAAGCCTGACGATTTGGCTTCTCTTCTAGAGCGTTCCGTTTCCTCTCTATTTCCAGCCTTTCTCTCTCCACTCTTGGTGACTGAGACTTTGGGACGGCACAAAATCGTGGATTTTACCACGCCCGGCGCACTTGCTCAAGCGATTCAAAAGATGGACTCAGTTGAGCGCAGTGAACTACTGCGGACTTTGCGTATTGATCCTTCGTTATGGGATCAGTCTGATATATTGCCGGGTATTCTAGGTTGTTCTTTTGCCTATCTTTTTCCATTCTCTGTGAAGGAAACTCTGCAAAAACAGGGGATCGAGAATTTTGAGACTCCAAAGGAACTTGCTGAAGCGATTCGTGGGAAGGGTGAGGCAGAGTGTAAGAAATTATTGGAGCAGTTGGGCATTGACTTTTCGTTGTGGAATAAGCCTGATGTTGTAAAAGATATTTTATCTAGTAGATTTGCGTTTCTTTTTGAAGCTAAGGTGAGGGAATTTTTTACTGATATAGAAATCCCTTCCTTTACGACTCCAGAAAATCTTGCAAAAACGCTTTTACAAGCGAGTGAGGAAGAGCGCCAGATAAAGGATCAACTGGAATCGCTAGATGAAGGGACGAGGCAAGTGCAAGAGGCGCAACTCCTGCGAGTACGTGGGAAGGTAGACCGGCAAAATCATTTTTTGCTGACTTTGGGGATATACTATTCTAAAGGCCTTACCCCGGAGACTTTAGGACCAATTCTGCAAAAACGTTTTCCTTATCTTTTCCTGCATCCCTAGACAACGGTTTCCGTTCTTTCATAGCTTTGCAAAAGGCAAGAAACGGCAAGGACGCCACAAAAGCCCTACCAACCTGATGAACCGTGCGGTCGATCGTGTTTGGTAGGGCTTTGTGGCGTCAACACTTCAGGGGGCCTTAGGAGCTTCTGCTCCCCAGGCGGGGGTGAAGGGGGCTCCGGCCAAGCCCCCCTCTTCCCTACCTTCCTTAGATGATGAGGAGGGTGAAGACGAAGACGAAGAGGGAGAAGGACTCCAAGATGCCGACGGCGGCGAAGCATTTGCCGTAAAGGGCTGGTTGTTTGAGAGTGGCTTGGATCCCTGTTGCTGCTACCTTGCCTTGGAAGATCGATGATGCCATGATGGCGAGACCTGCGAAGAGGCCGACGAAGATGGCGGCAACTGGGGATACGGAGCCCGCCATGATCCGTTGGTTCATGAGGAGCATGAGGATAAAGCCGTAGATCGTCTGTGACGATGGTGCCGCTGCCATGCCAATGAACTTACCATGACCTTCTTCTGTCTTCGTCATGGCGGCGTGGGATGCGGCGCCTGCTATGTAGCAGCCGATGCAGCTGCCGATGGTAGAGAGCGCTAGGGCGAGGATGGGCCCTACCTGTTGAAGTGCGAAGGAGTCTTCCATACGTTACCTTTTCCTAAGTTTTTGGGTTATCTATATGTCTCGAGGGTCAGAGGGCTGAACGGTTTCCCGCCGCCATCGAATGAATAGTGGTACCACTCGAGGAAGTTCAAACGCAAACCGTGAATCACACCGCCGACGATGGAGAGGATGATGTTCACGCCGTGGGAGATGATAATGAGGATCGCAGCGATGACAAAGGGAAATTTATCTGCAAGATCGTTGGCCATGCCTGCGACGATTGCTCCTGCGAGGCCGAGGGCGTAGATACGAAGGTAGGAGAGGATATCTGCGAATACAGAGACGGCGCTCATGATGACGAAGAAGAGGTCTGTGATGCCATTTTTGATGATAGACGTTGCTGCTGCGAAGAGAAACCCTGCAATCATTAGCTCGAGGCCTATGGAGGCGCTGACGGTGGGGTTAAGGTGTAAGATATAGTAGATCATCGATGGCGCGTGGAGGAAGTTGGCAAAACACATATATCCGCCGACGATGCAGAACAGCCACCCAGCGTTGGCAATATTTCTGGTGATGTAGCGGCATATGCTGAGCATGATATGAAGCGAGCCCACGAGAAGAGCTATCTCAAGCATCGTGCCATCTGCCATGCCGTTGTAAAAGGGTTCGATGGCGACGGACGGGGAGTCGTAGAGAAGCTGATTGACGGAGGTGGGGGGTACGCCGTCGTGGAGGTCTGTCCAGCGCTGATAGGTAGTATCTTTAAGGTCGATATGATAGTGGGCCTGCCGGTGAACGAGGTAGGTGAGAGGCGAGTAGGCGCGGAGCGGACTTGATGGTGAGAACTTCATGGCAAAAAAGGAATTTGTCATCAGCCCCCAGGCGATACAGGCGACGCCGAGGATGGCAGTGAGTTTGACAAAGCGCTTCATGCCTGATGATGCAGCATGTGTTTTCGTCTGGAGGAAGAGTGCTGTTGCTAGGAAGACAAGGCCATAGCCGGCATCACCGACGATCATGGCGAAGAAGAGGGAGAAGAATACAAGGACCCATGTAGAAGGGTCTTTGTCGGTATGGGATGGGGTGTCATAGATGCTGACGAGATCTTCTCCGATCTTCTTGGCATTGGCGTTTTCTAGATATGTTGGCGGTATTTCGTCGGGAAGTGTGGGGAGGAGATCTGTAAAAATCTCATTTTTGTGTGCAAGGGCGAGGGCTTCTTGCAGCTGCGTCTGTGGCACCCATCCTGTCATGGCGAATAAGCGGCGGTTCAGAGCTGGTGTTGCCTCTTCTCCTGCTCGCTGGCATTTTGTTTCGTTCAGGCGTGTGATCAGGGAAGATTTCAGGCTTTCTATCAGTGGCGCTCGCAGTCTGATGCTCTCTTCGAGGTCTGCTATTTCACGGAGCAGCGATGCTTCTGTTGAGGGAAGTGTAGACAGATGTTCTGAGAGGGGGATGTTCTCGAGGCCTTGGGAGTGGGGGAATTGCTCATGTGTGAGTGATACAAAATACTGATGGTGAGCATCTTCTGAGATGAGGATGAGGTGAGGGCAGTCCTTTGCCGCGTCCCGTTTTTTGGGGGCTGTCCATAGGCGGAAGTTTACAGAAGCCCGTTCTTCGATGTAGGTGATGCTGTCGATGGGAATCGTGCCGAAGGGAGCGGCTATTTCCAGCTGTTCTCGTGTTGCTTTTAGCTCTGCCTTAGCGTCTTCCAGCCGTTGGGAATCGGCGATGACATGTTGAGAAAATGAGAGGGGGTCGGTGACGATGACAGCTGTTGTCTGCGGTACTTCATAGTGCTGGAGAATTTTTATGGCTTGGACGACATCTTGAAACTCACTTTGCAGGAGGTCGACAAATGTCACCTTCGTCCCTATGAACTGGACATTTCCTGCCTGCTGGAACGAGGAGAGAAACTCTTCTTTCTTCGTGTCAGCTCCTAGGAAGAGTACTTTTTGCAGTTCTACTTTCATTGAGCTACCTCCACCACTTTTTTGGAGAGGATCTTCATCTTTGCAATTTTTGCCTGTGATACTGCTGCTAGCTGGAGGTCACCGAGGAAGATTTTGATAGCTTTGATATTTTTCAAGCACCGTGGGATTAACACCTTCTCGAAGAGATTCACGCGGATGTACACCTGTTTGAGCTCCCGTGTGAGGATGGCAATCCGCTCTTCAGCGATAGAGGCCTTAATGTCGATGGTGCGAAATGCTCGTATCTCGTCGATGAGATTGTCGAGCCATGGCGGGGTGTCATAGAGGTCGTAGTCGAAGAAAAGGAAGGTGACATCTTTGACAGTGGGGACTTCTACGCCGGCGATATTCTCAGAGCCTCTGCTGACAGTGGCTATCCTGGCAGCGTCGACAAGCCTGATGGTAGGGTCGAGGGTGATGAGGGGTGCAGAGCGCGATAGCTTATCCCACTGCTGCTGGCATGAAGCGCGGATCATGTCGCACTGCGCGCGTGCTGCTAGCACCTCTGCTTGGAGAAGAGCTTTTCTCAGCTGTAATGTAGGGAGGTATCGCTGCAGCTGCGTGAGGCGTATCTGCTGCTGACGAAGCTCTTGCTTTGTGAACTTCAGCTCCGCCATTGCTTATACTCCTCTT
>CAINFV010000070.1 GCA_903848235.1 Chlamydiia bacterium | reverse complement strand
CCGAAGGGTCTTGGATGTTGTTGGTGCGAATCCAGCACGCGAACCGACAGCAGAGCTGCTAGGCTGTCGTATCTAGGACGAAGGCTTGACATTGGTCTGTGAGGACTAAATGTCCACATTAGTCCTGATTTTTAGAAGCGGTTGAACGACTCTGCAGACCAAGTAGTCAACAGCTATTCTGGAGGGATGATTCGTCGTTTAGAAATTGCACAAGCGCTTCTCCATATGCCAAAAGTCCTCTTCCTCGATGAGCCGACCGTTGGTCTAGATCCGTCAGCGCGGCAACTGCTGTGGCATCGGATACAAGTGTTGCAAAAACAGTATGGCACGACGATTCTTATGACTACCCATGATATGGAAGAGGCCGATGTGCTCTGCGACATCGTGGCGTTTATGCATCATGGACATATCATACGCATGGACACTCCATCCAAGCTGAAAGAAACAATTGGCCATCATGCGACGCTCAATGATGTTTTTATGCAGTGTGCTGGTACGACAATCACAGAAGGAGACTCCTATACCCATGTTAAGCAAACGCGGCACGCGATCACCCATCGTGGGTAAGTGGATCTTAGGTATTCAGCAGACGCTGGCAATTGTCGAGGCTGATGTCAGGAAGCTTCGTCATGATCCATCGGAGATCTTCACGCGGATGCTCCAGCCTGTCATCTGGCTGTTGATTTTTGGACAGGCCATGGCAAAAGCTGTGGCAATACCGACAGGAGCAACGTCATATCTGAATTACATCGCTCCGGGGATTTTGGCACAAAGCGTGTTGTTCATTGCGATCTTCTACGGCGTTGCCTTGATATGGGAGAGAGATCTAGGCGTTGTTCACAAGATCTTAGTGACGCCAGCGCCGAGAATTGCCTTGGTGGCAGGAAGAGGTATTGCTGCGGGCTTGAGAAGCCTGTCTCAGTTGGTCGTTATCTATGCACTGTCTTTTGTTCTCAGGATCGATCTGAGACTTGACTTGCCTGGGCTGTTAGGCGTGGCGGCCATGGTGGTGCTCTCAGGAGCTCTTTTTGCAACTTTTTCCCTGATCATTGCGTGCATTGTAAAAAAGCGAGAGCGATTTATGGGAATTGGTCAAGTGCTGACCATGCCACTCTTTTTTGCCAGCAATGCGCTGTATCCGATTGAACGGATGCCTGATTGGCTGCAGACTGTCTCTGCCTTTAACCCAATGACCTATCAAGTCGATGCGCTACGAGCGCTGATGATTCATGGCGAGGGCAGCCGTTTTAGATTAGGAATGGATTTTGGGATCGGTGCTGCAGTGCTGGGTATTCTTTTGCTCATTGCGGCGCGAATCTACCCAAAAATTCTGTATTAAGGGACTGGCAGGCACCCCCAGCGTATGCCCGGAGGTGATAGTTCTCTACGTCATAGGTTAGAGCGGAAACTCTTTGATAGGTGTTATGTCGCCGTTATCATCTCTTTCATACAGGAAGAGTGACCACGAGGCTTTCGCCTTAAGATTGATCTTTTTTTCCAACCGTTGAATCTTTTTTAATTTCTTGTCCGCATTCTTTTGAAACGTGTGGTCCCGAAGGGTGATGTGGTAGGTAAAGGTTTTGGGGTCTTTTAGAAACGACATTGGGACCGAAGCATTGTTCATAAACGCCTTCGTTACAGCCAGCAAATAAGACGACGAGAGTTTGACATAATCCAGCCGTGACGTCACATTTCCTTGAACAAGTCCATCGATCGTGATTGTGCGAGCCGACCCAAGGCTTTTAATTGCATCATTGACAGCTTTGATGTAGGTCTTTTCTGACTTGTTGGCAGGGAAGAATCCTGTAAGGCTGCAATGGGGAGGGTAGTCAGTAATGGCTTTATGGCTAATGGAGGAGTCTTTTTTAACAGCTTTCCAATATGTCGAAAATTCACTGCCAAGCTTTTTCTGAGGGCGGACGTATAGGATATAGTCATTTGCAAACGATGGTGCAGAGAAGAGTGCTGCAGCACAAGCACAGATCGCAAACAGAGAACCTTTGTGGAACATAAATATCTCCTTTTTTTTAAAAACTCAATTTTGCGGACGCCATGCGGCATCGTCGTTTTGGCGGTTTTTAAATATTTTCAACAGTTCGTTCGGCGTTGTGCCTGCTAGGAGTTTACTGACGATCTCCTGTTGGAGCGTGATGATCAGAGAAGTATCGATTCCGTGGAAAACGATTAGCGATGAAGGTGTTTTCCCGTCGAAGGCCATTTCGGCAGCAAGAATTTGAAGAGCTGTGATCATAGGAAGGCTGTTTTTGAACGCTCCAGCACCCCATCTTCCTGTGTGTATGATGAGGTTTGCAGGGCCGTTATTATACTGAAGGGCTGCTAAGTCTCCTAGGAGAGCTGCTTGCAGATGGTATTGAAGGTCGCTCGTCGAATATCTGGAGTTATGCTTCTTGCTATAGTCCTTGGCTGCTAAGCCGATGATGTTGGCAGATTTGAGCGGTTTGCTCAGTTTAACAACGGCGGCGGCCACTTTTTTTGGCGAGGCGCTGTCAAGAGCCTTTCCATAGGGCACCTGTGAGACATCAAATTTTCGAAGAGCGTCGACGACTAAGAAAGGCTCTGCTACTCCATTTTTTGTTGTGGGGAGAATGGTAGTGCTTTTGCGCAGCACGTAGGCGAGGTCTGATAGCTGTGGGAATTCGTCAAACATCCGCTCTTCTTGGACATTGCCTTTGGAGCGAAACCCGCCGCCAAAGTGGCTTGCATTTGCAAAATCAACCCAAAAAGCGTTGTCAGGGGTGTAATTGTAATTGCCTTGTGCCGACTGGACGACGACGGAAGGAGAGAGAAATGTTTGGTTGAGAAGCTGGTCGAAGGCTGAAGTGGAAAGGCTGGCCTTATACCACGTGATTGTTGGTGTGAACGGGTAATGGGTCGAAGTGATAGTGGAAGTCAGCAGTGCCTTTTTTGCTGGGGAAGGGTGTGCGCTGAGAATCCAAGAGGAAAATTTTGTATGGTCGTGAGCATTGAGAGTTTCTGTATGCTTCTTCAGACTGAACTCAGACGCCTTTTCTTCTGTAAGAGAGGGTTCTGCCGCTGATAAACACCCACAGCAGATCAGGGCCAGGATGATTTGTGAGAATGCCATTCTATGGTCTCCCATTAACGAGTTAAAAATGAATAATTTCCTTTCGTATATATTTTGTGGTGATAATTTCCAACTGTATACCATTGATGCACGATGCACATAGCTCGACTTTGCAAATGCTTTGTCGAAATAGATCGGCTCACGGCATCATAGCTCTTTTTGACAACTGTGCTGCGAACTTTTGGAGTCATATGTTGAAGTGTCGTTTTTGGTCCCCCTATATCGTCGGTATTATCATTGGCCTGCTTCAGCTTCCCGTTTTCTTGCTGATAGGAGCATCGATAGGGACGTCTGGGTCTTTTGGCTCTGTTGCCTGCTGGGTCCTTGGCAAGGGAGGGGAGGCAGGCTGTTTTCCTTTGCTCAAACAGTGGTGGCAGCTTGGTTTTGTCGTTGGGATTGGGATTGGAGCCTATCTTTCTCGACGTCTGTCTGGCGTGAAGAGGCCGCGAGTGTCACGCCTATGGAGCACAATTCTGAAGACACAGGCACTCTGGCCGCGATTAGCAATGGCCTTTGTCGGTGGCTTTGTCTTTTTATTCGGAGCTCGGTTGGCAGATGGCTGTACCAGTGGAAATGGGATTTCTGGCATTGCCCTTCTTTCGGTTGGCTCTTTTCTCGTCATCGGCTCGATGTTCGTCAGCGGGATTCTTGTTTCTCTTCTCTATCCTCGGGAGTAATCAATGGCTATTGCACTTACACTTCTTCTTGGCATTTTCATGGGTATCATCTTTGGATTCACTCTTGAGAAATCAAGAGTTATTGATCCTGAAGTGATCATCGGGCAATTTCAACTTAAAAACTTTATTATGCTAAAGGTGTTTTTGACCGCCATTGTCACCGGTCTTTGTGTCTTCTCAGTGCTGTTTTTCCTCGGGTTTGATCGGTTGAATTGGAAGGTGATGTCTATAGGGCCTGATATCATCGGGGGCTTGCTGATTGGCGTTGGTGTTGCCTTGGCAGGGGCATGCCCTGGAACGGTGTTTGCCCAAATTGGAGCTGGGTATAAAGATTCATTGGCAACACTGGCCGGTGCTGTTCTTGGAGCTTTGACCTATGCTGCCACAAAGCCGATAGTGATGGCTTTTCTTCCTCTGCAGACGCCGTCTGAAAAGGTCACGATCGAGCACTGGCTTGGGGTTTCTTTCTGGCAAGTGGCGTTGGTCCTTGCTGTGTTTATCATTGATGCATTATGGCTTCTTGAAAAAAGATTCCCCTGGAAACGAGAGATTGACTTCCTTTGAAAATTAGGATGTCTCACTTTTTGAAGATGTGGTGAGGAGTGCTTTTGACATGCTCAACACCATACACCACACTCTTTCGAAGGCACGACAGAGGGCGCCATTGGCGACCACATTGCTCGACGTTACTAAAGGGTCGAGGATGACATTGAACGCTAAGATAATAGCGATCATTTCAGGGGTAAAGGTGAGATAGGATTCGTAGATGGGGAGCATAATGAAGATGGCGCCTCCGATAACAGCTGCTGTGGCAAAGCGAGCAAGGACGAATACCAAACTAAAGGGCAGCCAGGTGGCAAGGTCTGGAGTGCTTCCGTAGAATTGCGTGTAGAGCAGGAAGCACAAAAAGGTGTTCGTAATACAGTCTCCAATCTGCTGAATATTGGTCGTCGCTGGGATGACGGCAGAGGCAAATGATGGATCTTGCAGATTCTTTGACGTCCCTTCGATCGTCCATGGCATCGTCGACAGGCTGCAGCCGGAGGTGAAGGCGAGGCCTCCTGCAGGCATGAGGTTTTTTATTGCCCGTATCCCGTCTAATCCAGAGCCACCATTTCCAATCACAAAGAGCATTGTCAGATATAAAGCGATACATACGGCGAGCCAGACGATGAGGAGGCTGTAATGGGCGCAGACAACGCTCAGCAAATGGGTTTGGTACATGCGCGCTACAAAACCTAAGACGAAAAAGGGGATGAGCCGAGAAAAGACCCGTGTGAGAATCCATTCTGCTTTTTGTTTACCGATTTTAATGGCATGGATGAGGGACGGCTGTCTAGAGATTGCTCCCCAGCACCCAATCAGAATCCCGACGATCACCCCCTTGTCGGCAGACCACCATGCTGGCCTATGCAGAGGAAGATGCCAGAGGGCAGAGAAATCAGACGCTATGTCAGGAAGCTTGATGGGAGGCAGGAAGTGAACGGCGATATGGCCGCAGCCAAAAGCATACCAGACACTGGCTAGATTCGACAGCGCTTCGAAGAGAAGAAGCGTGATGATAAAGAGCGGTGCTTTTTGCTCGAAAGAAGACACGGTGTGAGCGATAAACAGGCCGACCGTTATGGGAAGCATCCATAGGAGAAGATCTTTAATGAGTACACTGACTGTGTACAGCCCTTGATGTGTGACGATAGGCAAATAATCGGCAAGCATAAGATAGGCGGTGACGAGAAGAAGCACTTGGATTCCACGGTGACGCAATGCCCGTAGGCCTGTTGCCAGTAGTTGCGACATGAGCACTCCCGATAGATTTTTGTATTACTGGACTTTAGCATTTCATGATCTTGAATTGCCTATATGGAGTCAACCTTCTTCCAGAAGAGTCTTCATGGACAATCGCCTCCGCATTTTCGCACGATTTTTTTCCAAACAAACAATGGTCATGTTGAAAAAAACAATTTACAATTTTTAATTGGATTGTATGATGAGCATTCATGTATACGTGTTTGTTTTGAAACCATTGTTTGAAGGCCTGGAGTGGAAAATGTCTGTGAAGTGTAGATTATGGATGTTTGTATTTGCCCTTTGTGCTTGGAATGGCTTGTGTCCAGCCATCTTCAACGATGTAGATTCAATCAACCGAGTCTCGGAGGATCCTCTCTGTCAAAGTGCTGAACAGAATTGGGAAGACATTCTTCTAACGGAGAGTGAGAAGAGTGCTCGCCCTATTGATCACTACCCTAATTTTACGGATAACCCTCTCCTTACTAGCCGAATGAAGCGGCTGATGGCGCCCCATCTGCTGCCTCTTGACAGCCCCCTCAAGGCATTATGTGATGAGATTTTTAACCGTGCAAAAATTATCAACGATATAAAGTCCCTCGAACGCGCAGGTTTTGAAATTCTGTTTGCACAGAAAAAAAGTCTTATCATTGTTGCAAAACACCCAAAGGTAAAAGGGTATCTTTTTAAGATATACCTTACGTCGAAAAATGTCCGGAAATACGGAATGGTCGGATGGGAATTGTTGACGACACGGTGTGTTGTTGCAAAAAAGATTAAGCAGATCATTCGGAAGGAAAAAATCCGTTCCTTCGTTGTTGCTGACAAATGGCTTTATCCTCTCCCTCAACCGTCGACACGGCGTCATGCAAAAGGAGAGCCTGTTATTCTTGTCGTCAAAGATATGCAGATTTATGATCGCAAAGCTTCAACGGTCGCGTGGATTCGAAATGCAACTCGGAAACATTTACGAGAGCTGTACGCCGTTCTTGGAAGAGGGTATGCTTCTGCCTTTCTGCCTGGAAATATCCCGTATACGAAGAAGGGAAAATTTGCCTACATTGATACAGAGTTTGACAAACGAAAGATACCTCTATCCCATGTAAAGAAGTTCTTCTCTCCTCAAATGATGGCTTACTGGGATCGACTTGTCTGTGGGGGGACGGAAAGTGGATCTGGCGTATACTTAGGGACTGGGGTAAACGTTAGAAAAGTAACAACAATTTTAAGGAGCGACGCCTCCTCACAAACCTAAAGGATTGGGTTTCCGTGTCGTCAATATGATGATTTTTTTCTCTCGCTTTTTGTCTCTTGCGCTCTTCTGTTTCTTGAGCGGATATGGCGAGGAGGGACCCACTTCCTCAAAAAGCACCACGACATCTGTTTCCGCGGCAGAAGAGAGAGCGTGGATTCCTCACTATGGAATGTCAGAGACGTTACCTCATGGCACTCCATCGTCGATTCAACCATTGCCGGTGTCGAAAGGGCGAAGACCCGTCTCTCCGCTTTCTGTAGAGCTTTTTGAGAACGCTAAATATCGAGAGTTTGTTGATGCCTTTGCCAGTTTCGAAGCTCGTTCCAAGAAGATTCCTCTCTCAGAGTCTAGAGTGCTAGCATCGCAGATATTTACACCACTCCATGCTGAGCCTGTGCGCCAAATTGAAAATATAGAAATTAGCGGACGGGATCTGCATGCGGTTCCAGTGCGAATTTATATCCCTAAGGGAACAACGGCGCTCCCTGTCATCGTCTATTTTCATCCTGGGGGGTGGGCCTTTGGAAGTATTGAAGAGGCTGATCCCATCTGCCGGAAGATGGCAAACATCTTCGAGAGTATTGTTGTGTCCGTCGACTATCGCCTAGCCCCAGAGGCACCATTTCCGTGTGCCATCGAAGATTGTTACGCAGCAACCCTTTGGGTGTCTGATAACATCGATAGCTTTGGCGGAGATCACACGAATATCATCGTCTGCGGAGAGGGGGCCGGAGGAAACCTTGCTGCTGGAGTCTCGCTCCTGGCACGAGATAAACAGCACCCTCAGATTCGCTCTCAGCTTTTGATATGCCCTCCTCTGAACGCGGTGCTTACGGCTGCCCCCTATGACGAATGTCTTGACCGCCATTTTCTCACTCACGAGGTGATGAGCTGGTTGTGGAGGATGTATCTTCGATTCCCTGGTGACGCAGGGAATTCTTATGCATCACCAATGCTGGTTTCTGACTGTAAGAGGGTAGCCCCAGCGGTCGTCATTACTGCTGAATATGATCCTCTTCATAAGGAAGCAGAGGGGTATGCGCAGCGGCTACGTCGTGCTGGTGTGTGCGTAGTGTCGAAACGGTTTTCAGGTGTGATCCACGGGTTCCTCTCCCTTCCTCTCTATGAAGAAGAGCAAAAGAACGCGTGGCTGCAAGAGATCAAAATGATGATCAAAAAATTGGATGGTCTTACGGAGGAGTAGTGGTGAGACAAGCGGTAGGTGCGCAGCCTATGGTGGTGTGTTCTCTGATGATTGCTTGGCAAAAGCCTCACATGTCTATTTTCCAAGGTTAAATCTGCTCGTTTTTGGTCGTTTTACAACCTAAATCGAGCATATTTTTGGCAAATTTAACACTTAACTAAGGAGCGACGCTTCCTCCCAACCCTAAAGGATTGGTTTTCCGCGTCGTCAATATGATGAACTTATTAGAAGCTCTGCCCTCAGCATGGACTCCTGCCCACCAGGCCGCTGAAAATAGTAGACAAGCTAGTGTGAACGAATTTCGAGAAACTCAAAGAGCTTCCGGGATGAACTACCTTACCATCGTGGCAGCTTCGACCATTTTGGAGGGGGCTGTGTCCGCATTAATCTTATCCGTGGAAAAAGTAGCTCTGCCCGTTATAGCCTGTTTGGCTGGTGTTTTCGTAGTACTTACCGGAATTTTTGGAGGCATGGCAGTACATGGTGTCATCTCTTACAGCGATAATCCAATTCGAGATGTGCTTTCTTCAATTGGGAAAGGCGCTGCCATTGCGACCATCGTTGCGCTGCTGGTGCTGACGCCACTTATCTTTCCAGAACCTTAGGGCCGTGGTTTATGATCATCTGGAAAGTCTGGATGATCGAAGT
>CAINFV010000069.1 GCA_903848235.1 Chlamydiia bacterium | reverse complement strand
CTGGACTTTGGCCATTTGGCAATCGCTCGCAATGGCTGCTAAGACGACGTTTGAGGTGAAATAAAAAATGGCAGGTGGCAATGTATTCTTTTTTTCTTGTTCAGGGAAAAAACAATGCCTACAATGCCAACACCGCCATCAGCAATTTTAGCAGTTCTGCAACCTTTTGCAACTGTATTTCTTCAGAAAAGAGTTTTTCGAAAGGCTCTCACCCTGTTCATCGGATGCGTCCTTTGCACCGGTGGAGTGACGATTTGTGCTGCACTTCGCGCCCTGGGTCTGATTACTGATGGTGCCTATGGCCGTTTTCATCGTTTGCTCAATCGTGATCGCTGGAATATGCTCATAGCCTCAAAAACGCTTCTTCAGATGATTTTAAAGGCATTTCCATCAACAATCCTGACTTTCTCCGTGGATGATACGATCGAACGCCGCAGGGGGAAAAAAATCAGGGCCAAGGGGATATTCAAAGACCCGGTTGGCACAGGATCTAACAAAGCTGTGACATGCAGCGGCCTGCGCTGGACTCCTGTCATGATGCTCGTACGAGTACCATTCATGAAGAGAACTGTAGCACTGCCATTTTTAACGATTCTGAGTCCTTCGGAGCGTACTTCTGCAAAGATTGGTCGTCGCCATAAAAGCCCTCAACGTCTCGCTGAGCAAGTATGCCATCTGCTACGTCGTTGGTTCCCGAAACACACCATTGTATTCGTAGCCGATGCTGGTTATGCGACGACAGGTCTCTTTCGTGCCTGTCGGAAGCTAAAAATCAACTTGGTTACCCGTGCAAGATCAAATCTTCGTTTCTTCAAATCAGCACCCCCGCGCACTGGAAAGAAAGGTCGTCCACGCGCCAAGGGCGAACGGTTACCCTCTCTGAAGGAAATTAGGAATGACGAGGATCTCAACTGGGCCGAAGTTGTTGTAGAGAGCTACGGGAGCGCTCATGAAACACGGTTCGTTGCAACGGTTGATTGCCTTTGGGACTCCGCAGAAAGAGGACGTGCCGAAGTACGTCTTGTATTTGTAAAGACTCCCGGAGACGGTGTCGAAGCCCCCGTCTTCTGTTTGATTACGGACGCTCCTCTTCTTTCCGCGGAACAGATTGTGGGAACCTACGCCATGCGTTGGAGCCAGGAAGTCACGCATCGAGAAGCACGGGAGCTCCTCGGAGTTGAGACGCAGCGTCAGTGGTCCGACCTTGCAATCGAACGTAGCACCCCTCTGCTATTTGGAATCTATAGCCTCATCTTTCTGCTTGGTCATCGGCTTTATGAGCAGGGAAGTGTTTCTCTCTCACAGACTACATGGTATAAGAAGGATGAGCCGGCCTTCAGTGATTTATTGAACGCAGTAAGGGCGTTGATCCGCGAGCACCAATTATTCCAAGTATGGACGCGACACCCCATTCTCAGAAATATTCAATGTCCCAATGAATTGCTCTCTATTCTCGAGGGAATTGGCATGGCGGCGTAATTTGTCAAATGGCCAAAGTCCAGGTAAGTGGTAATAGTACAATTTTGAGCGTACAAGAAAATCTTACTCTTGTCCCCTGCGATCAAAAAAGAGTACCCTAATCCTTCTGAAGAATCACAGTACCGGAGTCTCTTATGCCATTCATCCTGAAGTCCCT
Source organism: Chlamydiia bacterium (assembly GCA_903848235.1). Classification (GTDB taxonomy): domain Bacteria; phylum Chlamydiota; class Chlamydiia; order Chlamydiales; family FEN-1388; genus CAINFV01. The sequence continues at coordinate 10,285 of CAINFV010000069.1, read as the reverse complement.
ACTCCTCCTTCTCTTAAGCCCACTCTTTCTTGCAGCAGGCAGCACCCCAGCTCCCGAGGACCATACAGAGCTCGTCTCCGCCCTTGACAGCCGCATTCCAGCTCTTGCCTCTGAGTGGAACGTGCCTGGGATTGCTGTCGCCATCGTCAAAAACGGCACCGTAGTCTTCGAAAAGGGATTTGGCTTCAAAGACAGAGAGCGACAGCTCCCTGTAACACCACAGACTCTCTTTGCCATCGGATCGACGACAAAAGCCTTTACCACCTTTGTGATGGGAACGCTCTATGACGAGAAGAAGCTCGACTGGGACACCCCCATTGTCACCTACCTGCCTTCCTTTCAGCTGTATGATAGCGCTGTGTCGGGCCGTGTGACACCTCGCGACCTCGCCTGTCATCGAACCGGCGTTCCACGACATGACCTGCTATGGGTTAATTCAAACCTCACACGGCCACAGCTCGCCTACCGTCTTCGCTATCTACCCAATACTGACGATCTGCGAGCCAAATGGCAGTATAACAACCTGATGTACGCTGCTGCTGGGTATCTGATTGAAGAGATCACCCACAGGACATGGGAGGACGCTGTCAGAGATCGTATTTTCACGCCTCTTGGCATGTCTTCTTCCACATTCTCAGTCAAAGACTCTTCGCAAGACCTTGCTTGTGCCTACGAAAAACGCGATGATGCGGTCCTCCGCGTCCCCTATCGTGACATCCAGAACATCGGTCCTGCCGGGAGCATCAACTCCTGCCTGGCAGACCTGATCCCATGGGTGATGCTCCATCTCAATGACGGAGTCTACAAAGGACACCGCCTCATCCAGTCTTCTACTCTCAAAGACATCCACGCCCCTCATATGCTCCTCTCCCCATCAGAGATCTCCGGAGTCGAAACTTTGGGCTATGGCCTTGGCTGGGTTATTGAAAACTATCGAGGCCATCGGCGAGTGTGGCACGATGGAGGCATTGATGGCTTTACCGCTGCTATCAGCCTGATTCCTGAAGAGAACATCGGCATCATTGTTTTAACAAATATGGGCGACACTCCACTGCCCTATATTCTTACACATGAGATCACAGACAGAATCCTCAAGCTCTCCTTCTGCGACTGGAATACAGAGTGGGCACAGAGGGTTAAGTCCGCTGAGAAAAGCCTCAAAGAAGAACGCCATAACAAAGAACTCCTTCGGAAGACAGGGACCACGCCGTCCCACCCCATCCATGAGTATGCTGGGGAGTACGAGCATCCTGGGTATGGCACTGTGACGATTGCCCAAAATAACGATGCTCTTCTGATGACCTATAACGGCATCACCACTCCTCTGCGTCACTGGCATTATGACGTCTTCGCAGCCCATGCCGCCCCTACTGGAGACCAAGCCCATGCGCAGGCCAAACTTCTGTTTCAGAACGATCTCGCAGGTGATATCTGTGCTGTCGAAATTCCAATGGAGCCGACCGTTGCCAACATCATCTTCACCAAAAAGCCCTCTGTCGACCTCTGTACGCCCGCCTATCTGCGGCGCTTTGTTGGAGTCTATGGTTCTGACACAACGCCTTTCACTGTGACAATGGATGGCGAGACACTTCTTCTTAAGAGTGATGGGGAAGAAGCCGAAGAGTGTATCCCTAAGACAGCCAACACCTTCACCTCAAAAAAGCCCCCTTCACGCACCGTGAAATTCGCAGTCGACAACAGAGGTATTGCCACAGAAGCGCAGATTGAAACTGAGAATGGGGTTGTAAGAGCTCCCCGCAGACAATGAATGATGGCGGCGGACCTGCGCGAAGGCAAAACCGACGTTGCCACCTATTCGCTAGGAGACACGACCTTGGGTGAATCAGATGGATCGATTTGAGACGACCTCAAACGCTCCTCACTTGGGGGTAGCGCGAGGCACATCAGATCGTCGTCCACCGAGGTAGATTCTAATAAAAATCGGTATTCGTCTTTTGAAATGTCTGTGCGAGTATAGCTGGCGCACGCCAGCGATAAAATTTATTCATTGACTTTTCTCTCATATTCAAATATTTACAAGGGAGTACAGAAGAACTCCTGATAGGGAAGTAACCGGATAACATCAAGAGGCAGTATGGCAAGTGGTGATTTAGGGCTAGGATCAATTAATAGGAGCATGCTTCAACAGGCTATTACTCAGGCTTCAGCCAAAGCGAACGCCAAAGAAGGGAAGCTGTCTTTAGGAGACATCATTTTAGAAGTTAGGTATCTAGCAACCGAAAAGAAAGGCCAGCCACTGAGAGCAACCGATGCGCAGATAGTGGAAATTTTTGCAAATGTTTTACCGAAATTAAGCGAAAATAATCGAATGCTTTTATCTTCGGCCGTTTGTGAATCGGGACTCAAATTTGATATTTCAGAAACAGCCCGGGGAAAATTCGCGACAGTCAAAAACCCGTCATCCGCACCAAAAACACCTAAGTCTACGTTAAAAGTAATAACTTTTTTAAGACTTCTCGGATTCGGAGCAAAAAAGAGCTTTACAGAACTAGAAGCTAAAATTGATAAGGCGAAAACGCTAGAAGAACTTACAGCAGCAACACAGGAAGTAGACAAACGAACAGAGGTTTCATTATCGGATTATGAGAAACTATGTAAAAAAATACCACTACAGCGTAAAAAAATACAGAAAGAAACATTCAACAAATGGTCAACAAAGATTCTAGTAGCACAGGAACCTGCCGACCTTTACAAAATAGCAGATGAAGTGGCCCAAGACAAAGACCTTTCAGTAGCGGATTATGAGAAACTATGTAAAAAGATAACGGAAAAAATAGCGGTCAGTAAACCATCACCCCAATCCGTTGGGGCGGCAAAAACAGCGGGCAGTAAACCATCACCACAATCCGTTGGGGCGCCAAAAGACACTTTTCATAATCTTTTGGATGAAATTAAGGGATACAATCGTTCCGGCATGGAAGCGCTAGTTCAGATAGCAAAAGATCTAGAAAATCCCTCGCATAAAGATTACCAGAAAATTACCCCAGAGCAAAGGATAATTTTAATTTTGGTCGCATGTCAACAAATGTCCAAAATTTCACGAGATGTATTGGGACATGGAACGGCAGATGAACAAAAAGCTCTAAATTCCCATTTTCATGAACTATTGAAAACCGAAGCTTTCACACATTTCCCCCCCACCACAAGGAGTGGTTTGGAAGAATTATTGGCACAGTCAAACGCCAAATTGAACGAACTTGGCGTGCCGATTCCTGCACCACCCATGCCGGAAGAAATGCCTGCGGCAGCCGAACCTCCCCGTGGAATGAGTCATCGTCTATCAATTTCTGGCGATTCTTCACCAATGCTCGGCACACCAGAGACTGAACCGGGTCCACCGGATGAAATAACTCCAGAACCACCATTTATGGCAGCAGCAGAAGAGAATTGGGAGGCGATAGCGGACGAAGCTTTACGTAACGGAACATTCAGTTTTCCGCTTCCGGACGTTCATGGAGACAAGTCACCAACCGTAGCAGCACCCCCACTACCGGCTGAAACAGCTCGAGATGCGCCAGCACCACCACATACCGCACCGGTATTACGGAAAGATTTTCAAACGAAGTGGAGTCCAACGGTGGGGAGGGGACTTGATTTTACCCCACCTACGCCCCCTAGTCCCGCTGAACAACAACACCTAGATGCTTTAGAAGCAGGCCTTAATCTCGGCAGGAATCCAGATGATCTTGAACAATTCTTAACTGACTGGATAAAAGCAACCAGCACCGAGCCCAAACCAGGCCTCCAGCTTTCAGAGGATATCAAAGACGTTCAGACCATTCTCGACTTTTGTAAAGCACAAAAAGGATTGCCAGATAAACTGAAACAAGCGACAAGCACTTTTGTCGAAGAAGAAAAAGGAAGATACGTAGGCGAGGTGGCTGCACGAGAAAAACAAGCGGAAGGAGCTCTATTAAGATTAGGGACAAAGCATGCTAAAGATATTCACCTGTTTCCAACCATGGCCACAATCACCTTACAAGACTATGAAGCACTAAAGAAAGCACATCCCCTACCCGATCCACCACCCAAAGGGAAAAAGTAAACCATAAGAAAAACCCGCTCGACAATCATATTGGACCCAAGTTGCCGTCTATTCGCTAGAAGGCTCGATGCCTAGATGACTCAGATAGAGCAACTTGGGACAACCACTAGAAGACAGAGAGCAAAGCGCTTCAGATGGTCGCACACCGAAGCAGATACTTGCGAACAGACGCCGACATCGTGTAATTAACGATACTCAGAAAAATCCCATTGGTGGATATCGCACCGAGTATGGTATGAAAAAGAAACAGCGGAATGAGGTTTTTATTCCTGCTTTCAACCTCCGGTTGCTTGGTTTTTATTGCTAAGAGCTGCAATGTAGGAATAACCTCAAGAGGAGAAGCGACCTCTTTTCATCGTCGTTTCAGCGACAGTAGGTTTTAAACAACTGAATACGTAGGTAGAAAACAGCGGTGAGTGTAGCTTCGGAACCACACGTGTCTGACCTCTTTACACACCTTCGGAGTTATTCGAGAGAACTGTTTGCTCTCGACAGACGCCCTCTGATTGATCAGACGTTTTCATTCCCATGGAATGACTTTGGGGCTGAATTCAAAAAAATATTCGACATCGATCTTGCCCTTTCTCCACAAGAGTTTGGGTGGAAGGAAAAAGACGACCTGTTCCAAGGCCTCGTCGCGCCTGTCATCCCCATCGCCCTTTCCATCCCAGGTATCAACGGACAAATCCTTCTCCTCATCAGCCGAAGCGACATAGAACGCCTCATGGCACACATTCTTCACGTCGATATGGCAACGCTCCTCAAGCAAGAACCATCGTTTTTTGATCAATTTCAGCTGTTTTTCACCACAGAACTCGTCGCCTGCGCCCATCAAATCCCCTCTCTAAAAGCAATAGTGCCCCGCATCACAACGCGTCAGGAAACGGAAAGCGCAGGAAGCCTCTGTCAGGATATCAAAGTTCAGCTTCTCGGGGAGACGGCACTTGCTCGTCTCGTCGTTCCCCCTGAGTTTCTCGAGTCTTGGAGAACCTTGCGAATGGGAGATGAGCCGAAAGCATCGCCATCACTACGCTCAGAAATCGATGTCCATATCTCCGTAGAAGCTGGAAGAACATTTCTCACTGCTCAGGAAATAGGATCTTTGGAAAACGGTGATTTCCTGCTCATTGACCACCCGTTCTACATACCAAACTCCCCAAAAGCACGGGTCTTTTTAACCCACAACGGACACCCCCTCTTCCGAGCAAAAGTACAAGAGGGCAATGTAAAAATTTTAGAGATGCCACTTCAACACGAAGCATTTCTTCCTCTCGGAGGCCACTCCATGTCTATGAAAGAACTTAATCCTCAAAAACGAATCCGACCTCAGCCCGGTGAGTCTCCTGAAGACGACCTACCAGCAGATTCTCAACCACAAAACCCTGCACGAGGAGCATCTTCAAGAGACCAAGCATCCTCTGAAGAAAATCCTTTCGAAGGAGAAGAGGCAGAAGAGCAAGAAGAGACCGCCATCCCAATGACAGAAGAAGAGGCGCAGCAAGCCACTCAGATGTCAGGAAATCTTGCCAAGGAGCCCGTCACCATCGACCAGCTGCCGCTAACGATCATCGTAGAGCTGACAGAACTGACGATGTCAATTGACCAGCTCACAGCACTTCAGCCTGGCAACCTTCTTGACCTCGACATACGTCCAGAAAACGGCGTGATGCTTGTAGTCAACGGGAAGATTTTTGGGCAAGGAGAGCTCGTTCGCATAGGAGATAATGTCGGCGTCCGCATCAAAGAGACCATCTTCTCGCAGCATGCAGCATCCCATGCCTGAACCTGCCGCCCCTGGCCCATCAGAGAAAAGCGATCCTCTCCAGAATCCTGTGTTGCCTCAATACATCGGCCGCTTTCATATTGACGGGATCTACTCTCAAGGCGGAATGAGCACCATCTATCTGGCTACCGATCCTCTGACCCATGACCAGATAGTAGTCAAGGTCCTGCTGCCACGCTTCCTCTCAGACCCCGCCCTCGTGCAACAGTTTGTCAATGAAGGCCGCATCATTGCCATGTCAGACCACCCCAACATCGTCAAGCTCTATGAGTATGGCGAGTGGGAAGGCGGCGTCTACATCGCCATGGAGCTTGTGCGCGGCACATCCCTGCGAAGAATCCTTCAGCATAACCCCCTCCCCTTAAAACGAGCGTTAGAAGTCCTCTTGCAGGTCTGCTATGCCATTGGGCATCTGCATACCCACGGCGTCATCCACGGTGATTTGAAGCCCGAAAACATCTTGATTACCGACCAAAATCAGGTAAAAGTCATCGACTTTGGCATTGCACGGGTGATCAACGAGAGTCCCGAAACGTCCACCACCCCTTCAAAAAGATTCATCGGAACGCCAATTTACATGAGCCCGGAGGCTCAAGAAAACCCAAGAAACCTGTCCATTCAGTCCGATATCTATTCTATCGGCATCATTGCCTACGAACTTGTCATGGGCAAGATCACCCATGGACGAGTTATTTTGACGTTAGCTCCACGAGGTATGCAACCTATCCTCCATATGGCTCTCCAACCAAAGCCCGAAGACCGCTACCATGATATCAGCGAGCTGATCACAGTTATCTCCGACTATATTCATTCTGGCACCCTCCAAAAAGATCGGCAGGGAGTCGATTATTTCTTTGAGTTGTTCTCCCAGCTAGAAGCCCTTCAAAAATCACTTCTGACAAGTCTAATTCCTCAAAACGACCCGAATATCGGGGTCGCCATGTCGTACGGAGTCGGACTGAATGCCCTCTATTTTCAGTGCTGTACACAACGAGGGGAGAATGTAGTCCTCTTAGCCAAAGGCGACAACCGAGGAGCGCCTGGGATTATCGACACGTACTGCCTCCATACCCTCTTTCAAACAATTCAATCCGAAAACTCCTCTCTTACGGCCTCAGATCTCATCTCATTAGTATTTCAAAAGGCAACAGACCAGGGGATCGCGTTTCTCTATTCCTATCTTACGGCAAATCCCCTCACGCACCAGTTCACCTGGAGACATGAAGGCTGGGGGTCGTTGTATATTTCCACAGAAATGGCGACAAGACATGTGCAATCAACGAATGGAAATAGTATTGAGGGAACCTTCTCACTAAAAGACCGCTTTTTTGTCGTAGGAAGTGCCTCGTCGACACTTTTGGAGTTTGCCTCCACCCCAGTAGTCCCTCTCAATGTCATGCTTGCTAATGCTATTCATATGACCAGGCAGCTTCCCTGTGAGAAGCAGACGAGCGGAATCCTCCAAAAGCTCCGTCTGCGGGGCGACTGCGTTATAGACGACTATCCAGCCTGCCTCATCGCTATCAATCCCACAGAGAGTCAATAGGGGGCCTTAAAACCCATTCTATGGCGTCAAATCTCGTTCAATGGTGTTGATTTCACCATCAAGATCCTCTAGCCGACGTGAAAACTCAGCTATCAACGCCTGCACAGAAATTGGACTTTTCAGCTCTGTCGGCCTCAGCAGGGCGGCTAATGCCGCATCAATTCTTGCCACAAGACCTTGAGCGCCAGCTACCCGTCGACATGCGGCACGAAGAGCTTTCACCCTTCGTGTTAAAGCGGCGTAATCCAACACCTTTTCGTCAACATTCAACGCCGAAACTATCCTCTGTAAAAGATCGCTACTTCCAGCAAGATCCTGCGGACTAAAGACAACGTGTATCCCTTGTAATTCTCCTGACTTTAACACTTGCTTAGATAAGTCTTTGCTGATAAGCATCTTATGTCAAATAATAAGGTGGATATGACCTCATAAACAAAAAAAAGACTTAGAGAGATTGTAAGATAATGATCATGATTCGGTCGAGTGGTAATGACTAAATTTATTGGTTTTGCACCGCCTCTTTATGGGAGGAGTTGACCGGACAAAGCAATTGATGCGAAACACGGGAATTGCCGAAGCCTCAAAATGTGGCTTTTCATGCCCGTTTCCGTATTCGTACGCATCATATTACCCATAAGCCCTCTTACCGGACGCCAGCCCGGTAAAGATGGCTTATGGGTAATAGGATGCGTATACGGATACGGCTCATACCAAATCGTTAATTGGCTAAACTCAATGATAAGTAGATTTTTCAATGAAGAGTGGTATATATGTTCTTCTTCTATTAGGCGCTGTTGGTCCTGTTGGCAAAAATCTTGCTTGTAGAGCTGCTGTAGGGGGCCTGCCCTTCGAATCCTAGGTAATGGTTCATCTGCCTGTGTGGCGTATCATATTCGTTGAGATTCCTCTTCATTCTGTACTGAAAATCTATTGCAGCCAATACACTGACCTCATACTCTCTGGCGGCAACATCTTCGACAAATGTCGTTAATGGATTCTTTATGAATTTTCACAAGGAGCCGACTATGCGAATGTCCAGACTTGGGTTTATTGCTTTGATTGCCATGGGTGCCTTTGGAGGATTGTTTGCCGGAACCAGCAACAAGGCTAACAACAAAAAAAAGTTTTATGTGAACAAAGCTAATGTTACGTTTTGTGAGCCGGGCATCCAGGTTAGAACGAGTAAGGGCGTTATCACAACAAGAGCTATACATGCGGATAAGAAGGGGGCTTACTTCTTGGAATCAGAGGTTATTAAATTTGAGGAAAAGGGTCGAATGTCGTTTAAGTGTGGGGGCTGTGGACAAGAATTTTCCTCGAGAGACGCACAGCGGGTTCACGAATGGACATGCCCATATATGAAAAACCGTAGATAGTCCCTTGCTATGATTTGGAGGATGTTGTGAAAAGAAGAACAATTGTATTTGTGTTTTGCTTTTTTTTCTTCATCCTCCTATTTATTTTTTGGCCAGGATGGATTTGTAGCAGATTCTCTTATAATCAGGTCCGAGACCGTGATGATTCTATTATTGAAAGAGAATTTCAGAGGGTGTTTTCTAGATGTTGTGGATATACCCTGATTGGCGAAAAGCCTATTTCCATAGAGTATTGCTGCGGTTTTGAGTCTATACCAAATCCAGAGCTTCAAAAAAAATTCTTTGAATCGCTTGAGAAAACATTTGATGGGTCGCCCCGCTTTTTGTTAAAGATATTTCGTCCCGCTGATTTTTATTCTGAAATCATACTTATCCATAAAAAATCTCTTTTTGATTGCGTGAAAAAAAACAAATATCTTTCTGATTTAGTTGAAAGAGAATATGGAGCTTACGAGGTTTTTTACACAACGTTAGCTGACCCAAAAATTCACATTGTAGACTGTTTTAAACGCGACGTTGTTGCCATTGGAATTGCATTGGGGTATGGAGAAGAAAACAGTCGGTATTATGAAAGATATTTGGATGTTGGTTTCTATTTAAAGAAATATCCATTGGTCTGCCTGCTCCCGTTTGATCCCAAACCCATACCGGAGATAATTACTGAGTCTCCGTCCTGTAGGCGTCTAATAAATGATGTTCCATACGAACCATTTGTTCCTGAGCCTCATGTATCTGAATTTGAATCGTTTAATGACGAGTGGCGCTGGATGAGAAGTGTTAGGAATAGAGATTATGAAGAAATTGAAATTCCCTACCTCTTTCAACTTCCTTTTTTTATTTCCAAGAAATGTACCGAGACCGATGAAGTCTGCCTACGATACAGAAAGTTGAGGAACAGAATTGCCAGTCTATTCCACGGTAGGAATTTTAGTGAGGCCGTAGCTGAAGAGGCCGTTAAAGAGTGATTCTTAGTTGATGCACGAGGAAGATGTTAAAGAGCCGTCTCCCTTGTTACAGCCAACCATCGCGGCGGCAGTATCAGTGCAACTCCTCTTCCTTCGTATGTATACCCACTTAAGTTCAAGAATCGGGAATTTGCCAACGCCGAAAGCTCCAGATTTGATTCCGAAAAAACAAGCCCACTATTGGATATAAAGGCTGTTTTTTCGGAATCGAAGATGGGGTTTTCGGCGTTGGCAAATTCCCGATTCTTGAACTTAAGTGGGTATAGTATTGATTTCACCATCAAGATCCTCTAGCCGGCGTAAAAACTCAGCTATCAACGCATCTACAGAAATTGGACTTTTCAGCTCTGTCGGCCCCAGCAGGGCGGCTAATGCCGCATCAATTCTTGCCACAAAACCTTGAGCGCCAGCTACCCGTCGACATGTGGCACGGAGAGCTTCCACAATGGCGACAAAACATGTGCAATCAACGAATGGAAATAGTATTGAGGGAACCTTCTCACTAAAAGACCGCTTTTTTGTCGTAGGAAGTGCCTCGTCGACACTTTT
>CAINFV010000068.1 GCA_903848235.1 Chlamydiia bacterium | reverse complement strand
GCGGAAGCGATAAAAAAAGAGATGAAGAGTACGTGCAGTGAAAGTGAAATTCCAAAAGCTTTTTGCGTCGATTGTTTGATCGACATGTCACAGTGCAGTTCCGACACAGATGGCCTTTTCTTATGAAGGGGATAACACGATATCCATTTCGTCAAATCCTGCTTTTTCCAGGCAGTTTTTCAGTGCCTGGTAGGTTCCAAAGTGAGCTCTCTTATCATGAAATACCTGCGGATGTGCTTGTGGGAACTGTTGCCGAGCGGTGAACAGCTTTTGAGGGAGGTCATCTATGGAGGTTAGCATTCCTGCGAAGAGAATAGTATTGTCCGCACGAACATGGATTTGGATGGGGCTGGCTTCTTTCATTGACAGGGGGACGTGGGATGGGACATTAGCTCCAGAGGCTAGTTGCACTTGGTCGCGATCGAGGAGAGGAGCGACTAAGATAAAAGCGATCAATACCACGAACACCACGTCAATCAGCGGCGTGAGGTTGATGATAGGTTCTTGGAGTTCTACTGTCCTCCGTCGTGCAAGACCCTGTCCCATGGCCTATACCTCAACGGTTCTATAGTGCATGTTTAAGGTTGAAAGGACTTCGGTGGCAAACCGCTCCATCTCGTGGTCGAACTCAGCGATGTTATTCTTCAAGTAGTTATAGCCAACGAGAGCTGGGATGGCATTTAAAAGGCCGATGACCGTTGTGGTAAGTGCTAATGACAACCCTCCTAAAACCTGTGCATTAGACCCCATGGTGCCGTCTCCTAATCCGGAAAAGGTAACGAGGATGCCGTAGACAGTGCCTAGTAGCCCTAAGAATGGCGCTAAGGTGACGATGGTCGAAAGGAGATAGAGATTTCGTTCTAAGTATTTTGTGATTGTAGAGATAGTAGAGCAGGCATGTGTTTCGAGAAGAGCTATGTCAGAGGCGGCAAGAAGAGATGGCTGCTTGTTTCCTGCTGTATGCTCCTCTTTGCCACGTTGGTTTTTCTCGAAGAGCTCTGCTGTTTTTCCTTTGAGTACTTCGTAGACGATCTGAAAGGCATTGGGAGTTTCTGCATGGGTTACTCTGGAGTAAGTCACAGAGAGAGGGCTGTTCTTCTGTTCGAAGAAAGAGCGCTTAAAGAGAAAGGATTCTTGTTTGACGCGGCTTGTGATCCACCATTTATGGATAATAATCGTCCAGCTGATGAGGGATAGCGCTATCAAGGCTATGAAGATCATCTTTCCAATCAGATCAGAGTCGACCCAAGCTGTCACAAAGGGATTCTGGGCGGCTCCGAGAATACAGATTACAAAGGGAGTTATCATGCAAAAGGCTCATATGTTCGTCTGGAGATCAAGATATAGTTCATATCTTAAAGACTATGGCATTTCTAGTGCTTTTTGCAACGGAAGTTCTATGTTTGTGACGAGCTACCGGTAAAAATAAAAATTAATGTTGTGAATAATTGAAATTCCCTGGTTAAGATGAGGGACGTAACCGAAGGGGAGTTTTATGAAAAGTCTTTGCGCGTTCTCAGCTTTTTTTTGTCTTGCGTCGAGCGTACTTGTTGGAGCGCCGTTAGAAACGCTTCCATTCGTGACTGAGCAATATGCAACAACCGTCGAAAAAAGCCATCACCATAGAGGGCCGCGTGGGCATCGTGGCCATCCAGGCCCCCAAGGGTATCAAGGGGCGCTTGGAGCTCAAGGAGCTCAAGGGCCGCAAGGGCCGCAGGGGGAAAAAGGAAAAGACGGGGAAGGACTACCCCCCGCCTGGATAGGCCTATCATATTTAGGTCCCGCTATGGACATTTCCGTTGGAGAATTCCCCGACACCGTCATTATCCCATTTGGGATCAGCGATACTCCCGGCTTTGACCCCGTTTTAGTTCGGTACAATGATCCCCATCCTGAAGATCCATTTTCAGAAGAGAGGTACCTTGAAATACTGCCTGGAGGGGGAGGGATGTACATGGTCGAATTTTCCATGTATGCGGCAGCAGCTCTCGATAATCCAGCGCAGCCTCTGCTACTACTCCGCCTTCAGCCGCAAGTTAATATTGGACTTGGGTGGGATGATTCATTGCCATACAACGTCTTTTCAACCGTCCTTGTTCCCAATGACCCGGATTTTATTTCTTCTGCCGGCACTGCGGAAGCTATTATTCCTGTTCCTGACGGTGGCAGATTTCGCGTTAAAGTCCTCGAGGCAACCAAGAACCTAACTATAGGAAAAACGCCAACAACGCCTGACGAACTTCTTAGCAGAGATATATCCGTTACCGCCCATCGCATTGCCCTTCTCCCAGTTGGATATTCAATACAAAAAGGTGGAAAGCAAGGTGGTGATTCTAATGAAAAATCATAGCTTGTTCATGGCTTTGTGTTTTCTTACATCGAACTTGCTTATTGGAGAAACTACTCAACCGCTCCCATTCTTCATAGAGCGATTTACAACGACTATCGAAAAGTGCCATCATAAATGGCCTCGCGGTCATCGCGGTCATCGCGGTCATCGCGGCCCTAGCGGCGCCAGTGGCGCTAGCGGCTATCCAGGGGATACAGGGCTTCAAGGGCCACAAGGAGATCCTGGAAGTGATCAAGAGCGTGGTTATATATCCTTATCATTTGTAGATCTCCCTCTCAATATCTATCCAACGGCTGGAACGCCAACCATTATCCCGTTTGGGGTAAACGGTACTATTCCATTCCCCCCGGTTTTGTTCGAATATATAGACCCAGATCCT